>CAYVSD010000004.1:0-76959 GCA_964453315.1 uncultured Muribaculaceae bacterium | reverse complement strand
TCAACGTTTCCGTTGACGCACGCTCATCTCTCGCTTCGCTCGTGGCTCTGCTCGGCTTGGTAAAAGCAGCCTTTTTACATTTACCCCTAAGCTTATGCTTAGAACCTTTTATTGAACTAAAGCCAATTTTTCCAACCATGATAATTCTCCTTATTATTAGGTATATATACCTAACTTTTATAAAAGTTATTACTGATAATAAAAACATGCAATACAAAAATGAAAAAACATTACATTATTTAAAAGTCTTGGGGCGTATTATAAAACATAAACGATTAGCAACAAAATCTAAATCGCGTCATAATTTTTGTATTGAATACGAATTAGATTCAAGTAATTTGCGCCGCATTGAAAACGGAGAAATAGAACCAAAAATTACAATGCTTGTCAGAATTGCTGAAGCATTAAACGTACCGCTTTCTGATATCTTAAAAGAGGTCGAAAATAACTTAGATAAAGATTTTCACGTTATAGAGCAATAACTTAATTAATATTTTGATATTTTTTTGCAAATTCCGGATTTACAGCAAGCCATTTAAAGCTTTGAGTTTCAACTTCAGGAATATCAATAACAAATGTTCCGCCGTAGCGGCCGCGTGAAAATACTAAATAACCTTCTTTTGACAAGTTTGCAAAAGCTTTTCTTATTGTATTAGGGCTCAAATCCATTTGAGAAGATAATTCTAAGATTGACGGAAGTTTATCTCCGATATTATAATCACTTGCAATCATTTGTTTTATGCGATTTTGAGTTTTTTCATAATGATAGAAAGCAGTATCTTTTGCCGGAGCAAAAATTGACATTTCCGGTCTGTCCGATGTTTGTGTACCGTTTGGCATTTTTATTACAGTTGTTCCGTATCTGCCGCGGCGTGGAAGTATAATTCCTTTATCCGCAAGAACTTTTAATGCGTCATGAACTGTTTTTATGCTTGCATTCAAACTCTTTGATATTTGTGAATGAACGGGCATTTTATCTCCAATTTTAAGATTTTTGTTTATATAATTTTCCAAATCTTTAACAACAATATCGACAAGTGTTTGAGCGCTTTGATTATTATTAACGTCAAAATCTGTATTTTCTACTACCCAGCCGTATTCATTGGAATTTTTATATCTGTGAGATATGATACCCGCGTTAGATAAAGTTTCCAGCGCAATTCTTGTTGTATTAGAACAGTAACCTATGATTGCGCCGATTGTACGAGAAGATGGCAGTTTTGCGCCAACTCGAAAGTCATTTGAACTTATATAATTTTTAATAGCTTCCACAGCAAGCTCTCTTTTAGATGTAAGTTTTCTGATAGAAGTTGATTTATTTCTATAATCTTTTACCATTGTACCAATACATTGTTTTGATTCAACGTATCCTAAATCTTCAATTATTCTAAATGCATTTTGCATTGTGCCGATACTTACACCAAGTTTATAAGCAAATTCCGCTTTTGAAGGTAAAAGATTTGTTACATGAATTTTACCTGATTTCAAGTCATTTTCAATCCACGCAATTAACCATTTTGCGATTACTGCCGACTTTGATTCCGAAATATTTTTTAATTCAGGCAATTTTATTTCAATATCTGATATATTAATTTTTTGCAACTGATTTTTATTCATAATCTTTAAACCTTCATGCTCAATATTCATAACACTTCTACCTTTTATTTTTTAATGATACACTATTTATAAAAAAACATCAAGATATTTTTTGCTATTGAAATTAATATATAATAATATTTAATTATGACTAAGCAAAAATACATAGCTCTTGTTGATTGCGATTCGTTTTTTGTCTCTTGCGAACAGAAGAAAAATCCGGAGTTAAAGAATAAACCTGTATGTGTTTTATCGAACAATGACGGATGTGTAATTTCTCGTTCAAAAGAGGCTAAACAAATGGGTGTTCGTATGGGTGAGCCTTATTTCATGGCGAAAAAAGAACACCCGAAAGCCATATATATAACTGCTTCACATGAATATTATCATGCCGTATCCGCGATGGTTATGACTGTTTTAAAAAATTTTAGCCCTTATGTTCAAATATATTCTGTTGACGAGGCTTTTATAGACCTAACAGGATTAGCTAAATATTATAAAAAAAATTATTATGAACTTGCAAAATATTTAAGGCAAATAATTTTAGATATTGTCGACATCCCTGTTTCAATTGGTGTAAGTTCTTCTAAAACACTTGCAAAGCTTGCTTCAGACAAAGCTAAAAATACAACTGACCACGTATACTTAATAGGAAAAAGAAAAATAACAAAAGAATTAAAAAATACCCCGATTGAAGATATTTGGGGTATCGGCAGACGATTAACAGTAAGTCTTAAAAAATCCGGAATACTAACTTCTCAAGAATTAGTTGAACGTTCTGATGCTTGGCTTGATAAGAAAATAGGTATTCACGGACTTGAGATGAAGCATGAATTATTAGGAAAAATGACTTCGGAAATTTCAAATACGGAAAATCAACCCAAATCTATACAAAACACAAGAGCTTTTGGAATATTTACATCAGATTTCAATTATATAAAAAATGAATTAAATAAGCACATACATACTTCATGTCGGAAGCTTCGACGTTACGAAACAAAGTGTCTACAAATAGGGGTTATGCTGCGAACGAAGGATTTTAAAGTCTTTTATGCAAAAAAAGATTTACCCGCTCCTACAGATTTTGAACTTGAAGTTTCGCAAGCTGCAATTGAATTGTTAAAAGAAATATACAATCCTAATATATTATACCGCGCAACAGGTGTTGTATTAGAAAAAATCGGAGAACAAAAAACGGAACAGCTTTCTTTATATACAAATTTAGGAGTGGATAAACGCAAAGAAAAACTCGCAAAATGTTTGGATTCATTAGAAGCCAAATTTGGTAAAAATATTGTTAAAACAGGATTTAGTGATAACAAATCAATATCTTAATCAAAATCAACAGGCGGTTTTAATATTTTTTCAATCGCTTCTCTGGCCGTAAATACAAGTGCTTCCGGAACGTTATCTATTGTAGTGAGTTGTCTTAGGACATCTACCGTACGTTTGAAGGCTCTTACTATATCTCCTTCTCCAATATCTACTGATTCTGAAACAGTTTCCCATTGTGCACCTTCTACCCATAATTCAATAAGAGAACTGAAATAAGGATTGATATATGTCGGAGAATCAATATCATGATTTGTTTGAGCTTTTTCGACTTTACGTTTGATATTTCGAATTTTATTTAATGTTTTTCTAACAGGCTCAGAGAACGGAATATATGGAATATCAATTCTTATATCTTCTGTCGTAATTGCACAAATTACACCGGCAAGCTGCGAAGGTGTAAGATTTTCCAAAACACCGGAGAAAATTACTTCAGAAAGATAGAATTCATTTTCCGAACGAATTTGAGAAGTTGTTTTTCCTTTATCTGTCGGGTAGTCATTTTGCAAATATCCAAATTCTTCTAAAATAGCACGATGACTCAAAAATTTGTTCCAATAAATATCTTTTTGACGTTCAATTTCTTTTTCTAATTTCTGTTTTTTAGATTCATAACGTTTACGAACTTCCAACGCTTTTGAATGTTTCTTATACATATTACATTGATTGCAGGCATAACTCTGCATTTGATGAAGTTCTTGTTTGTTCTTTTCTCCAAAAGCTTCTATTTCTACAGACAATGGGCGATTTTTTTTCTTTTCTTGCTTGAGAATTTTTTTATAAGTTTGTCTGTTTTGGACATATATAAATCTTATTTTGTCAAAATCTTTTAAATCTTGGTCGGTTAATTTATTTGGGCATATAAATTGGCGATCTTCGATTTCTTTTTCATAATGTTTCATAAGATCAAGTATTGGCTGTAATCTGTAATCCGAAGAATAATACCCGAAACTCTTTAAAATAAGTTCTTTAGATTCTTCTAAACTAAATCTTTGCAACAAGTTAAGAACCATTGAATAACTTGGAGAAAAACGGCTTTCCAACGGATTTGAATCACTTAGTACAAGCTGTGCAACTTCCTCCGGCGATTGAAAAGACGTACCGACAACCGTAACATAACCGACTTCATCCATTCCTCGTCTGCCCGCACGACCGGACATTTGTAGGAATTCGTTTGCAGTAAGCATTCTATGCCCTGAATCGGTACGTTTACTAACAGAGCTTATTACAGTTGAACGGGCTGGCATATTTATGCCTGCTGCTAAAGTTTCCGTTGCAAAAACTACTTTTATTAAACCCTGCTGAAATAATTTTTCGACAAGATTTTTCCAAGCAGGTAAAAGTCCGGCATGGTGAGATGCAACCCCTTGAATTAAATAATCTATATGCTTATTACCATATAAATGAGGATTTTCCGCTATATATTCTTCAATAAATTCTTTAATTTTTTGCTGTTCTTGTTTAGTATTAAGTTCTAAACCTGAGCATTTTTCCATTTGCTCATCACATTTTTTACGCGAAAATGTAAAATAAATCGCAGGCAGCATGTCATTTTGAGCAAGATTACTTACAATTTGTTTTACATAAGATCTCTTATTTTTTTGTTTCCCGCCCCTTGCCCATTGAGGTTTTTCCGGATTAATTTTATTATTCAGGGCTCCTGACGGAGTAAATAACGGTAATAATTTGAATGGTTGAGAACTGTCAAAATAATAGAATTTTAAAGGAACAGGGCGAAAATCAGTATTTACTAATTTCGTTTTTGAGTGAACAGTATTAATCCAATCCGTAAGTTCTTGTCCGTTTGCGACTGTGGCAGAAAGTGCAATAATTTGAATATTTGTGGGGCAGTAAATAATACTTTCTTCCCAAACAGTTCCGCGCTGTTCATCATTCATATAGTGAACTTCATCAAGAACGATATATTTTACGTCTTTTAGATTATCCGCAACAGCACCGAAATTTGTGCCGTAAAGCATATTTCTAAAAACTTCTGTTGTCATAATAACAATTTGAGCGCCTCTGTTTATTGAAGTGTCACCTGTTAAAAGACCAACCTTATCACTGCCGTATTGTTCCGAAAAATCATAAAATTTTTGATTAGATAAAGCCTTTAAAGGAGTTGTATAAAAGATTCTTGTTCCTTCAGATATGGCCCTATTTATGGCATGTTGTGCTATAACCGTTTTACCCGCACCGGTAGGAGCACAAACTACAACACTCTCTCCATTATCTATAATATTACAGGCTTCTTTTTGAAAATCATCTAACTCAAATGGGAATTCACTCATTTTCTTGTCATTCTGAATTTATTTCAGAATCTCCTTAAAACTATTCTTACAATTATTATATCAAAAATTTTATTCCCTGGCAAAAAAAGTTTTTACGTGTTTTGATATAAAAAAAAGGAGTAAATATATGCAAGTAGATTTTAAAACAAATTGTCAATGCGGTAAGCCTCAATTTGGTATGGCACTAAAATTTGAATCCGGTCCAGCCGCAGATTATTACAAAAATACAAAAAATTTTACATTAAAACAATTAAAAGAATTAGCATTAATATCACGTAAAATGGATGCTTGTACTGATGATATATTCGTTACAACTAATACAAAAGGTAAGTATGTTGCAACTGTAGGACAAAAATCTTTTAAAGAAAACTTTTTTAACTCTCCAATCAAAATTATAAAAAAAGCAGCAAAAGAAGCTGAAAATTTAAGAAAAAGAGATATTGATTTGAAAATAGATAAAAAAGAAGATTTTTCACAATTTATCCAAGAGAAATATTCAGCAAAACCTACAGAAAATTTTGTAGAAGAATAAAAAAGAATACAAAAAGCGGTCTGCAAAGCAGACCGCTTTTTATTTTATTATATTCTGTCAAAACCTGTATATTTTCTCAATACTTCCGGAATTATTATTGTACCGTCTTCTTGTTGGAAATTTTCAACAATAGCAGCAAATGTTCTTCCAACAGCCAATCCCGAACCATTAATTGTATGAACAAATCTTGTTTTTCCTGTAGCCTTATCTTTATAACGTATATTTGCTCGTCTTGCTTGATAATCACCATAATTTGAGCAACTTGAGATTTCTTTATAAGTATTATAAGAAGGGAGCCATACTTCTAAATCCCAGCATTTATTTGCGCTAAAACCAATATCTGCCGTACATAATGCGACCTTTCTATATGGCAAACCTAACAACTGAAGCATTCTTTCTCCGTCAGCTGTCAATTTTGCGTGTTCATCAGCAGAGGTTTCAGGAGTTGTATATTTAACCATTTCAACCTTGTTAAATTGGTGTACTCTAATAAGTCCTCTTGTATCTTTGCCGGCAGAACCTGCTTCACGTCTGAAGCAAGGTGTATAAGCTGTCATATATTTAGGCAAATCGTCTTCTGATAAAATTTCATTTGAATAAATGTTTGTGACAGGAACTTCTGCTGTCGGAATTAAGTATAAATCTTCGTCCACACATTTATACATATCTTCCTTAAATTTAGGAAGCTGTCCTGTTCCTGTCATAGTTGCGGCATTTGCCATAAACGGAGGTAAAATTTCTTCATAACCTTCATTTTGAGTATGCTCGTCAAGAAAGAAATTTATAATAGCACGTTCTAATCTTGCGCCCTTACCTCTATATAGCGTAAATCTTGATTGGGAAAGTTTTACACCTCTTTCAAAATCGACAAGTCCTTTTTCTTCGCAAATATCCCAATGCGCTTTTGGCTCAAATGAAAATTTTGTCGGCTCACCCCATGTTGAAACGACAACATTATCATCTTCGCTTGTTCCAATTGGAGTAGTTTCATCAGGGATATTAGGAATATGAAGAAGAACTGTTCTTTGTTTTTCATCAAGTTCGTTTTGTTTTTCTTCAAGGGCTTTGATTTCATCTCCTAAAACCCTCACTTCTTCTTGAACTTTATCGGTATTTTCGCCGTTTTTCTTCATCAAACCGATTTTTTGAGATTCATTTTTTCTTTTTGCTCTCAATTCATCTGCTTGAGTTTGAATTTTTCTTCTTTCTTCATCTATTTTAAGAACTTCGTCTATTGAAAGTTCAGGATTTCTTCTTTTTAATAACTCATTTATTTTTTCAGGATTCTCTCTGATAAGTTTAATATCTAACATTTTTCCCTCTTTTCTTTTTTACAATACTAATTTAAAGAAGATTTTTTATCAAGTAATAAGCTTTTTTTGATATAGAAGTTGAGCATTAATTTATTATCGGATTTTCTGTTGCCATGATTTCAAAAATATGCAATACTGTTGATAATTAAGGGATAATTGTATGTTCAAAAATTTGGTAAGACAATTAAAAAATCAAAAGCAACAAAAGAATTGCTCGTTAATGAGTTCCCCTTTTGCGCAAAAAACACATCAATTGTTTTTAAAGCGTTTGTCAGAGCATGCGTTAAATCTCTATGAAAAAAAGACAGATATTAAAAAATTTACCCAACTTGCTCTTTCAGATCCTGAGAATGATGATTATAAAGAATTAACCGAAAAATTATTTGATTTGAGTGAAAACGAAAAGTTTTTACGCGATTTGGGGTTGTAACTTTTTCTTTTTTTATGTATAATTCGGATATAAGAAGAGATAGGAGTAAAGAATGTTTGAACGTTTTACGGAAAAAGCTATAAAAGTTATAATGCTTGCCCAAGAAGAAGCTCGCAGATTGGGTCATAATTTTGTCGGAACGGAACAGGTCCTTCTCGGATTAATCGGAGAAGGAACGGGTGTTGCGGCAAAAACATTAAAATCAATGGGAGTTAATCTTAAAGATGCAAGAACCGAAGTTGAAAAAATTATAGGCAGAGGCTCCGGTTTTGTAGCAGTAGAAATTCCGTTTACACCAAGAGCTAAGCGAGTTTTGGAATTATCTTGGGATGAAGCAAGGCAATTAGGTCACAATTATATCGGAACAGAACACTTACTTCTTGGTTTAATTCGAGAAGGCGAGGGGGTTGCTGCTCGAGTTTTGGAAAATCTTGGAGTAGATTTAAATAAAGTTAGAAGCAATGTTATAAAAATGCTTGGAGATACAAAACCTCAATCTTCTTCAGGTTCTCCAAGCTCGTCTTCAAGTTCATCTTCCTCAGGCGGTAAAACAAAAACTCCTAGTCTTGATGAATTTGGAAGAGATTTAACTCTTGCCGCGCAAGAATTACGTCTTGATCCTGTTGTAGGTAGAGAAAAAGAAATTGAACGTGTAATCCAAATTTTGGCAAGACGTACAAAGAACAATCCTGTATTATTAGGAGAACCTGGCGTTGGTAAAACCGCTGTAGCTGAAGGTTTGGCTATCAGAATAGTAAACGCGGAAGTACCTGATATTTTAGACGGTAAAAAAATAATTCAATTAGATATGGGACTTTTGGTTGCCGGAACTAAGTACCGTGGTGAATTTGAAGAACGTTTGAAAAAAATTATGGACGAAATTCGCCAAGCAGGAAATGTTATTCTTGTTATAGATGAAATGCACACTTTGATTGGTGCAGGGGCAGCAGAAGGTGCAATAGATGCTGCAAATATTTTAAAACCGGCTCTTTCAAGAGGCGAAATTCAAGTTATCGGTGCAACAACATCAGACGAGTACAGAAGATATATTGAAAAAGATTCTGCTCTCGAAAGACGTTTTCAACCGGTAATAATTGATGAACCTACGGTTGACGATTCTATTGAAATTTTAAAGGGTTTAAAACCTAAATACGAAGAACACCATGGCTTAATAATTTCAGATGATGCCATTGTTGCGGCTGTTAAACTTTCAAGCAAATACGTTAATGACAGATTTTTACCGGATAAAGCTATTGACGTAATTGATGAAGCAAGCTCAAAAGTTCGTTTAAAAGCTTCAAAAATGTGTCCGGAAGCGAAAGAACTTGAAAAGAATTTAAAAGATCTCATTAAACAAAAAGAAGATGCTATAAGAAATCAAGAATTTGAATTGGCATCTCAGTTAAGAGATGATGAGGCAGATCTTCGGGATAAAATTCGTGAAGTTTCTAATGAATGGAGAGAAAAACACGAAATGAATAAACCAACCGTAACAGGAGAAGATATTGCTCAAGTTATAGCTATGATGACAGGAGTTCCTGTTACAAAATTAACTGAAGGTGAAAGTGAAAGATTATTAAAACTTGAAGATACTCTTCATGAACGTGTAATAGGACAACACGATGCTATAGTTGCTATTTCAAAAGCAATCAGACGTGCAAGAGTAGGCTTGAAATCACCTAACAGACCTATCGGAAGCTTTATTTTCTGCGGTCCTACCGGTGTTGGTAAAACAGAACTTGCAAAAGCATTAGCAGAGGCAATGTTTGGCTCTGAAGATAATATGATAAGAGTTGATATGTCAGAATTTATGGAAAAACATTCGACTGCAAAACTTATCGGTTCTCCTCCCGGGTATGTCGGTTATGATGACGGCGGGCACCTTACTGAACTTGTAAGAAAGAAACCGTATTCCGTTGTTTTATTTGATGAAATCGAAAAAGCTCACCCTGATGTATTCAACATCATGCTTCAAATTCTTGATGACGGAAGACTTACGGATTCTAAGGGCAGACATATTAGTTTTAAAAATACCGTAATTATTATGACATCAAATGTCGGTGCAAGTATGATTCAAAATGTTTCTAAACTTGGTTTCTCTACAGCCGAAGATGAATCTAAAGATAAATACGAAAAATTAAAAGAAACAGTTTCTGAAGAAATGAAAAAAGCCTTCAGACCTGAGTTTCTTAACCGTATTGATGAAACAATTGTATTTGCTCATTTGTCCAAAGAAGAAATTCGTCAAATCGTTGACTTGATGTTAAAAGATCTTTTAAAACGTCTTGCTGAAAAAGAACTAAATATTGATGTTACAGATGAAGTAAAAGATCATTTGGCTGAAAACGGTTATTCTGAAGCTTATGGCGCAAGACCTCTCAGACGCTTAATTCAAAGGAAATTGGAAGACAGCTTAGCTGAAGAAATTTTATCAGGTAAATACGGCGCCGGAGATACAATCAAAGTTACTTTATCCGACGGCAAAATTACTTTTGAAAAAGCATCTAAAACTAAAAGACCATCAGCGAAAAAAGCTTCTGAAGAAGAAACTGCTGTAAAATAAATATAATTTTGGGGGCTGTATATTTTATAGTACAGCCCCTTAAAATTTCTTAATAAATTCTGCATTAATTGTTAAAATTAAAATTTCATAAGGTTTAAAATTATCATTCTAGTTAAAGAGGTAAGGTATAAAAGCATGCGTGTAAATTACATCAATTCTTTTTCTGTATCGAATAAAAATCGTCCTTCTATATCTAAAATAGCGGTTCATAATCCGCAAAAATTCTCTACAAATATAGTGCAGATATCTTTTGCGGGTAAAAATATAAATCAAATTGCTTCTTTAACACCTGAAAATAACGGTTTGGGTTTGGCTGAAACCTCGCAAGGCGGAGAGGGCGTAGTAGCTTTTGAAGCACCGGAAAGCTTGATTAAACATGAAAGTAAAGATGTAAGAAGTTTTATGCCTTTTTGGGAACACAATAATCCTAAAGGCGGATATAAATTTTTAATTCATAAAGGGCAATTAAAGGATACAATGCCTGACAAGTTGTTTTACAGTGCAAACGTGGGAGAAGATATTGAATCGGTTGCGCGAAAATTAAACTTAAAAATATCCGATTTAAGTTATGTAATTCAGAGTAAACCTAACGGAACGGGACCTGAAGCGGAATCAAAATACTGTATTCTTGAACCAACAAGTATACAAGGAAAAATCGAAAGACCTTCTTCTGCCAGATTTGGTGAAATTGAAGAAATCCCATACACTTTATTCAAAATATCTGAAAACAATCCTGCTTATAACAAATTAAAAAACGGTAAAAATTATTTTATTTATACCCCTGATCTAGCAAGAGCGTCAAAGCCTTATGCTTATGACACTTGGGGAAATGTACCGTTTGAAGCGGAAATTGTAAATTCTGACGCTCAAAGAGCATTAGCGGAAGTTATTACATCAAGAATGAATACCGCTGAATTTGATTATTACAATCCTGCCAGTGTTTGGGCGCATGACAGACCTTCTGCGACATTTTTAAATCATATTTCATCAATGTCAGCTCGAGGGAATCAGGATGTTATCGGATTAAAAATTCATTCCACCGCGCATAATACCGGCAGAAATTATCAAGGAATTACGGATAATCCGTTCAAAATGACTGCTATTGTTGGTGATTCAGCGGATATAAAAGAACTCTCACAATTGAGAGAATTTCCTATTCTTAAAAAAGCGTCTAAACTTGGTATAAATTCAAGTTCCCTTTCACCAAGAGAAAGGGAATTAGCGCATACTATTCTTGATCCTTATCTTGCACCGTTTAGAGATGGTGCAGGGACATATAATATCACAAAAATACCTATAGCAGGGGTTAAAACAAATCCGCAAAATATTTCAGTAGGTACAGTTTCTTATACTTTTGACAAAGAGATGAAAAGTGATCTTACACCTGACGCGGCGAAGTTTTTAACAGGAGATTATGCCGAAATTGAAACAAAATCTGTTTTAAACGGTTCTACTCCTGCGAATTTACGCCTTGAAGATCCAAATGCTGATTTTGGCAGAGGAAATAACGGACTATCAAAACAAAAATCAGGTTTTACAACTTTTAAATATGACGGAAATAACATTGAAGAAATCATTTCAGCCCGCGAAAAAAATGCCAAATGGCTGTCGGGATTGATTGAAAAAGCAGGTAAAAAAGGGCAGGAATCTTTAAATAAATTATTTTTTAATGAAGGGCAAATCCGTGACGGTCATAATGTTATGGGTTATATTTCAGAAATTAAAGACGGTGATATTCTCATAATGGGTTGGGGCAGACCCGATGAACAAAAAGGATTTCCGATTACCTTTGACGGGTTTGTAAAATTCTTAAAACGTGACGATATACCGCGTGAAGTTAAACAAAAAATAAAATTAATTGTCGGAGCTGGCCCGTGGGATAAAAATGCATCAGATTATAAATCTATTAAAAATGCATTAGATGAAATTTCTAAAATAGACGGCGGAATATACGCTCACAATGCAATGTATGTTGACGGATTTTTCCCGAACAGATTAGTTGGTTGTGCGCATTTCGGGGTATTTACTTCTCGTCGCGAGATGTGCGGAATTACCCCATTAGAAGCCAAAGCGGCAGGAGTTCCTTATGCTGCAACCAAAACAGGCGGCCCTGTTGATTATACAAACGAAAATAACGGTTATTTAACCAAAGAAGCCGTGGAAGGTCCACCTGAACGTTACGGTTTAAGCTGGTCAAATTCAGCAGATGAAATTGACGCTGCGCGTGTAAAACGTCAAGCAGATCAGATGTCTGATGTTTATAAACAAATGTATGATGAATATTCTCAAAATTATGATTCTTACGTTTCAAAGTGCAAAAAGAATATTGAAGAATTAATTGATTGGCATAACAATTCGGAATATAATCTCGGCAAATCAGCTAACCAAAGATATATTAATGATATTTGGGAAATTGACAAAGGCTGGGATGAACGCAGCAGAAAACCAATGAAAAAACTTACAGGTAAATTTGGCGAAGTTCAACACAAAATAGAAAAAGAAATTATAAAAACGAAATCAAAACCTGTTAAAATAGCTTTAATGGTTGCAGCGGGTACTGTTGCAATAGCAGGCGGGGTTTACATTTTTATAAAAAGAAAAAATACAAATTCGCAAAAACAAATTAACATCACTGCTTAATATTTTTGTTTTATAATTAAGTTATGTCACGTTTAATTGGTATAACAGATATTCACGGTGAATACGAAAAACTTTGCGCATTACTTGAAAATCTTTCTATAAATAAAGACGACAAGATTGTTTTTATGGGAGATTATATTGATCGCGGTAAAAAATCCCGTCAGGTTGTGGATAAAGTTATTGAAATGAGCGAAATTTGCGATTGCATTTATCTTATAGGGTCGCACGAATACGCTATGATGAGAGCAGACAAAGACGAACATTACAGTTATCTTTTTTGGAATTACGGCGGAGATGCAACGGCAGAGAGTTATGGCGGTTTTGACAATATAATGCGCATTCACGGGGATTTTTTCAAAAGTTTAAAACCTTATTATTTGACGGATAAATATTTGTTTGTGCACGCAGGGATTAGACGTGGAATACCTTTGGAAGAACAAGATTTGCACGATATGGTTTATTTGAGGTCTGAATTTTATAATTATCCTCATGATTTAAAACAAAAAATAATTTTTGGTCATACAGAGTTTGATAAACCTCAGATATGGGATGATAAAATTTGCATAGATACAGGCTGCGGTAAATATGAAGATGCTCCATTGACAGCATTTGTGTCAGAAAATGGTAAAGAATATTTTGTAAGCTCCGAGGGGTAAATATTTTTACAAAAGGAGGGTACGCTAACGCTTTACCCACCTTACAAAGCTATTCGAGACAAACTGTATACTATCATCCTCCTTTTGTGCGGAATACATCACTTAATAAACTCATTATACACATATAATCAAAATATGCAAGATTACCTAAAATACCAAAAGCAGGTGGCTCAAAATATTAAAATGCTGCGTAAGAAAAACAGGTATTCACAGGAACGTCTCGCAGTGATGATTGACAGGACTCGCGAGCATATAAACAGGTTAGAATCAGGTAAAGAAACTATCGGCTTTCCAACATTTATAAAATTGGCAAATGTTTTTAAGGTTTCACTTGATGAATTGGCAGGATACAAAATTTCTAAATAGTTTTAATAAATTCAACGACTTCTGCTAAGGAATAGATATTTTTTTGTACAAAGAAGTTTTGTCCGGACTGCTCTTTTACATATGACAAAGTTTTTCCATCCAAAAAATCTTCGCTATACGGTCTTAGCATAACAGAAGGAATTACAACAATATCACATTTTGCATCTTTTACAGTTCTGATCAAATCTTCTGTTGTAATTAAGCCAGCTACTGTAATATCTTTTCCCCAATATTCAGATTTTACAGGCCGAACTTCAACAGTTAAATTTTTAATTTTTGAAAGTTTTTTTGCGATTTTTTCAAACATTTTATGCGCCGCATAAGAGCAGGCAAATACTAATTTATACTTACGCGATACGGATTTTGGCAAAGTTAAATGTCTGAAATTGTCATAAGTTAACCTCAAAGAACCAACGCCGTCCTCTAATTGCGCAAATTTGCCATAATATTTCGCACTCGGAATAGGTTTTTCTGCAATTAAGAAAAATTCGTCCGAGCAGCAAACTCGTTTATATTTCGAAGCAATTTCGATAGTTTCTTGTGCACATTTTTTATCAACACGTTTTAACGGCTTATCTCTAAATTGTGTAATTCCGACAGGCACAATGGCAACCGATAAAACCGTATTTTTTAATTTCGCTAAATCCGTTAAAGTTCTTTCCAATTCCTCTCCGTCATTATAACCGGGACAAAGAACTATTTGTGCGTGAAAAGGTATTTTATTTTTTCTAAACCAATTTAAATTTTCAAGAGCTTTACCCGCATTCGGATTTCTCAGCATTTTAACCCTTAACTCAGGATTTGTAGTGTGTACAGATATATAAAAAGGCCCAAGATGCATACGCCTAATTCTTTCTCTGTCAGAATCTTTAAGGTTAGTCATTGTAATATAAGTGCCCTGCAAATAAGAAAGTCTGTAATCATCATCTTTTATATATAGTGTATTTCTAAGATTTTCCGGTTGTTGATCTACAAAGCAAAAAATACAATGATTCAAGCAAGGTTTAATTTTATCAAAAACCGCACTTTCAAAAACTATTCCCAAATCTTCATCAAAATCTTTTTCGATTTCAATTTCTTCTATTTCGCCGTTTTTCTTTTTAATCTCAACAGTAACAAGCTCAGATTTCATATAAAAATTATAATCAATCATATCTTCAAGCTTGCAGCCGTCAACATTTAAAAGTTCATCCCCTTTTTCTATACCAAGTTCCTGCGCTATTGAATTTTCTAAAACACTATTAACAACTGCAGGCATTATTTTTTCTCAAAACCTTCTATCATTGAAATCATATTTTTATACTGTAAAACGGTGTTATCTAAAACCATTTTTTGATAAAAATCTAACGGAGTGTATTCATCATCTAATGTTTTTTGAGCGTCTGCTTTATGTAAAAGGGCATTTGCTTTTATTTCCGATAACATTTGTTTTAAGTCTTCGCCTTCTAAAAAGGAAGCGCACGACAATTTTATACCCGCATCAGACAAAAATTGTACCGGATTTCCTGAAAACGATTGCAGCATAAGAGTTTTCAAATGTTTTATTCCGTCTTTTGTAATTGAATAAAAAACTGATAATTTCCCGCCTTCAGACATGATTTTGGCACTTTTAATACATCCTGATTTTTCTAATCTGACCAATGCAGGTTTTATTGCGCCGAAACTAGGATTTGTAAATGCACGAAAATTATCCTGTATCCTTTTACTTACAGCATACATCGTTAAATCACGATTGAGCAAAACAAATAAAATTATTAAATCTATCATAGGTAAACAATAGCATTAAAAATAAGTTTCGGCAATATTATTGTCTGCACAATTTTTTAAATACGTAACCCACCGCAGAGCCTTCTACTACAGGTTGAAATTCTGAATATTTGTTGTAATCCCCGTTTACAAAGCCGTCTTCTTTGTCGTAACTGTCCATAATACCTATTTTATATGTATAATCTTTGCAATTAATTTCATAATGAGATAATGTATAAAGAATTTTTCTACCATTTACAGGTTCATATTGACCTTTATTATAAGCTTTTAATAAAAAGCTATAACCATTTTCTATATCATCAACAGTTTCAGGGTCATAATAATTATTATTATCTATTCTGTACCAACCGGGCTCTGCACAACAAACATAAGAAGCAGATACGAATAAAACTAAAAAAAATACTACGGCTAATCTTTCCATCAAAATAGATTATACTCATTTTTTAATAAAAATCAATTACAATTCAATTTTATATAAGAAATTTCCTCTTGATTTAACCTAAAACTTGAATAGATAAAATCATTAATTTCATCAAGTACGTTTTGGGATTTTGTAATAAAATATTTATCTGATAATTTTTCAAGAATTTCGGTATCTTCTTGCGCCAAAATCGGAAACGGTAAACGCTGCAAATGACTTTTTAAAATCTTTAATTCATTGAATTTCTTTAAATAAATATATTTAAATAATGTCGAATTCAAATACGCCAAAACAGTTTTAACACTATGATATTTCATTTTTGGTATAAGGATATTTGCACTGTTCAAAAATAAAGATGCCGTATTATCATAAGCAAAAACAGGAGTTGAAGATATAAATTTATATACAAGTTTTTCTTTTGCTCGATATATTTCATCACGTGCAACCTGTTGGAATTTTTCTTTTTCATATTTTATATATTTTTTTGCAGGGTCCAAAAAATATGCTCCAACTTCTTTGCCGGTATAAAGTTTTTCGTAACCTTCTTGCTCTCCATCTAATATGAATTTAGCATTATTACCGGTAACAATGCCAAGAGCAAATTTACTATTTTTTAGTGTTTCAAAATTTATTGAATATATTTTTTCAAGAATTTCAATATCTCTATTACTTAAAATTAAAAAATTATAATGTTCATTTTGCGCATATATATTTTGATTAACTTCTATACAAGTTTTTGATGAGAAGATTTTTATATCATTATTATTTTTTTCAGTACTCAAATCTAATATAACCACATTAGCTAAAACTCCTGAAAAAGCCCGACCAAGCATATAAATGTTATCAATATGAAAAGAATTTAAGATAAATTTGCGAATATCTTTATGTATTTTAACATTTAATACTGATTGAGGTAAAACAAAAAAAGCTTTTCCGTTCTCTGCAAGCAAAGAGCGTGATTTGACAATAAAATAGGAAAAAGATTCTCCCGAAGAAATTTGAGGATATGTTTCAGAGTAAATTTCTTTATTCTTAGCGCCCCAAGGAGGGTTTGTTGCAATTACATCAAATTTTTTCTTATTAAATTTTTTGTCGGATAAGAAATTAATATTATAAATTTGGGGTTGAAATTCAATTTCTTTAAATTTAATAATTAGATTAATTTTTGAAATGAAACATGCGATTTCGTCTTTATCAATACCGTAAAGATTTTCGGGATTTGAAATTTTTTCACAAGCTGCTAATAAAAAACTCCCCGTCCCGCAACAAGGATCAAGAAATCTGTCATTTGAATAAATTCCTTTGATTATGTAATCAAGGATTTTTTTAGGAGTATAGTATGAGCCGTTTATGTTTTTACTTCCTTCTTTTAATAAAGATTGATAAACAATCCCAAGAAAATCGGGCTCATTTTCAGGTAAATTTATAAATAACAATTTCGATATAATATCTCCAGAAAAATTTTTTAAAATATCATATAAATATTTATTTGAGCATTTGTAGTAACCATCTTTTTCTAAGTCAATTAGGCCGTTTTTACTTAATAAATTTAATGCTAAAGAGTAAATAATATTTTTTACGTTATATTCGTGCGCAATATTTAATATTGGATTTAAAAATGACAAATTATTAATATCCTTAAAATATTCTAATGGAATAATATTTTTAGAAGAAAACCTTTTATTTGCGCATTTTATAAGCCGGTTTTTTCCGTCAATTCCCAACCTGTTCCAATTTTTTTTTGTTGAATTTGACACCAAACTGACTTCCATAAAAATATTCTACCATACGCATTTACAATTGATTAAAAAAACATTCTATTATATAATTTCAAAATAATAACAGGAGGGTTAATGTAATGACAGAATTAAAAGGTTCTAAAACTGAACAAAATTTATTAGCAGCTTTTGCAGGGGAATCTCAAGCCCGTAATAAATATACTTATTTTGCATCCAAAGCTAAAAAAGACGGCTATGTGCAAATTAGCAAACTTTTTGAAGAAACTGCAAATAACGAAAAAGAACACGCCAAAATTTGGTTTAAACTTTTAAACGGAATAAATGATACAATGTCAAATCTTGAAGCAGCAGCTAACGGCGAAGCGTATGAATGGACACAGATGTATCCTACATTCGCAAAAGAAGCTCGTGAAGAAGGTTTTGATAAAATAGCATTTCTATTTGAAGAAGTTGCAAAAATTGAAAAAGCTCACGAAGAAAGATATCGTAAACTTTTGCAAAATATTAAAAACGGAATTGTATTTTCTTCAGAGGGCGATACAATTTGGGAATGTTCAAATTGCGGACATATTGTTATAGGTCCGAAAGCACCGGAGAAATGCCCTGTTTGCGATCATCCTCAAGCATATTTTGAACGCAGAGCAAATAATTGGTAAGGCAAAGCATCCGTTAAATCATTATTCAGTGCCATTTTGTAAATAATTTAAAATGGCCGCTTTGTTATGCGTAAGACCACCATTTCCAATCCGGAACAGCCTCAAAATAATCCGAACTATTATAGTTATTTTTTATATGTCTATCAATAATATTTTTTTCATCAATACCGTTGCCGGCAGTTGCTATCTCTGGATCAAGAACATCTCCCCCAATACTATCTACATAATCTGCGTCTTTTTGATAGGCATAATATTCACCCCAAGCTGTATATCCCAAATATTCAAGTCTTAACAATTCCGGCGGGACATAAGTTCTATTCCAGTCACTATCATAAATGACTTTGTTATACCAAGATTGAACTGTTTTTATATCGTATTCACCTTTTTGAATTGCGCCGATTTTTTCAAGATAATCAAGCCCCTTTTGAGTTATTTCTCCATTACCTACAGCATCATAATATTGATACGCTGTAGCATGAGTTAACTCATGTACTAATGTATTAACAAGATTATACCAATTACCTAAATTATAGGCTTGAGCATTTTCATCATAGTTTTTATCTACAACTCTATAATCAATAGTAATACCTAAATCGCTATCTTTATCATCCGTATCCCCCGCAAAATCTTTAAAACAATTCGTTCCGTTTGAATTTTTATACCTGTAATCACTTCCGCTGGAATCATAATCCCAATAGGCCATATAATTATAAGCACCTTCGTCCATGCCTTCATTATAGACATTTTTACCTTTGTTTAAATCCGCAAGTGATATTTGACCACAATGCACATCATTATGTAAATCTTGCATTTTTAATAATCTGTCTAATGCATTAAGCTGATCCTGCATTCCCATAGATTCAAGGTATTCACGAGTTTTTGCTATACCAAATTCAAGCTTTCCTTGCAAATCTAATTTGTCATATTGAGCTTGTAATTCATCAGAATACTTTTGAACTAAAGTTTTCATTTCATCTAATGTGTCAATTTCTGCAAAGAAATTTTTTAATTCATCATAAGATATTATTGTGGAATCGCCGTCTTTATCAAGTTTAGAATTTGTAGATAGAACTCCATTTGCATAATAATTGCTAAATGCTCTGTTTAATTGTCCGAAAAAGTCTTGATGAGCATCTTCTAAACGGTCATCTTGAGTTAATTTTACGAGATTTGCTAAAGGCAGACCGCTTTTTTCATCATCCCAATTATTTGTTCCTTTTAACCAAGATACAAGCTCATCAGTACCATTAAAAGCGATTTCTGTTTTATTATCTGTTGTTTGAACATTTAAAAATGTATATGTTGAAGTATCTTGAGCAGGCAAGACATAAAGACCTTGATGATAATAATTAAAAATTGCAGTCTTTATACCGGTAATTTCTGATTGATAATTTTCGGATTTTAGATCTTCAAGAGTCAATTTTGTAGCTAATTTTGAATTAGAAAGAGCCTTTTGCCTTAAAGCTTCTACGGCTTTTGCATATTCTTCATCAGTCATAACGCCTGAAGCTTCGATGACTTCACCTTTAATCGTTAAAGTATCAGTATCATTTTCAATATTTTTTAAAGATGTATTAGCAACAGCTTTTGAAGAAGCATCAACAGATGCCTCAATATTTTTTCTCAATGTATATGTTAATAAATCATTATTTATTTGCATAAATACTGCTCCGCAATATTTATCGGCAATTTAATATTAAAACTTTAAATATAATCTGGAAATTGTAAACAATATTTACAATTTTTATGTTAAAATTTTGATGTGCAAAATTTTATAAAATTATTTTTAACTTTATTTATATCCTTTTTTATTACTTTGGGAATTAACGAGCTTACTCCGAATTTTAAATTAACAACTATTAATTCTGCAACGAATAATTTTGCACAACTAATTTCAAAAAAACAAAATCATAATCATACAATTAAATTAGTAAATAACAACGATTGTTTTTTTATTTTTTCACAAAACAAAAGACAAATACAAATAAATTCATCTGTATTTGTTAAATTTAATTTTAAAGAAAGATTTTTAAATAAATTTTTATACAAAAATCCCCAATCAATCTCATTTCATAATATATCCTATTGTTTAAAAAATGAGATTTGCATACGCGCTCCATAAATTCACAACGATATAAACATAAAATTATAGAATTTATAGGAGAAATAAAATGGAAAATAATAAAGACGAAAACGGCCTGAAAAGGACGTATTATACTGATGTAAAAGGAACAGGAGTATTAAGCGTCATAATTTTCGGCATAATAACATTTATAATTATGATAATAGCCGCACACTTTATGTAAAAAAATAAACAGCTCTCGTAAAAGAGAGCTGTTTTAGTTTATAAATGTTTATAATCAATCGCCAGACAATAGGGCTCTCGTCCTCACCATACTCTACTAAAAAAAACCTAACGGGTGCTTTTTATAGATGGGCAAGCAATGGGTTGAACTTCGAACCTGGGGTAAATTATATTGTTAAATTTGCTCATCTTTGCCTGCACGATGAAAAAACGATTGAACAAATAAGAAAATTTATACATGATAATCGAACTTGACATAGTGTCGTAAATTTGGTACACTATTAATACAATGACAAAAGAAATTGAATACTATACAACGTTTGATGGCAAATGTCCTTATATTGATTGGTTTAAAACACTTTCAAGAGAATACCAGTCAAAAGTTATCAAAAGAGTAAATCGACTTGAAGATGGCTTATATGGAGATTGCAAGCGATTAACGGGCAGCAAACTTAGTGAATTACGATTGGACTTTGGCAAAGGATACAGAATATATTTTAAAGAACTTGATAATGTAATTATACTGATTGTTACAGGTGGTGATAAATCAGACCAGAAACGAACCATTAAACAAGCAGATAAGTATTTAGAAGATTACCTAAATAGGAGTAAAAACGATGACAATTAAACATAACGACTTTGTAAATGAATGGTTACAAGACCAAGAAAATCAAAATATATATTTGCGTGACAGTCTTTTAGAATTTTCAGAAGACGGAGATTATACTGAATTTTTCCGTTCTCTTGAACAGGTAATTAAAGCTCGCACTTCTGTTAAACAATTTGCAGAATCAATTGGCATGCAAAGGACAAGCCTTGTGGATTTATTACACGGCAGAACCAAAGCTCCAACAATTGCAACAATAAACAAAATCCTTGACGGATTGGGATATGAAATAAAAATACAGTTGAAGTCAGCGTAGGGTTAAATAGTAACGGATGTGAACACTAATGAATATGTTATATGATGTCAATTTTAAAGATAAGGTTTTTATATATTTTTCAAATATAGTTGATTTAATAATTATTTTTTTGTTGATATACTTTAATATTATAAATTTTAGTATATTTTATATCATACTGTTACCATTGATGTTGTGGGCATTTGGCAGTAACTTTGTAGGTAAAATAAAACTGTTAAGAAAAATAGAAGAAACAAAATATAAGAATATCAAAATAAACGATATTGATTTACATATTGCATCAGCTTCATCTGAAGACATTATTGAGTCAATTAATATAGAAAACATACGAGAAATAAATATAAATATTTATGGAGTATTAGGCTTTATGAACTTTTTAAAAGGAAAGGGTTCTAGTATTGGATACAATAATTGCTTTGTGCAACTAGGAATAATAAATATTCAAACAAAAGATTATAATAATTATGAAATCATTATTTCTAATATTGAACAATTCCGACGAGCTATAGCTTTGAAAAATATCAGCTTTTACGTCAATAATATAGAAACTCTATAAATAAAGCAAAATTCGAACCCTAAAAACCCTTATCGTTCCTAATGAAAAAGACCCTGAAGGGTCAAATTCGATAAATGGGGCGAGTAGTGGGATTGTCTTGGATTTTTTGCGTTAAACGTGTCTTCGTGTTTTGCCTGCGTGATTTACATAACTTGGCAAAAGCACTCCGCACTCTGCAAAAAATCCGCTCGAACTCCACAAAATGCTTTCGCATTTTAGTAGCTTCTCACCCTCACACACTCAAATAAAAAAGGTCTTGGCAAAAGCCAAAACCTTTTTTATGGGGCGTCTGGTGGGACTCGAACCCACGCATATCGGAACCACAATCCGAGGTCTTAACCACTTGACGACAGACGCCATATTCATTAACAAATTTATACTAGCAAATAAATACTTAAAATCAAGTGATTATAAAAAGAAAATCCAACAAATATTGTTGGATTTTCTTATATATCAAATGATAACTTACATATCCTAATTTATTCTTTGGAACATATAACCAATTCCGCGAGCCGTTAATATTAACTCAGGATTTGCCGGATCTGTCTCCAATTTCGAACGCAATCTTGAAATATGAACATCAACAACCCTTGTATCAATTCTATGATCAGGCGGATAAGCCCAAACATGCTGCAAGATTTCGTTTCTTGAAAATGCTTGACCGGAATTGTTTACTAATAATTCTAACAAACTGAATTCCATACCGGTCAAACGGATTCTTTCATTCTTTCTGTATACTTGACGACGAGCTGTATCAATTTTGATATTACCTGTCGTAATTACATTTTTAGTAACCTTACCTGACGGTGTTGCAGATTCTCTGTTATTTGTTCTTCTCAATACAGCTTTAACTCTGGCTTCTAATTCTTTAGGGCTGAATGGCTTGATAACATAATCATCTGCACCCAATTCCAAACCTGTAATTCTTTCTGAAACATCACCCAATGCCGTTAATATAATAATCGGAACATCTGATGTCCTTCTTATTTCTCTTGTTACACCATAACCATCCATTTTTGGCATCATAACATCTAACACCACCAAATCCGGATTGTATTTATTGAATGCTGCAACGGCTTCTTCGCCATCTTGAGCCGTATATACATCATAACCAGCCATTTTTAAACGAGTTTCTAAAATACGTCTTATACTGGATTCATCATCCGCTAAAAGAATTCTTTGACGATCATCACTTTCACTTGTCATTTCAAAATTTTCCGGCATTTTCTTTTCCTTACCTTAACAATCTTACTTACTCACTTACAAAAAAGTATGTAAATATTATTACGTTTTGTTTCCTTTCTTGTAGTTTTATAAAATTATGTTACACTAAGTTACAAAAAATTGCAAGAGGTGATGAAAAATATTTTTATTGTGACAATTTCTTTTCTATTATAGCCCTAAAGCGTTCTACATCTTCTTTTGTATCTATTCCGACCGGAACAAAATCGACAATAACAGTCTTTATACGCATACCATTTTCCAAAGCCCTCAACTGCTCTAGACTTTCGGCCTTTTCTAAAGGTGTCTGAGCTAATTCGGTCATTTTAATAAGAGCTTCTCTTTTATAACCATATATTCCCAAATGCCCGTAAAACGTTGCAAAACCAATATTGCGCTCATAAGGAATTTTAGAACGTGAAAAATAAAGAGCATAACCGTTTTTATCTATAACGCATTTAACCTGATTTGGATTTTCAATTTCGTCTGCGTTGTTTAATGGTCTTATTAATGTTGACAAATCAGCATTACTGTCAAGTTTGACATTATTAATTACCTGTTCAATGCTTTCTGAAGTAATTAAAGGCTCATCACCTTGTAAATTTACAATATAACTAATTTCAGGGTGCCTGTCTACAACTTCTCTAATTCTGTCTGAACCGCATTTATGTTCAGTTGAAGTCATTTCAACTTCACCGCCAAACGATTTTACACAGTCATAAATTCGCTCATCGTCAGTTGCAACAATAACCATATCAGCATTTTTTACTGCATTAGCTTTTTCATAAACCCATTGAATAATAGTTTTACCACACACTTCAATTAGCGGTTTACCTTCTAATCTGGAAGAACCATATCGAGCCGGTATAATTATTGCTGTCTTACTCACGTTATTCACCTCTCTTTTTTACAATAAATGATGTCCACTGATCTTGTTTTATTTCTTCAACAATTTTTAAATTTTCACGTTTTATTGAATCTAAAACCATTTGTTTTTTTTCGTCTAAAATCCCGCTTAGTGACATTAATGCGCCATTTTTCATAATATTTTTTAAATCACCCATTATATCTGCTAAAACGAAATGCAAAATATTTGCAACAACAAAATCATATTTTTTGTTAATTTTATCCGCGCTGCCGAGTTCAAAGTCACATTTTACAGAATTTTTATGCGCATTTTCTTTTGCAACTTCAATAACCGTTTCATCAGTATCACAGCCATAAACATAAGATGCACCCATTTTAGCAGCCAATATTGATAAAATTCCTGAACCCATGCCAATATCAGCAACCGCACCGCCTTTAAAGTATTTTTCCAGAGCTTTCATACATAATTGTGTTGTCTGATGAGTGCCTGTTCCAAAAGCGCAACCCGGCTCAAGTTTTATTACTATCTCATCTTTTTGAGGTGTATACTCGATCCAATCAGGTACAACGGCAATTTTATCAGTAACGTGAGTTACATCCCATTGTTCTTTCCATTTTTGCGCCCAATCTTCAGTTTTTTTTTCTACTAAAGAAAATTCCCATGAACCAAGTTCTTCTTCACTCAATCCTCGAGATAAAAATTCTTGGCGGCTTAAATCCAGTATATTTTCAATATCGTATTGCAAATCTTCTATATCATCAGAGCTTTTTAAAAATATACGCAAAGTTCCTTCTGTTGTATTAACCATTTCAAGGTCTTTGTACGTTTCTTCCGCAAGAATAACTCCCTCGCAATCAAAATTCTCAAAGAAAATCTCGGAAATTAATTCTTCCATATCAGGATTAATTTTTAATTGAAGTTCATAATATGTTTCTTCCATATTTATCCTAAAAATTTTCCCATTACGCGGAATTTGTCATAACGTTGATTTCTAAGCTCTTCGCAGCTCATATTTTTCAGTTCTTTATAAGCTTCAAGAATAGTCTTTTTAAGTTCTGAAGCCATTTGTTCATAATTTGTATGAGCACCACCTGTAGGCTCTTTAATCATTCCATCTATAATGCCAAATTTTAATAAATGCGGAGCAGTGATTTTCAAAGCTTCAGCTGCCTCTAAATTTTTAGACGCGTCACGCCATAATATAGATGCACATCCCTCAGGTGAAATTACAGTATAATAAGCGTGTTCTAATAAATATACCTTGTTTGCTACGGCTAAACCCAAAGCACCACCCGAACAGCCTTCGCCGGACACAATAGCAATAACCGGAACACCAAGTTTTTGCATTTCTTTTAAGTTTGTAGCAATAGCTGCACCTTGAGCGTGTTTTTCGGCGCTAATACCCGGATATGCCCCAGGGGTATCAATAATTGTTACTATAGGAATATTAAACTTGTTTGCATGGTGAAATAACCTTAAAGCCTTTCTATACCCTTCCGGCTGAGGCATACCAAAGTTATATTCTAAATTTTCTTTAGTAGATTTACCTTTCATTGTACCAATAATCATAAACGGCTGACCATCAATTTTAGCCAAACCACCGACAATCGCCCTATCATCAGTTCCTACTCTATCACCATGAAGCTCAACAAAATCAGTTGTAATCAAATTTATATAATCCAAAAATTTTGGTCGTTCCGAATGACGAGCAATCTGCATTTTTTGAGCCGCATCCAAATTTTCATATAATTCTTTTCTGAAATCTGCTGCTTCTTGCTCTAAAGTTTCAATATCTTTATTTATATCCATACCGGACTCTAAACTCATTTTTTTCAATTCCTCAATTTTTTCCTGTATTTCTAATATTGGTTTCTCAAAATCCAGAGAGGTTGTCATTATTCATACTCCTTATTCATGCATCGCAAGGATATTTGCTAAAGTCGCTTTTAACTCCTTGCGCGGGGCAACTACATCCACTTGACCGTATTTCATAAGATATTCTGCGGTTTGGAAATCTGACGGCAATTTTTGCCTTATAGTTTGTTCAATTACGCGTCTGCCGGCAAAGCCAACTCTCGCCCCTTGTTCTGCCACTATTATATCTCCAAGTGTCCCGAAACTAGCCGTAACACCGCCAAACGTAGGGTCTGTAATTAAATTTATATATAACAATCCTGCTTCATCCAATCTTGCGCAAGCACAAGAAGTTTTTGCCATTTGCATTAAACTCAATGCACTTTCTTGCATTCTCGCACCGCCAGAAGAAGTAATTGCCAGAACAGGAAGCCTTTTTTCAATAGCTTTTTCCATTATACGGGTAACTTTTTCTCCAACAACACTGCCCATTGAACCGCCCATAAAGTCAAAATCCATAACAGCAGTTGCTATCTTATGACCGTCAATTTCGCCTATTCCTGTTATAACGGCGTCATTAAGCCCTGTTTTTTCCTGAGCTTTAGAAATTCGATCTTTATAACTTTCAGTATCAAAAAATTCTAAAGGATCAGTTGGTTTTATTTCAGAAAACAATTCTTCGAAAGATCCTTCATCAAAGAGTTGCTCTATTCTTTTACGTGCATTAACCCTAAAATGATAATCACACATAGGGCAAACCATATCATTATCTTCGAGGTCTTTTTTCAGTAATTGTGCATTACAATGAACACATTTTGTCCATAATTCGGGGTTTGGCTCAATTTCGATTTTAGCTTCAAGAGCACGGCGTTGAATTTGAGCTTCCTTGCGTTTTTCAAACCAATCTTGAACTGTCATATTATATAATTTCCTTTATATCCCTATAAAATAATTTCTAACTACTTAAACATTTTATAACAAAAATAAATTATACGCAAAATCTTAACATAATCTGAATATTAACATAATATTTATTAGGGGTAAATAACTATTAGTTATATTATTAAATAAATGCTCCGCAGGGTCTTTCAGACGGAGGAACTTTTGGCGTCAAAAGTTCCACAAAACCGCGACCTGATCTTCGTTCGCTAATAAATTGTAAGCGCTCAACCCAAGCGGGATAACTCGCTTCGCTCAAACACGATCCCGCTTTGACCCTGTTTCGCGCAACATTTATTGCTCTCTACGATAAGGTCGTTAAGATTAATTTATTTTTTTTGATACGACCTTCACGGAACGAACAATAAACGTTTGGCTTTGCAGGTTCAAAGCGAGCATTGTCTGAGCGCGAAGCGCGAGTTTGCGAGCTGGGGCAAAGCCATTACGGTTTATTAGTGAGTGGAGTTCAGGTCGCGGGTTTCTGCTTGGTTGCTCGCAGTAAACGGCATTTCAGGCGGGTCTCAACGCCCCGCCTTACAGCCTCTGCTCGCAATCCGCTTTCTGACCGCTTTCTTTGCCCGAACAAAGAAAGCGGTCTACAGTTATTTACATATTTTATTTCTATTTGTTATATACCTAAAATAAATATTATGCAAAAAAAAGCTATGTACGTTAGGTGCATAGCTGTTGATTAGGGATATGTGTATCTTAGTTTCTAAGGAGTATATTGTTATATTAACACCCAATTTTTTTTTGAAATCATACAAACTGATGAGATTTTATAAAAAATTTGAAATTGTAAAAAAGTTTACCAATAAAAAAATTCTGATATAATGTTAATAACTTGAGGAGACTAAAATGAAAAAAACAATAATTACAGCTGTTATAACAATTTCGATTGCAAGTCTATGCGCTTACGCTTCAGACTCTCCAAAATTTTCATCAAAATTTATAAAAAACTTTAAAGATTGCGATTCATATCAAGAAACAACAAGTTCAACATTTGAAGGTCAAAACTTTACAACTACAAGAAAAATTAACGGTTGGAGAAACGGTTTTTGCAGATATCAAGAAACAGTATCCTCTCCTAATTCCAAATACCAGATAGATTGTAATTTTACGGATATGCAAGTTGAAGACCTGTATACCGCAATGAAATCTCGTTCAAAAAAAGAAGATAGACAAAATATAGATTTATTCTCTGAAATTACAGAAAAAAATGGTCAAAAACGTTTTATAAAAAGCGGTTCAACAGTTATTAAAGGTACAAAAGCCTATATTTTGTGGACTAAATATCAAAATAATCCATATTTCTGTATAGCTAAAAAATTATAATTATTTCACTAGATAATTAAAAAGGCGCGGGTTTTTAACCCGCGCCTCTACTATTCTCTCTTTATATAATTTCTATTTATTATTAGCAGCTTCAGCCTGAGCTTTTTTATTATGGAAATAATTACCAATTATATTTGCAGGCTTCATTACTAATACAGGGACAATGTACCTGTATACCATACCGAATACAAATAAAGATTTTAAAACACCCATACCATCAATAAGGGTTGTTAATTTTCTATTTTTCAATACATCTAAATTGAAATCTCTAACATTCTTATATGCGGTAGCTTCAACTTTATTAAGAGGTTTTCTTCCACCTTTATAATCACCAGAAGCAATTTTTGCATTAATCTCTTCAATACGAGCATTAACCTTTTCATGCCAGTTGCCCATTACTTCTTTTATATTGGCCGGATTCCAATCGCCAAGAGTTCGAACTCTTTTTGCCTTTTTATTATCCATTAAATAATTAGCAGCAAATCTTGTAGTTATACCATCCCACCAACCGGCAAGTTTTGCATCCATAAAATAAGCGCCCATTGTAGAAATTGCCCATACCATCAAATCGTTTAAGGCTAATGTTTTACGTTTTTGCGGGTCTAATTTATCATTATCAAGAGTTCTTGCAATATACATACCGGAAATCAATGTTGAACCCAATGCTGACATGTGAGTTGTCATATTGTCCCATTTTTTCCCTTTTGTGTACTTGATAAAACTTTCTGCGAATTTACTTCTGTAAAATCTTGAATAATAATTTTTCGCAATCCAATCTGTCATTTTATCATAAGTACCGGTAAAACGAACATTATTTGAGGCATTTCTATTATAAGAAGTTGTACTATTTTGATTATAAATTTGAGTTTGTAAAACTTTCATTATTTTATACCTCCTTTTACCGCGTCAAAAGCTGAAGAGCTTTCGATATTTTTGGCAAATTGAGATGTATCAACCTTTGGTTCAACACTTTTTTTATGCTTACCCTTTTCCATATGGAAAATGTATTTTAAAATAGGAGGAATAAGAGCAATTGTTAACATCGCTTTCGGAACACCCATAACAAGAGTATCCGGAATCATTTGAGCAACTTTACTCAATTTTTTATATGGTTTTGACTTTTCAAGTTTACGCTTACCGATTTCTTTTACGTCGAGCAACTCTTCCAAACCTTGAAGATATTTTGTAGGATTTTCTTTAATTTTTCTGAATGCCTTATCAAAAGGTGCCATAACAATTGAAGAAACTATAAAACCGATAACAGCTGAAGATATTGCGTGAGATGCTGCATATATACTGTCTTCTTTGTCATCTTTACCTGCCATCGCCAAATTTGTCAAAGGTCTTGCACAACCCGCTACAACCAAAGCTACAAGTGTTGAAGCAACAACAGTCTTTTCTTCAAATACATGTAATAATTTATGGAACCAATCCGATCTGAATGTTTTATTCAGTAAATTATTGGAAATATCAACGGCAGCCTCGTTTTTACCCGTAAAGCTGCCGCTATAATATCCTCTATTCACATTTTTCTCTTCTGCGCGCACGTCCATACATATGTTCTCATGCTCATAATCATGCTTGAGTTTAAACTTTTGGGATCCGTAACCCGCGGGATAATTCTTAATTGAGCCTATTTTCATTTTCACACCGTCTAATAAAATTAAAGTAATTTATACATTAATCTTAAAGCAAATAAAAATTTTTGTTGTTAGTAAATTAAGAAAATGTTACAATTAATAATAGTTGACAGATTTATAAGTTTATAAGTCGATAAGTTCTTATCAAACCAATCTCGCATATTCTTGCTTTTCATTTAAATTTATTATAATCTTGATAGCAAGAGAGGGTTTATGGAACACGGGGATAATGAATTAAAATTAATTGCACAATACTGCAATATGTTTGAACATACTGATCCTCAAACTGTCATTAACAAAATAGAAGAATTACAATTAAGTCGTTCAGAAGCAGAGTTAATTCCCATATACAATTATCTTTTATCTATTGCACAAAATCCCGATGTTATGATGTATTTAATAAAATGTCTTGATAAATACCGACACCCATCAAGCCTCGAAATACTCACAGATACTTTGTTATTAAAAAACGGCATATTCAAAACACAAGAAGAAAGAGAAAAATACACTAATGTTCGCGTAATGTGTGCAAAAGCGATCGCTAATCATAAAAATACTGATGTAGTATCGGCATTATTATATTGTCTAAACAACAAAAATGAAAATTACCGAATACGTCTGGCATGCGCGGATGCTTTAGGTAAAATCGGAGATAAATATGCCGTTGCGCCACTAATTGATATCGTAAAAGATGAAGATGAAAAATCTATTTACGTAAAAGAATCTGCGGCATTAGCATTAGGAATTTTGGGAGATGAACGCGCAATTGACCCATTAGTAAGTATTTTAGAAGCAAAACAAGGTATAATGGATAAATTCTCATTCTTAAAAGAAAGAGCAATAGAAGCCCTAAATAAAATGGGATTTGGTTCTAATGAAAGAGTTTTTAAAGCTCTAAAATCTTCTTTATCTGACGAATCAGCTCAAATCAGAATTAATGCAATAGAAGCTTTAATGGAATGTGATCATCCGCTGGCTTTTGAAACTATCAAAAAATGCTTATTTGAAGATAATGACGAAGAAGTAAAGAAAAATGCAATGATTGCGTTATACAACATGTCTGACAAAAGTATTCTTGATGAAATTATTGCTTCAGACAAATTTTCTGATACTCTTAAACAAGAAGCAAAACAAATAATTGATGAATATGAATAAATCTATAATATTATTATCCGGCGGACTTGATTCTTTAGTTTGCACAGGTTTAAAGAAAAAAGAACTAAATATAGAACTTGCACTAACATTTGATTATGGCCAAAAATCTGCTTTAAAAGAAATTGAATCATCGAAAAAAATCTGTGATTACTACCATATAGAACACAAAATTATAAAGCTTGATTGGCTCAAAGATATTACCCAAACTTCGCTTGTTACAAATAATAAAATTCCTTGTGCAAAAAATCTGAAAGAACTTAATGACGGACTAAAATCTGTTTGGGTTCCAAATCGCAACGGATTATTTCTAAATATAGCAGCGAGTTATGCTGATTCTTTTAATTATGATTATGTATTAATCGGTGCAAATAAAGAAGAAGCTCAAAATTTTCCGGATAATACCCAAGAATTCATTGACGCTCTCAACAAAGAGTTTCAATATTCAACATTAAAACATCCTAAAGTCATCTCTCCCTTGATAAATTATGACAAAAATGGTATAGTCAAATTAGCGCTAAAGCATGATATTCCGCTTGAATTGACGATGAGCTGTTATCAAAATACAAAAGGTCATTGCGGAGAATGCGAATCTTGTTTAAGATTAAAAAATGCTTTACAAAACAATAACGCAGATAATTATATAAAAATTCTTTTTAGGTAATAGGGATATGAAAACACTATACATAGAAGAAAACATCAAATATATAGGCTCTCAACTTGCACCTCACTGGATTTATAAAAATTATAAAATCCAATCGGATGCTATTGTAGCTTTTTGCGGAGAATGCGACGTGAAATTAACCGAAATGGTTGATATTGAAGATGTTATTAATAATGAACCTATTTACAGCAAATATATGCTGAGTTTTATAACAGAACAATTCAATATAAATCTTGTAGAAGGTGTTTTACGTCAAAGATTGCTTATAACATGCATAAAAGAAGCTCTTGAGGACAGAGGATTTAATGTTAAACGCAAGGGAGATGACTTATTTATTAACAATAGAAAACTATCTGTTTCTATTGCGACAAAATCACTTACATCCGTGTTAATACATACGGGAGTAAATATTTTATCAGAAGGAGCACCTATTGAAGTTTCAGCCTTAGAAAGCGACTTAAATATTAAAGATATTAAAAATTTTGCACTTGAAGTTATGAAACGATATAGTGAAGAAATCGACGATATTGTTCTTGCAAGCACAAAGGTCAGAGGTGTATAATGTTAAAAGACATTGACAAATACGAAAATACCCGTTTTTCTTATGAAGAATACAAAAAGAAAACAAATAAAGGAACTAACAAATATTTTATAGTATTTGTTTCAGTTTTTATCGCAGGGGTATTGCTTATTCTCGGAATGGAAAAGATTTTATCTCCGAATGTTGATGTCGGATTGGGAGAAGAATCTTCTTGGTTAGAAGATGATAAAAATCCTACAGCATCTTCTATTGATGAAAGATTAAAAAATATTCAAATGGAAGATGACGGTAAAAAATTATATGACGGAAAAATATTCTCTCCTGAACTTGATGTTAAAGTAGTTATTCCTAATTCTTTGCGCAAAACAACCGGCGAAATTGAAGCTGAAGAAAATGAACTTAAAAATAAACATATAGAAGAGCATAATAAAACAGAACAAACTCAAGCAAAACACAATAATGAAAAAGACACTGCTCAAAACCAACCGGAATTAATAACTCCAACGCCAAAAACTTCAACTCAAATTATCAATGCAAAAGTGGTTGTAGGCTACTACGCAACAGAAAAACAAGCAGAAGTAGCCAAATCCATTATTCAAGATGCCGGTTTAGGAGTAACACCTATTGTTAAAAATCTCGGCGGCTACTATACTTTACAAGTCGGTTCTTATTCATCTCGAGAAAAAGCTCAACAAGCTGCCAATAATTTATTGAAAAGCAACTTCCCTGCAAGAGTAATTGTTGAATAAATTTTATAATCACCTTGTTTGTGCTATAATTTTAACGAAAGAGGGTTAAATTATGGGACAAACTTTAGTAGAAAAAATTATTTCTGCACATACAGATCACGAAGTACACGCAGGAGAATTAGTAATTGCAAATGTAGATATATGTGCTGTTCAAGATGGAACAGGTCCTTTAACGGTAGAAGAATTTAAAAAACTCGGTAAAGAAAAACTCTTTAATCCGAAAAGAACAATTCTTTTTATTGATCACGCTTCTCCAAGCCCTCGTAAAGAATTATCAAATATGCACACGACTTTAAGAGATTTTTCACGCGATTACGGCGCAGTATTATCTGAAGTCGGATCGGGAGTTTGCCATCAAAGACTTATAGAAACATTTGTAAATCCTGGTGAAATTCTTGTCGGAGCAGATTCACATACTTGTACATCAGGCGCATTAGGCGCATTTGCTACCGGAATGGGATCAACCGATATTGCAGTTGCAATGGCTCTTGGTAAAACATGGTTAAAAGTTCCACAAACATTTAAAATCGTTGTAAACGGAGAATTTCGCAAAGGTATTTGCGCTAAAGATTTAATTTTACATTTGATAGGTATGATCGGAGCTGACGGCGCAACATACAAAGCTCTTGAATTTCATGGAGAAACCATTAAAAAAATGGACATGTCAGAACGATTTACCATAGCAAATATGGCAGTTGAAGCCGGAGCAAAATGCGGTTTATTTATACCGGATGAAAAAACTAAAGAATATTTGGAAAAACACGGACGTAAAGAAGGGAATTACTATACACCTGACGACGATGCGAACTACGAGCGTACAATAGAAATTGATGCATCTTCTATAGAACATACCGTTTCTTGTCCGCATACTGTCGACAATACAAAACTGGCAAAAGATCTTCATAATATAAAAGTAGATCAGGTTTACGTTGGGACATGCACCAACGGACGTATAGAAGATATGCGAACCGTTGCTGATATTTTAAAAGGGAATAAAGTGCACGATGGAGTGAGAATGCTTATTTGTCCTGCGTCAAAAACAATTTATAAACAAGCGCTAAAAGAAGGCTTGTTAGAAATATTCATAGATGCGGGAGCTACAATTTTACCTCCGGGATGCGGTCCTTGTGTAGGTATCCATGCCGGTATTCTTGCAGATAATGAAGTTTGCTTATCGACTCAAAATCGAAACTTTATTGGACGTTTAGGTAATACTAAAGGATTTATTTACCTTTCATCTCCTTATGTAGCAGCATACTCAGCCATACGCGGATATATCAGTGAAAAATAAATTATAAAATTAACAGGCTTCGATTTAATAAACGAAGCCTGTATTTATACTGCACTTTCTCTTAATGTTGTTTGTAAACTTGTTGTGAATATGTTTCAATATTCGGAGTATCAATTTCAAATACATGAATTCTCCCAGGACCTAAATCTACACTGATTTGCCCTTCTGAAACTTGAAATTTACTTTTTTCACCATAAGAAGGAAGAAGATTATTAAGTTTTTGATTTTCTTTTAAAGTAGGCACTTCCACTTTGCAAGCTACCCTGCGGTTAACATCTTTATTAGCAAGAACTAAAATTGTTTTTCCATGTCTATGGCGAGCGAATGCTATAACTTGATCCTGCGGATCTTTCTTTTTATCAAGAATAATATAAGAACCGCGTTTTAATATATGGGCATATTTTTCGCGCATATCAAAACATTCTTTCATAAATTCACCGATTTGAGGTTTATCCCCGCCAGGTCTGCGAGATAAATTAAATATATCAAGTTTTCCTTCATGAACAGTCATCTCATGGCTGTCTGTTTTTGTATTAGGACTATATTTATTAGCATAATCATAAATATATCTGTCACCTGATTGGAAACCATCAACGATATAAGGATTTAACATAGGTAAAGTCGCCTGCAATCCTGAAGTTAAATTACAATATATTTCACCGCCATGAAACATTGGAGAAATATCATCGTGAGTAGCAAAAGAACCAATAACAGATTTTCCCGGATCTACACGATATGAAAGATTTAAATTCTCTATTACATAATCATGCAAAGCTTTCGCATTCGGCCATTCATTAAATATATGATATTGACCATAATAAGCATCAAACCCCGCACGCAAAGAATCTTCAGGTCGATCATATGGCATATTTGCCTGAGGGGAAGCATCTTCATAAGTATAACTTTCTGCAAGCCAAGCAAACTCAGGATTACGTTTTCTTGAATATGGGATTAAAATATCCCAAAATTCAACAGGTTTTGCTCTGGCTACATCCGCTCTTATACCATCAACACCTGCATCAATCATCATATCAACAAATTTTCGATGATATTCTAGTAATTTAGGATTGAGAAGCCGTTTACCTTCATCCTCCCATGGTTGAAACATTCTTATATCATTCCACCCTTGCGGAGTTTTTGCAACACCATTTGACATCGCCATTAATTCCGGTTCTTTTTTATATAAATCATAAGACGCGCAACTCGGCATATCAATCATAACCCTTAAACCTCTGGCATGACAAGCATCTACAAAGGCTTTAAATTGCTCTTTGTCCGAGCGCGGATCATTTTTATCAATTAATACTGGATCTATTTTCAATAAATCTTCCGGAGAATACAAAGAACCAGCCGTTCCCATAGCATTTTCTACCCCTGGAGGATTTATCGGAAGTATATGCAAAGTATTAAAACCCTGAGCTTTGATGTCATCAAGTCTATCTATAGCATTTAAAAAGGTTCCATGTTGTTCATTCCCGTCAATATACCCATTACCATTAGAATCCTTTGCATTTGCACTGCGAATAATCATTGCAAGAATAACTGCACTGTTTGTCGTAAATAATTTTCTTAAATCATTTTTATAAAACGATTGTGAAGTCGCCGTCACAGCAGGAATATTTATTCTTGCCTGATTTTCTAAAAATTGGGAAATCAAATTTGATGATGAAGCTTTTACTTGCGGCTCAGTATTTTGTTTTGCTGCAACATTATATGCACCAAATCCCACCGGTTTATAATTACTGATATATTGAACGATCATTTGTCACCTCCGGATTTTTGGGGCATACGACCCATAAAAAACTGAGAAAGCACTGTAACTCCTAAAATAGAAGCACCAAGAGTTCCAAACATTTTTAACCATTTTGAACTATTATAACGTTGAGAACACAATTTTGAAATCATTTCATCCGTAGAACTTCCAAGAAGAAGCATCCTTAATAAAGAACTTGATCCATGAGCCTGCCCATTAACAAGATGATTTGGTTTTGCAAAATACTTGTCGCCGCCAAGATATTTTAAGATTTCTTTTCTATAGTTTAAAAATTCTTGTTTAAATACAGAATCTTTGATTCCATTCATTGTATCAGCATGCAATTCTCCGTCATACATTAACTTCATTGCAGCTTCGAAAAATTTTCGATCATTTGCTAATTCAACTAAATCCTCAGAATTATGCGATCCGAAATATTTATTTATAATTTTACCTGCTTTTGTTTCCAATTGAGAATAATAATCACTTGATTTATTTTCAGGATTAAGTTCCGGATTTCTACGGAAATAAAACTTCGTAGCATAATCAGAAGCATGCGCACTAATTAAAAGATTTTTACACAATTCAACAAGTTCTTCTTTTACTTCACGAGGCATTGAAGCATTCAAAACATCTATATTTTGCAACTTTGCAATCCTGCGATATACATCCAATGTATTTAATATCCTATAAAAAGAACTTTTTACACCCAAAATTCTATCTTCAACAAATTTTAAATAAATATGTTTAAGTGACGTTGTGCCCTGTTCATCAAATCCTACTAAAGCATCTGCTGTAGAATTTAAACCTTCTTTTCTAAGTTCTTGTGCTATACGGTTATATGTTGAAACGACTTTTTCTTTAAATGCCCCATCTCCAATTTGCTGTTCTCCTTCACCTTCAAACACACGAATTTGCGGTAAGGAAGAAAGTTCTTTTTGCATACTCTCAATAACATCAAAATATTTTGCATCATCCGCTGCAATCGCTTCAAATTTCTCCCGCAAAAGATTTGCAACAAGTTGCCTGTCAAATCTTGTATTTTTTATCTCTTTTTCAGTTATACCCAAAGGCTTCAACAAATTCCCTGCTATCTTATTCCAATCATCAGCTAAAACTGTTTCAGGAGCCTGAGCATATTTAATATAAGCATATTCATCAAAAACAATATTATTAGCTTTTAGTTCATTCAATAAATCTAAAGTTGATTTTAGTTTAGCAATAATTTCATTTGAAAGCCGAGCATAAGGTTTTATTTTAAACGCTTTTCCCAAAGCAGATTCTTCTCCATGAACAGTTGAATGAATAATTTTTCTTCTATATAAATTTAATTTCTTACCATCAATTGATTCAGGATTTTGAGAAATAAACTTTTCAATATTATTTTCTAACATATATTGAACTGTTTTATAATATTCAGAAAAATCTTTTATTCTTTCTGTACCCAAACCTCTCGATTTAAATGCTTGTTCTAGTGCAGATTTATCCGGAACCACAGATTCCAAAACACTTTGAGGCAATTTTAAAGACTCAAAATTTTCTTTTAATGTTTTTGAAATATGTTCTAATACTTCATCCGTCAAATCATATTCCCTCATTGATGGAAGAATATTTCTCAAATCTTTTTCTACAGCTTGCGCTGTAACAGCATCCAACCCACTTGTCACTGTTTTTACAATATGATCGACAGTCTCTTTTGTAATATTTACATTTACATTTGAATTTATTATTTCTTCTAACTGCTTTGTAATATCTTTAAATTTATATTTTTGAATTTCTTGAGGGAAATTTCTAAGCAATTTATCAGCTCTTTGAATTAAATGTTCACGCTGATAATTCTGTATTGGCTGTTCAAGCGCATTACAAATTAGTGCGCTCATTATAGGAGTTGCAAATCCTGCGGTCAACATCCACATTGTATTATTTTGCAAAGCAATTTTGCGCATTTTTTCCTGTATGAAATCCCTGCGATTTTTCATATCCTTAGGAACGCCCATTTTATCACCAATCTTATTTATTTCTTCATCAGAATATAAATCCCAAGGAATAAATTGGTGATCTTGATAAAACAACTTTTTCCGCCCATAATTATCAACATATTGTTGTCTTACATTTACTCCATGAATTAAATAAGCCGGAAGCTGCAGTGCAAGTTTTGGCCAAATATCCATCGCAGCAAAAAATGAACCCAATCCGATAAATTCCATTACTTTCGTCATTGGAGTAGATTTTCTTGCATATAAATATGAAGCAATAGCAAGACCGCCTGCTTTCATACCGATATCATTGAGATATCCTAATTCATGGTCATTAGCTTCGCCTTTTATTGAATGTTTTAAAGCTTTAAAATTATATTTAACGTCTTTAAAAAACTCTGAAGGTAAATCAAATATAGAATTATTAACCAAATGCCCGTTACTTGGTAATGGTTTAATAAATGTTCTCGTTGCAAGCTCTCTATGAACATCAAAATTCTGCTCAGCTTTTTTAGAATGATACTGCTGCGTAATAGGAGTTCCATTTATGTATGATTGAATTAAATTTGTTTTCATCTAATTCACCACACTTTCTTTCTTTTTATCAATGACATCTTTTGCATTAACTTTTGAAGGTTTTTTACTTAAATGCAATGTATTCATAACCCCTAAAATCGTCACAAGAGAAGCTAAACCAATTAAAGCTTTACCTGAATGTTTTTCAAGTTTTGAGAAAGATTTTTCTCTGCCTTTATAGAGTTCTTTGCAGCTTTCTACAAAACTTTCTCCAAAAATTTTTAAAGAATGAGCAAATTCTTTAGGCTTCCAAAACTTCAAAGTGGCAACCCTAAAATAATTTTCCCAAGGTTTTTGAAACGCTAAAGCAACACCGGTTGCAGCCCACATATAAGAAGAAAATGTGCGAGATAAATTAGATTTCACCAACACTTCCTTATATATAGGTTTTACTTCCTGATCAGAATCATTTAAATTTTTACCAAGTCCGTTCTTTTTAGCAATTTTATCAAAAGTTTCATTTTGCTTTCCGGATTTATGATCACCATACAATAAATCCCAACGGGTAAAATCAACGCTTTCACCGACTTTATGATACTCAATACTGGTTAAATCGGAATCTTGCGGAGTTTCTTGCAATTGATAATTTATTTTTACATACGGAAGCTGAGTATCAATCCCTGTAAACCATTTTACAGGCAAATCGGTAAACGATTTTGACAACGATTTAAATAAACCGTAAAATAAAACTCCCAAAGCCATTTTATTACCTAAAGCCGAAGCTTTTGCCTTTTCAAACGGAGCAAAATATTTATTTGCGGAATTAAAAATTGACATCAAAGTTAAACTCCCTATCAAATAAGGAACCGTACCCATTGTCAAAAATTCGTAAAAATTAGAATTAATGCTTCCTTTTAAACCTTTTGCAGGATATACCGTAAAAGCTTTAGTAAACTTATCTAATGCAATTAAAGAACGATTTGAAAAATTATTTTTGAGCAAAGTATCCCTGTCATAAGGCACATTTTGTTTTTTTTCATCGCCTCCTGAAGCAAATGTAATATTTTTCTTATAACTACCATTTACAGATGATATCATTACGACTCCGCACTACTGTTTTTTTTAATACTTATCAAGATTTTTTTTTGTCACTAAAAAGATTTTTTATTTACATTTTTTTACAAAAATTTTAGCTAAAAATATTGAAAAATATAACGGTGAAAATACCCATTATAACGCAATACCAACCAAATATATTTAATGAAAATTTTGATATAAATTTCATAAAATATTTAATACATAAATAGCCGATAATTGCAGAAACAATTGTTCCGATAATTATAGAAATCCAATTGTAATTTATAGCCTCTTTTATATCAATTTTAACCAAAGGATAAACCATTGAAGCCCCTAATATTATAGGAATACTTAATAAAAACGAATATCTTGCAGCGGTTTCTCTATTCAAACCGGCAAATAAACCAGTAGCTATAGTCCAACCGGAACGAGAAAATCCCGGTAAAACAGCCATTCCTTGTGCCAAACCTATCCACAAAGATTTTTTCCAATCTAATTCATCAGACTTATTTTCACGTTTTTTAGACAAATACTCACTATAAAACAAAACTCCGCCGGTTAATATTAACAAAGCTCCGACTGCGGCAGGATGATAAACAAGATGTTCTGCAAAATCATTACATGGAAGCGCAAGTATTATGGTAACAATTGTTCCCAATATAATATAAAGCCCCAATTTAGCTTTATAATCACTTAAAGAACGATTTTTTAAAGCTAATATTAATGCTTTACATATTTCACAAACATCTTTTCTAAAAAATATTAAAACAGCAATCAATGTGCCTAGATGCAACATAATATCGAAAAATATTTCTTCATTTGACTGCATCGTTATAGGTATATTTTTAAATACTTTATAAAAATTCGATGTAAAAACTAAATGAGCAGAACTTGAAATTGGCAAGAACTCGCTTAACCCTTGAACTACACCCATCAAAATTGCTTGTATAAAATTCATTCTCTCTACCCTTTAAATCAAATTAACAGTATTTTGACCCGTTAAGAACTGTAAAAACCAAGTTTATAATCGGTCAAACAAATATATATTTACCCCTCTTCAAAATAAGAACAGCAAGAAGTTTGAGTTTCCCAAACCGAAATTTTACTCAACTGTACTATTTTTTCTTTCAATTTTGAATAAATATAAGCTGCAATCATTTCGCTGGAAGGACTTTCCCCTTTAAAATCAGGTAACTCATTCAAATCTTTGTGATCAAGAGCTTCTAAAACATTATTCAATTCTTTTTTTAACACTTTATAATCAATTAAAATATTACTTTTATCAAGACTTTCACCTTGAACAAAAGCTTCTACCATCCAATTATGACCATGTTGATTTTCACACGCACCTTCATAATTCAATAAATGATGCGCCGCTGAAAAAAATGCCTGTGTTTTAATTTCGTACATAATATCCTCTTTTCTAAACAATAATTTTTTCGCAAGCTTCATAAACAAGATCACAAAGCTCTCTTACTGCACCATGCCCGCCGTTTGATTTTGCTTTAAAATCACAAATCTTTTGGACTTTTGAAACCGCATCGGCAGGACAAGCTGACAAGCCGACTTTTTCCAAAATAGGAATATCAGGTTCGTCGTCTCCCATATATGCAACTTGAGCAAAAGTTAAATTATAATGCCCCATTAATGCTTCAAGTATCGGAAGTTTATTTTTTACACCTTGATAAACTTCAATAATATGCAAATCTCTTGCACGTCTGTCTACAGTTCCGTTATTTCGTCCGGTAATAATAGCTGTAATAAAACCGCTTTTTGCCATTTTAGCTAAACCGTGCCCGTCTTTTGCGTTAAATGTTTTATATTCTGTTCCGTTTTCATCATAAGTAATGCTTCCGTCAGTCATTACTCCGTCAACATCAAAAGCTAAAAGTTTTATTTGTTGTGCTTTTTCTTCCAATGACATAAATTAAGCAACCCCCGCTCTTAATAAATCATGTACATGAATAACTCCTACAGGATAATTATTTTCATTCGTTACAGCCAAAGCCGTGATTGAATATTTTTCCATAAGATTTAAAGCTGACGCTGCATAAGCATCTTGAGTGATAGTTTTAGGATTCAACGTCATTACATCTTTTAATGAAGGAACAGATGTCGGATATTTTAATAATGCGCGCCTTATATCTCCGTCTGTCAAAACTCCAAGCAGTTTTTTATCTTCCCCTAAAATCATTGCCATACCGAGCTTATACTCAGATATCTTTTCGACAACTGAAGTAAAAGACATATTAACATCTACTAAAGGCATACGCTCACCTGTTATCATCAAATCTTTAACCTTATAAGTTAAGCCTTTACCGAGTTTTCCCGAAGGGTGATATAATAAGAAATCTTCTTTTGTAAATCCCTTTTGTTCCATAAGACAAACAGCTAAAGTATCTCCCATAGCAAGAGTTGTTGTTGTACTTGCAGTTGGGACATTACCCAAAGGACAAGCTTCTTTTTCAACAGAAATATCGAGAACAACATCACTTGTTTTACCTAAAGTCGAATTAGGATTTCCTGTCATAGAAATCATAGGACAACCAAATCTTTTTATTAACGGCAAAAGATTCATCAGTTCTTGAGTTTCACCGCTGTTTGATATCGCAATAATAACATCCTCGCGCGTAATTATACCCGAATCACCGTGGGTACTTTCGGCAGGATGTAAAAAATATGACGGAGTGCCTGTAGAAGACATTGTCGCTGCGATTTTTTTGCCGATAAGTCCGGATTTTCCCATACCTGTAACGATTACGCGGCCTTTGCAATTATATAAAATGCTCAAAGCCTTCTCAAAATCTTCATTTATGTTATCTTTTAATCTTAATATTGAATTAGCTTCAATATCTAAAACTTCCTTTGCCAATTCACTAATTTTACTAGTAGTCATTATACTCATACCCATATCCCTTTGAACCTATAAAATTATAACACAATGGCAGAGTTATGGCAGAAATTTTACAAAATTTTTATAATTATTTTTTATTATAAGCTACAAGTTCATTAAAATCTATACCGAGAGTTTCAAGCAGCGCAAGAATAGTCAAAAGAGTCGGAGCCATTTCAGCTCTTTCAATTTTACAGATATGAGTGGGATTCAAGTTCGAAGCAAGCCCTAATCTTTCAAGAGAATATCCCCTACGCACACGCTCAGCCCGCAAATTATTACCAAATTCAACTAATTTCGGATACTTCATAAAAACATTCTATATTATTGGCAAAATTTTTACTGAGCATTATAGTCATTAATATAATCATTATCATGATTAATTATATTCACATAATGACAAAGAAAGGACAGAATTATGAAAAAAGGTTTTACCAAGCCGAGCAGAGTTATAAAATGTACATATTGACATGTCAAATTTTGTAAGTTAAAGTGTAAAAGTAACAATTAAAAAGGAAATATATTGATTAAGTTTATACGACGTAGCAGACATATTTTAGGAGGCTTGTTTTAATTTAAAAACAAACGTTGCGTCGTATTGAATAAATTTAAAACAGAGCCTTTGAAGATTTCAAAAGCTCTGTTTTATTACAAAAGGTAAATATATTTTAAAATTACGCAATTATATTTTTTATAAAATTTAAAGTAAAGGTGGAAAGAATTATGAATAAAAATTTTAATATCCGACGACATCATATCGTAGACGCGAATGCCCCAATCGTGGAATTTATGAATTTAGTGTGGGGCTTGTAATACTACTTTATGAGCCGATGCTTTGCATCAAGAAGGAAGAAAAATGATACCAAAAATTAGCGCTAGCGCGATATATTCAACATTAGGAAATAACAGTTCACTTATCCCATTAGGCATAAAAGATATTGCCAACAGCTGCGGAGTAACTACCGCATCTTATATAGCAGGCGACGGATTAGAGGGAAAAGACAGATTTATAGATGAATTCGGAACAGAAGCTATTTGGCTTGGCGGCATTCCTGCTTACAAATATGTTCTTAATAAAACGCTTTTTAAAATAGCAAAATTTGACCCTGAAATAGATCCAAGACTTTTTAAAAATAAAAAAATATTGGCTTTAGCAAAAAAATATGCTCCGACTGAAGAAATTAAAGAAAATATTAAAAAAGCAGCTAAACAGCAAAATTTATTTAAAAGTTTGGCTCTTACAAAGTTTGCGGCGTCAACAGTTTTAACAGCAGTCTCTTATTTTGCATTGACAAAATTCAGACACAAATACACAGAAAATCAAATCAAAAAAGATTACTACGAGAAACAACAACAAGAAGCGCAAAATAAAAGAAAAGAAGTCGCATTCGAATCAGCTTTTTCACCTGTACATAAAAATAAAAACATATCTTTTAAAGGCGGCATTCAAGACTTTATGTTTGACCCTGTAAAAAATATGATGCTCGTTGACGGTACTATAACAGGCGAAAGACTAACTCATTCAAGAAATTCACAAGATTTTATCGGTTACGCAATCAAAGAAGGAAGTCTTTGGGCATTTATGTATTTTGCAGGTCCAATAATTGCAAAACACCTTGAAAAACAGGCTGAAAAACAATTTAACAAATCAATTACCCTTGATGCAAGAGTAATCGAAAGTGAAGAATTGAAAAATGTTTTCAAAGACGGTTCTTTGAAAAAACATTTGCAGGATTTTAAAGCAAATAAATCGGATACAGATGTTTACAGATTTGCTGTTAGCCCGAAAACTAAAAATATCGTTGTCGATATGGCTAAAAAATCTGATATAATAAGCCTTTTAAAAAATTCCGATAAAGTTGATACAAGAAAATATATAGATATAGCTGAATTAAGAGGGGTAGCTGAAAAATTGGAAAAACTTTTAAGCCAATATGAAGCTTCAGGTGAAGATTTAGACATATTTTTCAAATCTTTAAGAAAATTAAAAAGAACTTCTGTTATTAAAAATATAGGTTCATGTATTACGGCATTGGGCGTAATTGTTCCTGCAATTATGCTATTAGTCAGAAAGCTTAGCCCGAATTCGGAATATCAAGTAAAAAAAGATGTAGAAGCACAATTGAAAAAATCATAATTTCTTGTTAATATCAATTTGTAACAACTTAAGAAAGGGAATTTGACATGGGAAAATGGGTTTGCAGTGTATGCGGTTATGTGTACGATCCGGAAGAAAATGGCGGAATAAAATTTGAAGATTTGCCTGATGATTGGACATGCCCGTTATGCGGTGTAGGTAAAGACCAATTTGAACAACAATAATTTTAATTTAAAGCTCGGATAAATATCCGAGCTTTATTTATATAAAATATGTAACGCTTACTTAATAAAACATAAAAATAACGCAAAAATTATTTTCATAAGGTTTTATACAAGTGAAATCTAAAAGGTTAGTGAAGTATGATTAATACATCTTATATCAACCCAACGACTCAATATAAAAAATACGATTCTGTAAAACCACAGCAGCCAACTGTGAATATTACAGATACACCAAAATATACAAAATCTGTTTATAATGATTCGGGAATTATTCATACAAGTTGGTTTTACGTAAATGATATACACGGGAAAATGACTAAAATGGAACGTGTATATAAAATGAGTCAAGATTTTGATAATATGTCTGCAACTAAACAACACAACACATTTTTCTCAAATACAACCGATGATAAAGTAAATAAATTTAAAGTTGCATCAGGTGATATTTCCATTGGCGCAAATTATAGCAACAACAAAGTTGCAAGTAAATTTTTGGATTGGTGCGGATTTATAGCTTCTGCAATCGGAAACCACGAATTAGATGTTGTGGAGCCTGATAATTTGGCAAAACTTTTAGAAGATTCTAATTGCAAAATGTTGGCGCTAAATATTGAGGCTAAAAAAGGTTCTCCATTAGACGGAAGATTTGAAAAATCTATTATTGTTGATAAAAACGGAGAAAAATTCGGCATTATAGGTATCGCTCCTTCTGATATGTTTGATCGTGTAAAAATGAACGATACTATGCAAAGTATTGAGGTTAAAAATATTGCAGAAACCACAAAACTTGTACAACAAGAAGTAGATAAATTAAAACAACAAGGAATTAATAAAATTATTCTTCTTTCTCACAGCGGTTTAAATAACGATAAAAAACTTGCAAAACAAACCGATGGAATTGATATAATATTTAGTGCGCATACTCATGAATTAATAAAAGGGATTAATGAAGGTAAGAATTTGTTATATTCAAAATCCGGAGAACCTGTAATTCTTACAGAAGCAGGCAAAAACGGTGAATATGTCGGAATTTTAAACGTAGATTTTGATAAAAACGGTGTTATAACAAAAGCTCAAAATAATATTATATCCACAGCACCATACAACAGACCTTTATACGTAAAAGATTCTGTTGAAAAAATTATAGGAAAACCCGAAGTAGTAGGACGTGTAGCAAAAACCGTTCCTTTACCGAAAAATATACTTATTGAAGAAAATCCTCACGGGAATTTGATTGTTGACGCAATGAAAAATGAACTCGGAACTGATATTGCTTTATTAAATGCCGGAAATATCAGAGGCGCGTTTACTCTTGGAGATGTTGACTCTAGACTAGTTGCAGATATTACCCCGTTTGAAGACAAAATGATGATTTTAAATCTGACTGAAAAACAGATTGTAGATGCAATAAAAGTAGGATGCAAATCTATACCTAAAAATACAAAACCGGGCATCCTATTTATTTCCGGTATGAGATATACCGCAAACAAAAAAGGTGAACTTGTAAATCTTGAATACCTCGATAAAGAAGGAAAAACTCACGAAATTGATGTAAATAATCCGCGTGAAGATAAAAAATATACAGTAGCCGCAGATGATTTCTTTGCAATGGGCGGAGATAACTACCTGCCTACAAATCCAAATCCGGATTTTGTATTACAAACTTTTGATTTAGATAAAAATAAATTGGCTTGTGATTATATCAAAAAACTTCCTCAACCAATGGAAATAAAACCTGACGGCAGAGTAAAAATAATTGATTAATATCCGTATTGTTCTCTTTGATTAAGATATTCACGGACAAAATTCAATGATGATTGCACAATACGCGTTACTCGTGAAGGAGAAAGACCTATTTGCTTTGCAATATCTTTTACCTGCATATTACGATAAAATCTATATTCTACAACAGTTCTTTCTTTTGCAGGAAGCTTTGAAATTGCTGCTCTAATCATTTTACCCATTTCGGAAATTTCAGCACTTTCATCAGGAGTCGCTCTGTTATCTTTTATAAAATCAAACGGAGAATCATTGTCAGATGCGGCATCTGCTAAACCGTCAATAGATAAAACCGTTTCATAAATGGATTCACGGACTTTAGCCTGTTTCATGTCAATACCTTCGGCTGCTTCCGATTCATCATATTCTTCTTCAGATTTATGTTTTAGTGAATACCATTTATATCTTATTCTCAATTCATTTCTTATTGCCCAACGTACGGCAGTTGCTATATATGCAGCATTATAACGTTCTAGCTGTTCAGGGGTTTTATTTTTAATAATAACTTGAATTGCAATTATGCCGATAGATAATAGTTCTTCATAGTCAACCATGTGAGACGGTATTCTGCGATGCTCGACTCTTGCGACTTTTTGAACTATATCTATATAATTTTGTAAATTTGTTTTATCTTGAATGGTCATAATTGTACAACTCAATATTACTACGACATATTAATTTGGTGTTCGTTTATTTGGTGTATTTTTCTTCATTTTATATACAAAAGTAAGAATTTCTGCAACTGCTTTGTATAATTCAGGCGGAATCGGATGATTAATTTCTACCATTTTAAACAAAGCTCTTGCGACAGGAGGATTCTCTATAACCGGAACATTGTTTTCTGTTGCAATATCAATAATTTTTTTTGCATTTAATTCTGTTCCTTTTGCTATAAGCATAGGCGAATCCATTTCTTCAGCTACGTATTTTAAAGCGCAAGCAACGTGAGTCGGGTTTGTTACAACAAAATCAGCAGTCGGAACGGCATCCATGGCGCTTTGTTGCAACATTTGCATACGGCGCTGGCGTAATGCAGCTTTTACATTTGGATCTCCTTCTGAGTTTTTATATTCATCTTTTATTTCTTTAAACGACATTTTTTGATCTTGTAAAAATTTCCACTTTGTAACACCGTAATCCGCTGCAGATATAACTAAAAATGCAATACACGCCTGAAAAATAAATTCTGTTATAAGTTTGCCAAATTCAATCATTACCGCAAAATTATTATCTACAGAAGCAAGCATTAAAATAGCTTCAATATGTTTTTTATATACATTCCAGCCGATATAACCTAATACAATAACTTTCACAATATTTTTAAATAATTCAAATAATGTTTTAACAGACATTATATTCTTAAAATATTTTGTAGGATTAAGTTTATCGAGTTTAGGAACAAGCGGAGCCACAGCAACCAAAGGGCCGACTTGAATAAAATCAGCCAAAATCGCAACCAAAGCTGCAATTGCTAAAATAGGACCAAGAATTAAAACCGTTCCTTTTAATGCAACTGTCAATATATAATTGTATCCTACATCTGAAAGTCGCCCGTTAGGAATTTGCTCGTATAAAAGAGTGAATACTTGCACAATTTGGTCCCAAATAAAAGGAGCAAGGCCAAATATTACAGAAAACAAAACTAGCAAAGACACCGCTGTTGAAAAATCTTTTGATTTTACAACCTGTCCTTCTTTTCTGGCCTGTTCCAACTTATGTGGGGTGGCGTCAAATTGTTTATCCTCATCACCCATTAATTATTCCCTTCTGATAAGAATATTATAGCATGAATATTATTTAATTTTTTATTTATATCAAATTAAAAAACGAGCGTGAGTTTATTAAAAATCACGCTCGTTTAATTTTTAATTTTTAATTTTTAATTTTTATTTGCAGCAAGAGCAAGAAACTTCACCGCAGTCGCATTTGCAGCCTAATGCTTCGCACGCAGCTTCCATTTTAACTTTAATACGTCCGTCTACTGCGATACCTTCACCTGTTTTTTCTGAAATTAACAGCGGGTTAATATCAAGTTCTGTGATGAAGCTGAAGTCTGCAACCAATTGAGATAATCTCAAGATTGTTTCTTCAATTTGTTCCATTTGCGCAGGAGTTGTACCTCTTGCACCTTCTAACAATTTGCATGCCTTAACGGATTTAATCATTTCTTTCGCATCAACATCTGTTAAAGGCGCAATTCTGAAAGTTACGTCTTTCATAACTTCAATAAATACCCCACCTAATCCGAACATCATCATATGACCGTATTGAGGATCTGTAGCAACACCACAAACCATTTCTCTTGATCCTTTAACCATTTCTTGAATGATTACACCTTCCAAACCGTCTAGCAAGCCTTTTGCTTCAAGTTTGGAAATAAGGTCTTGATATTCTTCTCTTAATTGTTGCGCAGATTGAATATTAACTCTTACACCGCCAACATCAGTTTTGTGAGAAGTTGTTTTTGATGTCATTTTCATAACAACAGGGTAACCGATTGAATCTGCAATTGAAACAGCTTCGTCTTCTGTTGTTGCAAAACCTGATTTACAAACTCTAATTCCGTAAGCATCTAACACATCAATGGATTCACGAGTTGTTAATTGTTCTCTGCCTTCTGAAAGTGATTGTTTAATAATACTTGCAGCTTTTTCTTTATCAACATTGTATGAAGGGATTTTACCTTCAGGTCTTTCGATCCACAATCTTTGTTGATTTAATCTGTGCAAACCTTCTGCAGCTTCTTCAGCGTACATAAAGAACGGAATGTTAACATCCATATCTGATAATGCTGTGAAGAATTCTGATTTAGTCATAAATACTCCGATAACAGGTTTTTGAGGATTTTTAGCCTTAATTTCCATCAATGCTTTAGCAACATCGATATCTTTCAAACCTAAGAACGGTAAGTAAATACAAATAATCATATCAACATTTTCATCAGCAATAACTGTTTCTAATGTTTGCTTATAGTGTTCGATAGGAGCTGAAGCTATCATATCGATTGGGTTTTTAACTGATGCAGCAGATGGCAAGAAGCTTCTAAGTTTTTCTTTTGTTTCATCAGTAATTTTAGCCATTTGCATACCGTATTCGCAAACTGCGTCAGTTGCCATGATACCAGGGCCGCCTGAGTTAGTAATAATTGCAACTCTGTCACCCTTTGGAATTGGGCAGTTAGCAAAAACTTTTGCTGTTGAGAATAAGTTTTTCAAAGAATATTCTCTGATTACACCTGATTGATTTAATAAAGCGTTAGCAGCTTTATCAGCACCTGCTAATGAACCTGTGTGAGAAGATGCAGCAGAAGCACCTGCGGCAGATCTTCCTGCTTTCAATGCTAAAATCGGTTTTTTCTTAGAAATTCTTGATGCTAATTTTCTGAAATTAGCAGGGTTTTGAATTGATTCCATATATAACAAAATTTGTTCAACGTCATCTTCATTTTCCCAGTATTCCAATGCTGTTTCTGCGTTAACATCAGCCTGATTACCGATTGAAATAAATTGAGCAAAACCTAAGTTAAGATCTTTCAAAATATTTAAAATACCGCCGCCTAAAGCACCTGACTGAGATACAAAACCGATATGTCCTCTTTCAGGTAAAGATTCTGCAAAACATCCGTCCATTCTAATTTCAGGCAATGTATTTACAACACCTAAACAGTTTGGTCCAACGCAACGCATTCCGTATTCTTGAACTTTTGCCAACAATGCTTTTTCAGCTTCGGCACCTTCTTTACCGGTTTCTTTAAATCCTGCTGTAATTATACAAAGACCTTTAATACCTTTTTCATGGCATTGATCAATTGTTGATAAAACAAATTTTGCATTTACAACAATAATAGCCAAATCAATTTCTTCAGGAACTTCCAAAACTGAAGTATATGCTTGTAAACCTTCAATAATACCACCTTTTGGGTTAATCGGAAAAATTTTCCCGTTGAATTTGTATTCTTGAAGTCTTTTCATAATGTCAGAACCAATTGTGTGTTCTTTTGTAGAAGCACCAACAACGGCAATTGACTTTGGTTTCATAATTTTGTCTAAATTTGCACTCATTTTTTTATCCTTTCTTTTTTTTGTATATTAGTACCCGTTTTTAATCCATTCTCTTGCTCTAAATTTTGCGCCTAAATTATTTGCAATTTCTTCGCATTTTTCAAGATTTATATGTCTTCCTTTATAACCTTCAACAACACTTGCGACAGTTTCTATACTTTCGTTTGAGCAAGCTTTTATAAATTTTTTAACTTCTTCATAGGCATTCTCAATTTTCGGTTGAGAAAGTTCATTATATTCTTCAGAATTTTCGCCATTTAAACTAACAGAAAATTCATCCACCAATCCTTTTAATTCCGGCACAACATTGCGTTTATATACATAATTTGCATGTCCGTTAGTATTTACTCGAATTTTTATATTTGGATAATTATCTTTTATATACTTAGCAACTTCTTTAAGAATATCTAATTTAAGCATGGGTTCACCATACCCGCAAAAAACAACTTCCGAAGATAATTCGAATTTATTAAGCTGCTCAATAACATCTTGAGCATCAAAATTTTCATTATCTAACCATAATTCTTGCCCTTTTACATCATCTTTATCTTTGCGGAGACAGAAAATGCAGTCATTTGTGCATTTGTTAGTTAAATTTATATAAATTTTCCCTTCAAGTTCGTAAACTAATATATTCGACATGTTAAATCCTTATGCCAACATTATTATATAGACATAATCCATTTGCAAATATCGATTTAAAAAACAAGTTAACGCAAATATTTTTGCATATCATGAAAATAATCTTTATCTAAAATTGCTTTATAAGAGCAAGGTAAGCCATTAAATTCATTTGAATTTTTTGGATCACAATATTTAGAAATTTCTTTATATGGAGTATTAGACGCCCCCATTAATTTAAGATTTAATTCATCCGAACTCACATAGAACGTAAATACATCCAATCCTAATTTGTTAGGTTTATGTTTAATTCCATTAATATCTACATTTATCCATAAATTATCATCAATATTATTTAAAATTACTAAAGTATCATCACTTAAAACAAATTGCCCAATATTGGGATAATTTATAAATTGCGGATAATAATTTCCATCGAGTGTAGAATATGCCGGTTTCCCCGCAAGGCACAATTTATTGTTATTTTTTTTGCATAAACTGCCTACCTTAAAAAATACGGCAAAGTTTTTTATAAAAGTTTTGCCTTCTGCATAAGATGCAAGATTAAATTCGTCTTTTTCTTGCATAAAACCTACAGCCTGAGAAAATTCTCTATAAATTTTAAAATATTGATTTTTAAATTGTACAGCTTTTACCTGACGGCTAAACTTTGGCAAAATATACCATAATAAAAGCAGCAAAAACAAGATTAATAAAAGAACTTTTCTTGATTTAGGCTCTTTTCTTCCGAAATTTTTTTGTTTAGAAACCATAGACGCTATATTACACTATTTTTTTTAAATTGTCAAAAGTTAAATATCTCTATGACCAATTTTTAATTTATGATCAATAATTGCAGTATTTTGATTTGCGTTTAATTTTCCTTTAACAAGCTGATAACCAAAAACACCCAATCCCGAAACAACTGTCAAAATTTTGCCTGCCAAACCAATATGTTTAAACGGATGTGTGATAAGTTTACCAATAGCCGGTCCTTCTTTTTTAAATGCTTTAGGAAGTGCTTTAAATGGCCAAAATACCGCCATGACTGCCGAGGAAGCTGCAATTCCGTATATTGCACCTTTTATAGCTGCACCGGTCATTGTTTTAGTTACAGAAAAGAATTTCCAAACATTTGCAGCACCGTCTTTTGCGGAAGTTTTCTTTTTGGCTGGGGTTTCAAATTTATCCGTATCAGCTTCAGCTAATGCCAAATTTACTCTTCCTTTAGCTTTTTCTGTTGTTTCGTTTGCTTTAAAGCTTACTGCCGGATTAAAACCTACTTTCACCATAAACACACTCCTTGATATTTCTATCAAAACCTTAAAATTAAAAATTTTGCTGCTTATTTAGAAATCTTTACATTCCGAATAACGACAATTGCGGAATTTCATCCATATTATTACTCATTTTTTTACGAGATGCAAGGTTTTTTGAAAAATCTTTCTGCATTTTTAACATTAATTCTTGAGAGCGTTTTACTACGACATTCGGCAATCCTGCCATTTTAGCAACCTGTATTCCATAACTTTTGCTCGCTCCGCCTGGAACTATTTTTCTTAAAAATTCAATTTCGCCATCTTGTTCGGAAATAGTAATTCTATAATTTTTAATTTGCGGATAAGAATTTGTCATAACATTTAATTCATGATAGTGAGTTGCAAAAATGCATCGAGCTTTTATTTTCGAAACAATATATTCCGCAACTGACCAAGCAATCGCAACTCCGTCATAAGTACTTGTGCCACGACCAATTTCATCAAGCAAAATAAAACTTCTGTCTGTTGCAGTATTTAAAATAAATGATGTTTCAATCATTTCAACCATAAACGTTGATTGACCCAGTGTTAAATCATCACTTGCACCTACGCGAGTAAATATTTTATCTGCAACCCCTATTTTGGCGTAATCCGCAGGAACCCACGAACCTATTTGAGCAAGAATTAAAATTAATGCATTTTGACGCATATATGTAGATTTACCGGCCATATTAGGACCTGTTAAAATCATAAATTGCGTTGAATCTTCTTCTTTTACATTTGATTTTAATTCCAAATCATTAGGTACGTATTGCCCAAGAGGCAATATTTTTTCTAAAACAGCATGCCTGCCGCCTTTTACAATAAAGTCATCGGAATAATCAAGTTCAGGTTTGCAGTAGTTGTTTTCAACGGCAATATTTGCAAGAGATGTAATTACGTCTGCTTGAGCAATACATTGTGCAATTTCACGAATTTTTGAAACAAATTCTTTTGAATATTCCCTAAAGTCTGTAAATAATTTATATTCTAACTCTGTCGCTTTAAATCTTGCGGATAATACATCATCTTCATGCTTTTTAAGTTCGTCCGTTATAAATCTTTCTCCGTTCGTAAGAGTTTGTTTTCTGACATAATTTTTAGGAACTTGATTTAAAAAGGAATTTGAAATTTCTATATAATAACCAAAAACTTTATTATAAGCGACTTTTAAATTTCTAATACCGGTTTTTTCTTTTTCTTCTTCTTCAAATTGCGCGAGCCATTTTTCTCCGCCTGAAAGAAGATCTCTGAAATAATCTAATTCTGCGTTAACATCAGCTTTTATTATTCCCCCCTCTTTTAATAAAATAGGAGGATTATCTTCTATTGTTCTGTCTATCAAATCAACATAATCGCTTATTTCTTCCTGATATTCTCTGATAGATGCGAACATATCATTTTCAAGTTCTTTAGTGATTTCAAGAAGTTTTGGAAGCATCGATAAAGAAATTTTTAAACCGATAAAATCTTTAGGGCTTGCGGAGCCGTTGCTCATGCGAGTAGCAAGGCGCTGGATATCATAAATTTTTTCTAAAATATCAGACAATTCAAATCTTATATTACTTTTTTCAACAAGTTCAGATACGGCATTTTGGCGCACCATAATATCTTCGACTTTTTTTAGAGGCTGACAAATCCAATTTTTTAAAAGTCTTGCGCCCATATTTGTCTTAGTACGGTCAATAGCCCATAGTAAAGAACCATATTTATTTTTTTCTCTTAATGTTTCACACAATTCCAAATTTTTACGCGTAGAAGAATCTAAAATCATGTATTCAGACAGTTCATAAGCTTCTATTGAGTCAAATTTTGGCATATTATCTTTTAAAGTTTCCCAAACATAAGCCAATAGCGCCCCCGCAGCTCTAAACCCTAAAATATATTTTGAATATCCGAAACTTTCCAAACTTTGAGTTTTAAATACAGCTTTTAAATTGTTTTGTGCAAAAGATTGTTCAAATACGGATGCCGGAATTTTAGAACAATTGTAGCGGGAAGTTATTTCATCAGGCAAATCAATCACTTCATCAGGAACAATCTGAAAAGGTTTTATATCTTGTTTTTGGCTCGGAGCAACAATTTCAGAAGGATTTAATCTGGCAAGTTCTGCCATAATAAGATTTAGCGGAGCCTGTGTTGTTTTAAATTCTCCTGTAGAAATATCTGTATAAGCAAATCCGTAGGTATCCGTTTTTTCGTCTTTATACAGAGCACAAATATAATTGTTAGAATTTTGCTGCAGAAGATTACTTTCAGTCAGAGTTCCTGCCGTAATAATTCTTGTAACCCCTCTTTTTACAATACCTTTAGCAAGTTTTGGATCTTCAAGTTGGTCACAAATAACGACTTTAAAATTTTTTTTAACAAGTTTTTCGAGGTAATTATCTGCAGCTTTTACAGGCACACCTGCAAGCGGAACTTTTCCGATTTTTGCACCTGCATCCCGCGCTGTAAGCGTAAGCTCTAATGCTTTTGACATAATAACAGCGTCTTCAAAAAAAGTTTCAAAAAAATCTCCCATCCTGTACCACAAAAGCATATCAGGATGTTCTTTTTTTATTTTTAAGTACTGCTGCATAGCAGGAGTAGTATCCTCAATATTTATTTCGGAACTTTTTATATTATTGATTTCGCTGTTGGTCATAATATAATATTGGTATAAAAATATAAGGATTTCAACATGGGTTGTTTAAAAAATGTAACAAGAGCCGTATTTTTAACGGTTGTGGTTATGGGATTTGCGGCATTTGGCGGTAAACAGTGGATTGTAACTCAATATAATAATTTTATGCATCCGACAAAAGACATGATGCTTGAAAAAGCTCAGAAAGTAGGCGATTTTTCTAAAATTAATAAGGAATTTGAAATTGAAAAAGCTGCAGGTATGTTTGGTTATAACGCTGTTGTCGCAGAACATAAAGCCTCCGGACAAAAAATGATTGTTGTTGATTCCGGTAAAAAAACAATTTTGACACCTGCTGATATTGAAGCAAATGATACAGAAGCAAGAATTAAAGCGGCTATCAGTAAATTTAAATATCAGGCAGCAGCCATAGAAGAATTCAAAGTGACTGAAAAAGGAACCATGACCTCTTATGGACAACAAATTCCTTATGCAAGGTTTGAAGCCCGAATTAAAAAAATCCCTTCCGGTAATATTACAGGTATAATTTCTGTTGTAAAAGATAAAGACGGAAGCGATAAAGTCCTTGTATCAGCAAGCCAAAGCGGGAAATATTCTCAACTTATTTCCAACGAATTTTTTAAAGAAGTTAAAGGGAAATAAACTCTGCTAAAAGATATTTAAAGGTGCGTCAAACGACGCACCCTACCAAACTTCCCTTCTCCCAATGAGAGGGAAATATTCTATCTCTCCTAGGGAGAGAAAAGAATTTCTTTGCGAAGAATGAGCTTAGAAATTCAAGTGAGGGATGAATTTTCTGCTACGCGCCCTACGGGATCAACCCTCACCCTAGCCCTCTCCCCAAGAGAGGGAAATTGTTTAAAAAAACAACCCTCACCCTAACCCTCTGCGACTCGCTACGCTCGCATGCACGCAGTCTCGCAAGACTCGTTCCTCGTCTGCTCGAGCTTGTGTCCCAAGGAGAGGGAAAGTATTTTCGTCTGCTCGAACTTGTGTCCATAGGAGAGGGAAATGTTTTTCGCCCTATTTGGCTTAATAAAACTTTGTTTTTCGTGTTTCATAAATCCTGCCTTTTTCTTTCTAAATCCATATTGTGTGTTTTATACAACGTATTCATGTCTAATACGACACATATAATAAACTAATTCACGCTTACTGTCAAGTAAAATATAATAACCGTATGGATATTAAGAGATTTATTAAAGTCCAACTTGCAATGAAACAGATGACAATGACAAATCTTGCAAAAAAAATGAGCGAAATTTCCGGCAAGAAATATACTCGCGACAGTCTCAACGGTAAATTTTACCGCGAAACCCTATCTGTCAAAGAAATGGAGCTTATCTCAAAAATTCTTGATTTCACTATAGAATACAAAAGTAAAATAGTCTAAAAATTTTATTTAGCAGATTTGGTTTTGATAAAAAGATGTATTATTCCGGTCGCTCCGATAAAAAACATTATTATTGAAACTATTTGTGCAAAATGTATTGTTCCAACATTCAATGCGCTGTCAACACGCAAAAATTCCATAAAAAATCTTATTATAGAATATAAAATTAAATAAGCGAAGAATGTTAAGCTATTGTATTTGCGTCCAAAATGATTAAATATGTTCACTAAAATTATAAATGCACATATATCAAGTATGCTTTCATATAAAAATGTCGGATGAAATAAGTTATAATTTGCAAATTCAACAATGCGTGATTTTAAAGGGATATATAATCCCCAATTTTGAGAAGCCACTGGCAAGCCGTAAGCTTCTGAATTAAAATAATTACCCCAGCGTCCTATTGCTTGACCAAGAATAATACCGCAAGATAACGAATCAATAAGCTTCCAAAAAGAAATTTTTGAGCGGTATGACATTAGTATTATACCTAAAATTCCGCCAATAATACCTCCGTGAATTGATAATCCGCCTTCTCTAATATTAAAAATTTCTAACGGATGTGAAAAATAAAATTCCGGATTTAAACAGCAAAAATAAATTCTTGCGCCTAAAATTCCAAATAGAATCATTAAAGGAGCATATTCAATAATTATATCTTTTGCATCTTGTGACCATATTTTATTAAATAGCTTATTGGCGGTAATTGTTCCTGTCAAAATGGCCAAAGCCATTGTAATTCCATACCAATAAACAGGAAAGTTAAAAACTTTAAAAGCTATATCTGCAGGTGCGGGAATAATAAACATTTTAATCAGCAGCTCTTTGCGCAGATGGAGGATTTATAATATTTTCAATTTGACTTTCGACTTCTGCTCTATCTTTTGCATTTGGTTCAAGTTTAAGATATTTTTTATAATTTTCAACTGCGGCTTGATAATTGGACTCTATTAATTGTTGTTCAGCTTCTGACGGAGCATATTTTTCATCATAATCAACTTCGTCAGGATTTACTACATATAAAGTATCGTCAGCATTAAGACGAATTTTACCTTGGCTCATATCAACTGCAAGATTATTTTGAGCTGTAGCAAGGGAATAAAATACGTCGGCATCATTAGGTCTAATTTCTAAAGCTTTTTTGTATTCTTCTACTGCAAGAGCATAATTTTCAGCTTTTGTATACGCTATTGCAAGATTGTAATGAGTTTCAAAAATTGATGGATCAAGATCAATACTGGATTTTAAACGCTCTATCGCCTGAGTATAGTCTCCCTGCTCCATAAAAGCTTTTGCTTTATTATTTAAATCCTGCACAGCTAAATTATTAATACAAGCTGTAGAAATAACAGCAACTATTAAAACGCTAAAGATTAATAATACTTTTTTCATATATCCCTCTAATAAAAAAACTGTTTGTTAAGGTTATTATAATTTATAAATAAAAATATGGCAAATTTCATGAATTTAAGTTACAATAAGGTTACAAAAAGGAGAATTTATATGTCAGATGATAAGGTAGTGAGCTTAGGCGCTAAGAAAAGACAGAAAAAGACTGCCGACTCTGCTCCCGAAATTAATAACACAAGCAATCAAGAAGTTGTATATTGCAGTTTTTGCGGAAGGCCAAATACTCAGGTGATTAAAATGATTCAAGGTCCGGGGGTTAATATTTGTTCAGAATGTACAATGATTGCTGTTCAATATTTGATTTTGCAAGATAGAATGCCGTCTGCCGAAGCACAGCAAATTCTAGACGCATTCTGGGGGAAAGCAAGATAAATGGCACCTGCATTCAAACAATTAAATCCTTTTGAAATAAAATCGGCACTAAATAAATTAATGTCAAAAATTAATTCTCCCGCCGATATTCAAAACTGTCTTGCGGATTTTGAGATGTTTGATGCACAAGAAGACAAATCCGTCTTGGGTAAATTATTATTAAAAGAGCTTTTAAATAGTTCAAAAGAAAAAATACCTGTTATTTGTTTTCTTTTAGAACGTTATGTTCCCAAAAATGAACTTATAAATAAATATTGGGATTTGTTAAAAAATTCTTCACTAAACAGCGATGTTAAAATTACAGTTTTAAATCTTTTGAGAGAATTAGATGCGGATTGGTCTTATAAAGATTGCGAGGATGTTCTAGGAGATGATGCTCAAGGAATATTAGATGAAAATACAAGACAATTACTGGATAATGCAATAATAAATCCGGAAGTTCAAATAGATTTTATGGATTTTTTAGCAACAATCAGAGTTCAAGATAAAATCACTCTTTTAAATTCATTTGGAGAAGATTTTGAAGATGATGCATTGGCAAATATTTTAGTACCGGTATTTGAATCAGATCCGAATAGTCCGGAGGGACAAGAAGCATTACGACTTTTGGGAGAAACAAAATCTCAATTTGCTCTTCATACATTAGAAAAAATGAGTAAAATTGCAAATCAGGAATTATCTCAAAAAATTCGCAAAAGTCTTGCTACTTTGAAAATGTCAGGAATAAGAGAAGACAATACTAAAGAATTTTATAAAAAACTGTTATCTGATACAAAACCCGAAAAATTTTATACAACATATCCTGACGGACATGGTGATATGGCAATGATTTTTACAAGAATATCATCTGATGAAAGAGTTAGATTTGTATCAATAGTTATAAATATAGAATACGGAATTAAAGATTGTTTTGGCTTTTTTGATATTTCAAAATTTGAATGCAGCAAAATCCTTGAACGATTTTTAAAAGATGAAAGAACTGCTGATATTCCTGCTCAAGATTTTAAAACAATTCTTTATAATGCTGAAAAAATTACTGTTGAGCAAAATAAAAACGGTTGGAAACTTCCATACGAATACGTTTGCTGGCGAAATTTATTAATTGATATAGATTATGATGACAAGCCAATTGAACAAATTTTAAAAGAACAGATATTGCCTGCAAAAATTGATAATTCTATATTTGAAAAGCTTGATGAAATGAAAATTTCTAAACGATGGTTTTTAGATAAAAATTATAACGAAGAATTTAAACAATTACTAAAAGAATTAAAATCTTATTCAAATATGGAGCAACTTGTTAAAAATTATGCAGATAAGATATTTTATCCTGCAGAAAAAGAAATATGGTGTAAAAAGCTTATTATTTCTGCATTTATTAAGTATTCAATTGGAAAAGTTGAAGAAGCATCCGAAATATACTCTCTTTTATTCGATAAAGAATTATTGTCAGAATTTTTTGATAATTTATTAAAACGCAGTATTTATGAATATTTTATGACAATAAAATACAATAAAGATTTAAACCAAGAGAATTTCTCATCACAAGAAATTGACGATAGAATAAAATATATTGAAAAAAAGTGGGTTAAAAATGTATAAAATAATGGCGCTTGATGTGGGTACAAAAAGAATTGGAATTGCTCTAAGCGATTATCTTTTAATGCTTGCACAAGGGTATTCTTATATTCAACGCAAACCTGAAAATCAGGCTATCGAACAAATTTATAAAATCGCAAAAGATAATCACGTAGAAAAAATAATTGTAGGACTTCCTTATAATATGGATGGGACAAAAGGATTTCAAGCAAAAGACTGTGAAGAATTTGCGTCAAAAATCAAAGGCTATGAAATAATTTTTGAAGATGAAAGATTGACATCTGATTCAGCAGAAGAAAATTTACGCGCAAAAAAAATAGATTTTAAGAAAGATAAAGGACTTGTTGATATTGAAAGTGCTTGTATTATACTTGAACAGTACCTATCAAGAAAAAAATAAATAAAAGGAGAAATATTATGACAGAAGAAAACAATATTATTGAAATTATTGACGATGAAAATAACGTTATTAAATGTGAACTCTATGATATAATTGAATTTGAAGACCAACAATATGCGCTTTTGGTCGAAATCGGAACAAATGATGAAGAACCGGAACTTGTTATTATGAGATATATTGAAGAAGGTGAAGAAGCTTTCTTTGAAACAATAGATAACGATGAAGAATTTGAAAAAGTTGCAAATTACGTTGAAACACTTGATGAAGAAGAAATAGAAGAATAATTTTTCACCAAAAGAAGGTCAAATATGTTTGAAAAATTTACTGAAAAAGCACTTAATGTAATAGTAGAAGCACAAAATACAGCAATTTATGATCATAGCGATAAAGTATTATCCGAACATTTGCTATTGGCTCTTGTAAAAGAAACTCGGGGGTTTTGTGCTAAAATATTTGCTTCTTATAATATTACTTATGAGCGTTTGGCTAAAGAAATATATATGGAATTAAATATAGAAGAAGCTGAAATGACTTCTCAAATTCCTTTTAGCGAAGATTTTAAACGTATATTAGCCTGTACAATGGAGCTTGTTCAATCTTCAGGCAATTCTACCGTACATTATGAACATTTGGTACTTGCGGCAATCAATGACAAGCATTCAAAAATTTCGCAATATCTTACAAATTTAGGATTTGATATAGAAAAATCTCGTCCGTTAATAGAAAAACTTGTACAACGAAAAGCAAAAAAAGATTTTCATCCGGAAGCTGACGAAAATAAAGAGGAACAAGAAATAAATCTTACGCAGGAAACGGATTCTTTATTTGATAATCCTCAGTCATCTAAAGTTTTTGAAAGAGCTGTTTCAAAGCTTTCCACTTCAAATTATGAAATTCTCGGTACAGAACAAATTGTTTCTTCTATTTTGGAAGATAAAGAGTCTGATTTGTCAAAAATTATGGCGCAGTTTGGATTAACGGACGAAGTCTTTGAAGATAAATTATCAAAAGTTCAATCTCGCAGTGCCGAATATGAAGGACGCCAAATTGTATTTACTCCAAATGCATTTATTGCAATGAGTTTGGCATTACAAACCGCAAAAGAATTAGGTTCTTCTGATGTTTTGCCGGAACACATGATTTTAGGGTTACTTAAAACCAAAAAAGGTGTTGCATACAATATTTTCAAAGAATTAAAAATAAATGATGATGATTTAGCGCATACTATTATCAAACCTATAGAAAAACAAATGCCTGAAACATTAACTGTATTGCGTCTTGCAAAACAAGAAGCGCGCAGAATGGGGCGTAATGTTGTCGGCACAGAAATGTTTTTATTAGGAATAATAGGAGAAGCAACAGGAATAGGGGCTCAAGTTTTAAGCGGACTTGAAATTAATATTCGCGATGCAAGAATTGTTGTTGAAAATATTATAGGGTATGGAAATGATTATTTTGCAACAGAAATGGTGTTTACAAAACGAGCAAAACGTGTTCTTGAAAATGCTTGGGATTACGCTAAAAAAGCCGGCAAGGCAAAAATCGAATCTTCTGATATTTTATGGGCAATAACTAATGAGCCTGATTCTACGGCGATGCAAGCACTAGAACAGCTTGGAACAGATGTTGTTGAAATTCGGGAAGGTATTAAAAAGTATTTACGGTAATGAATACTATCCAAACAGAAATTAAAAATTTTTTTAAAAAATATAATATAAATAATTATGCAAATATTTATCTTGTAGGTTTTTCAGGCGGACCTGATTCAATGTGCCTTTTGCACATATTACATAATATTTGCCCTCAAAATAGAATTATTGCAATACATTTGAATCATAATTGGCGCGGAGAAGAAAGCGATCAAGAAGAAAAAAATTGCGCTGATTTTTGTAAAAATCTCGGTATAGAATTTTATAGTGAAAGAATAGATGTTGCAGCTGCAGAAACTGCTGCGCGCGAAGCGCGCTATGATTTTTTCAAACGTTGCAGCGAAAAATTCAACAGTAAAATTATTTTTACGGCACATAATAAAAATGACAATGCGGAAACTCTAATTTTTAGAATTTGCCACGGAACAGGTGTTTCGGGATTACAAGGAATTGCACCAAAGCGTGATATTTATTATAGGCCTTTATTAAATATTTCGCGTGCTGAAATTGAAAATTATTGTAAAGAAAATAATCTGAAGGTAAATATTGATTCTTCAAATTTTGATACCATTCATAAAAGAAATTTGATTAGAACAAAAATTTTCCCTTTATTATCTCAAATTAATTCAAATATTCTTGATTCAGTTCAATCATTAAGTGAAATTGCGCAAGAAGAAACAGAAATTTTACAAGAATATACTTTTAATGTATTGAAAAATATTTCAGATAATAAGGGTAAAATTAAAACAAAAGAATTTCTAAAACTTTCAAATGCATTACAAAAAAGGATTTTATATAAAATACTAATCCCGAAATTACCGCAAAATTATGATCGAACAAAAATTTTAAATATTTGGAATTTTATTAAAGGAAATATAACTTCGAAATCGGGTAAAACAATTTCTGTAACAACAAACTGTTGGATTTATGTAAGTGAAAAAAATATAGAACTTATAACAAACATGCAATCCGAAAAAACGGAAATAAATATAGCAAAAACGGGAGAATACAAATATGGAAAGTATACTGTCAATTTTTCAGAGTGTGATAGAATTCCTAATGAAGGTTTTGGAAATGACAGCTATACTGTTTTCGTGGATTTATCAGGGATAAATAATCTTGATAAGCTTGTTATTCGCAATCGTAAAGACGGAGATATTATCCAGCCTTTGGGTATGCAGGGAACTCAAAAGCTGAAAAAATATTTAAATTCCAAAAAAATTCCTAATCATGAAAAAGATAATCTTTTGTTTTTAGCGCAAGATAAAGAAATACTTTGGGCAATAGGATTTGGTTTAAGTGAAAAAATTAAAGTAAAATCAAAACCAACACACAAAATTACAATAAAAGAAGGGTAAATATATGGACAAAATAAAAGTTTTATATTCGGAAGAACAAATAAAAGCACGCATTGAAAGTCTTGCAGCAGAATTAAATAAATTTTATGACGGCGAAGAAGTTGTTGCCATTTGCGTTCTTAAAGGTGCGGTTATGTTTGCAACAGAGCTTGTAAAAAATTTAAACATGCCTTTAAAAATGGAATTTATAAGGCTTTCAAGCTATGGCGGCGCTACTTCTACTTCAGGTAAAGTTAACGCCGTAGATATTAAATTGCCTGATTTGAACGGTAAAAACGTATTAATTATTGAAGATATCGTAGATACAGGGCTGACTGCAAAATTTTTAACAGATTTTATTCATGTAAATTTCAATATAAAATCATTTAAATTTTGCTCATTATTAGATAAAAAAATAACGAGAAAAGTTGATACTCATCCGGACTATTATTGCTTTGATATAGATGACAGATTTGTAGTCGGTTTTGGTCTTGATTTTGACGAATATTATCGAAATCTGAGATATATTGGCTACATAGAAAAATAACTATTTATTTTCTCTATATTGAGCAGTTCCCGGAAATTCATTTTGCCCTGTTCTTAATTTTGTAATCAAGTATTGCAATTTCGGAATAAATGTTGACAAAAATGCTGCAGAGATTACAAATCCTGTTCCCCAGTTAAGAGCATTGAATTTGAAGTTCTTTTTAGATGCTTTTTTAAGAATATCTGTTGTAATTTCTTTAATATTTGCTTTTTTAGCATCTTGAACTATTGATTCAACATAAGCTGTCAAATCAGATTTCAACGCATCTAAGTCGCCATTTGCAACGTATTTATACTTTTCAAGGAATTTATACTTGTCAGACATAAACATTTTGCCAAAATGTTCTTTATAAAATTCTTTTAAGAACTCAGGATTGTTAATATGACCGCCGGTAAAGATATCTTGTACTTGACCTTTTGTTAATACTGATTTTCCTTGAATTTGCGGCTGTAATTCAGACATTTTTGACGCCAATTCTTCAAGAGCATTTAAACGTTCTTGCGGCAAGTTGAGTGATTTTAATTCTGATTTAAAGTCATCAAGATTAATTACATTTCCGTTTTCTAATTTTGCTTTAATATTTTGTGGTATTTCTTTTCTTTCTCCTAAAAATTCTTTTGCGAATTCTTCAACAGTAACTTTTTTAGAATCTTTTGTATCTAAATAATTATTCATATATTCTGTTGTGAATTGAGCTGAAACAGGGTCAAGTCTTGACGTTCTGCCTTGTTCAAGTTTATTTAACCATTTGTTAATAAGATTCATATTGAACATGTAGAAGAATATTGAACTTAAATCTCTAAATAAAATTTCTATTCTTTCGTCATTGTTTCTTGCGGAATAAGCACGCCCTGATGCAGTTCCAACATCAACGGATAAAAGCTTCCAATTTCTTTTACTTTCAAAATTATTCGCGATAGTAAGTAAGTCCCAACCGCCTTCAAAAGAAACATCTTTCTTCGTTCCAAAATCATTTATTGATGGAGCTAAAATAAAATTATCACCATTTTGCTGCGGAGTCTGTTTTTTATCATCATTTTTGTGATAAGAACGCGTAATAGCTTGATTTATTTTTGGTAAACAGAAACCGATAAAGGAGTTTGCAATTAAAACACTTGAAATAACTTTTATGAATTTAAATCGAGCCATTAAATCACGAGTTATTTTCGTTCCGTCTTTTTTAAGTTCATTTGCCAAATAATTATCTAAAGGCTTACGCACTTCATCGCTTGCAATATCAACGGTTTTCTTAGGAAGTTTTAGAATTTTTTGACCTAATTTCTCAAATAAAGCATTGAGCGCTGTTACACCGCCTAACCAAAATACCGCGCCTGAAAATTCCTCTGTAATTCTCTCTCTTGCTTCGTCAAATCCGCCTCTTTGATATGCCTGATAAGTTCTTCCGCCTTCTACAAATGCTTCCAGAGCAATTACCGGCAAAAAACCGTCACTCGCCATTTGCTTTACAAAATTGCGAGGGGTAAATACTTTCTTAATATTTTCGGCGGAAAATGTTTTATATGATTTTACTTGAGGTATTTTTACAGGCATAAATAAAGTACTTTCACACTTTTTAAGATATCATGCTTAAAATCGCTAAAAGTACTTTTTTGCTTTATAATCAAGAATTTTTAATATTTTGTTACACATTAATAAAATTTGAAATGAATTAATCTTCAAGTGATTGATAACCTGATTTATGAGTTTTTAGTAAAACTCCGCGTTTAGAAGTTTCAATAAAATTAATCATTTTTTCAATATATTCATTTGTCGGAATTTCTGCTCTGATTTTTGCAATCGCCTGAGAAGTGTTATATTCTTCTGAAATTAACAATTTAAATGCTTCATGAAGATGTGTTCTAATTTCCAAAGGAACACCGCGGCGTTTAAGAGCAATAACATTTATTGTTCTCGGAACAGGAGGACGTCCTTCGCCTTTTGAATACGGCAAAATGTCTTGGCGAGAAGCCGAAAAACCACTTACGATAGACATCGTACCAATTCTTATATTTTGATGGAACACGCTCATGCCACCAACAAAAGCGCCAAATTCAACATGTACATGTCCGCCCAAAGTAACAAGATTTGCTAAAATAACCTGATCTTCAAGAACACAGTTATGTGCAACGTGAGCACCTACCATTATCAAACAATTTTTACCAACTCTTGTTGTAAAATCTCCGCAAGCTGCAGCTCTATGGATAGTAACATTTTCTTTTATAATTGTGCCGTCGCCAATGATAACTTTTGTTTCTTCTCCTTTGTAACCCAAATCCTGAGGTTCAGAACCGATTGTCGCAAACGGAGAAATGGTACAATTTTCACCAATTTCAGCGTATTCTATATGAGCATTTGAAATAACTCTTGTTCCGCTTCCAATTTTTACATTTTTACCTATAACTACGTAAGGTCCGATTATCGCGTCAGGTGCTATCTGAGCCGACGGATCAATTATTGCAGTTTTATCTATCATAAATCTCCTCTTTCTTAATTAACCTATTGTTCAATTATAATATAAATTTGAAAGATTTTGCCAAACTTTATATTATTTTAATATAAACTTATACTCAAAAAAAAGTCCCGCAAACAGAAAGGTGCTTGCGAGACAATAATGTAAAGCGTATCGGGTCGGATTCGGTCACAACCCGATGTTATTAAAAGCTTATTTTGATGTTGTTAAAATATAACGAGCCGCATTTGTAGCAGGTTCTACAGTTGAATCATAAAACCTTACAGGAAATACATCCGTCATGTGAGCAGCATCATTTTCTACTGTACAAGGTTTTTCTGCAGTATCTGTACCAGTATCACAATTTACCTCTTTGTTAGGTAAAGTAGATCCGTTTACATCAATAAAGCCATAGCAAGGACTTGAACTAGTACAATTAGCAGACGTTGATTGAAATGCAAATAAAGAACCATCTGCTAATGTATAAGCGTGATATCCAGCTAAAGCTGTAGCATCAGTAGAAGCTGCTAAACTAAAATAGTTACCACTAACAGCGCCACTTCCTGTAGTTGTACCGGCACCAGTGATAGTGTATGCACCTTTCTTATTTGCTAATTTTGAAGGATCTGCAACATATGTTCTACCAGATAGTACTTTGTTCAAAATAGCGCAAATTGTAGGATCTGTATCAGGGTCTTGCTTATCAGCAGCATTACCTGAAGCTAATGTGTCACTACATTTTTTTGTTGCATCAGCATAATTCATGTCATACTGAGCTTGGCCCATAAGAGCTGCTTGATTTAATGTAGACAATGATTTTTTAAACTGTGATCTGAATTTTGCAGAGTTTGTGTTAGCAATCAATGTAGGAATTGTCATTGCTGCAACTACCCCGATGATGCCAAGTGTAATCAATACCTCAGCAAGAGTAAAACCGATTTTTTTTGTCATAATCTTTTCACCTTTCTTTTTTTTCATACAACTATAACTTCCATAAGAATCAGAAAAACTCATAATTCCTCTGTCTCTTATATAGAATTATATAAATATTATACCCTATGAATAGAATTTTGTCAATCCTTTGGACATAAAAAATCATATATTCTGTCTAGAAGATTGTTAATTGAGTTGTATTAACAATCATTATATAAACGGAGTGAGTAATGATATTAAAAAAAGAACTAGGGAAGCGAATTCAAGAAATTAGAAAACAAAGAAAATTTACTCAAGAAAAATTCGCCGAAATTATAGGTATAGACCCCAAAAATGTAAGTAAAATTGAAAACGGTCTCAATTACCCTTCATCCGAAACGATTACTGCAATAGCGGATGCTTTGAAAGTAGATATTTATGAACTTTTTGTATTTGATAATATTCCTTATGAAAAAATGAAGCAAGAAATAATAAATTCGCTTGATAACGAAAAAACAATTGTACAATTATATAAAAGTTTAAAAGGAATTTAATATTTCAAACACATCCCCAACTATGCCGGTATCCGCAATTTCAAAAATTTGAGCATTTGGGTCGTTATTTATTGCAACAATGTGTTTTGAATTTTCCATACCTACAACGTGCTGAATAGCGCCTGATATTCCGCAAGCAATATATAATTTTGGGCTCACGGTTTTTCCTGTTTGACCTATTTGAATAGATTGAGGTGCTAAACCTGCCTCAACTGCAGCACGTGTTGCGCCAACAGCAGCACCTATTTTTGAAGCAAATTCTTTCAATAACTCAAAACCTTTTTCATTTTTTAAACCCATCCCGCCTGCAACAATAATTTCTGCGCTATCAAGCTCACTTATTTGAGAATAAAGTGTACGTTTAAAATCTAAAATTTTAACGTGGTTTTCGAGCCCTTCAAGATTTGTTTCATATTTTATAAATTCTGTCTCAATTCTATTTTCAACACTCCTTACTTTAAAAACACCCGGTCTTACGGTCGCCATTTGAGGATAATTTTTACTCAAAATCGTTGCCATAAGCTGACCGCCAAAAGTCGGACGAGTCGCCGCAAGCTGACCGCGCTCATTAATATCTAATTCTATACAGTCTGCCGTAAGTCCTGTGTGAAGCATGCTTGAAACTCGCGGAGCAAAATCTCTACCTTCATTTGTCGCACCAATCAACACAATTTCAGGTTTTATTTGATTAACAACATCCACAAACAACTTTGAATAATATTGCGTTGAATAATTTTTAAGTCTGTCATCTTCAAAATAAAAAACTTTATTTACGCCCATATTGCAAAAAGCATCTTTTAAACCGTCAATAACATCGGGAGCAGTAAATATTACAGCGTTGACTTCTACCCCTCCAAGTTTTTGCGATAATTCTTTTGCCTTATCCACAAGTTCAAAAAACACAGTATGAATATAATTTTCTCGTGTTATTTGTGCATATAAAAGTATTCCTGAATTAGTCTCGTTTGGCATGTTAATTCCTTCTTATGCGGGGTAGGTACCCCAAATACTTGTTGGGCTGAAAGCCCAACTTACATTTTAATTTAAATTCCTTATCCTATCTTTCAAAAGTGCAACACTTTCTTCAACATTCAGTTCAAATTTTTGTGCATTATGTTTTGAAACTCTCCTGAAAGCTTTACTTACAAATGTCGGTGAACCGCGCAATCCGCATTTATCCGCTTCAAGTCCGATATCTTCCATTGTACAAATTTTTATATCTTTCAATTGAGCTTCTTTTATACCGTTTATAAGCGGTCTGCGAGGTTCAAAAACATCCTGCAAAACACAAACAAGTGACGGATAATTTACCTCTACCGTCTCAATGCCGTCTTCAAGCTCTCTTTCAAGAGTTAATTTATCTTCATCCGCATAAGTAAATCTTTTTACGTAAGTAACTTGAGGAATATTTAACATTGATGCTATACAAGGTCCTGTCTGCGCTGTATCACCGTCAACCGCAAATTGGCCGCATACTATTAAATCAAAATCCGGCAAAACCGTTTTTATTGCACTTGAAATAGTCTTTCCTGTTGCATAAGTATCTGCGCCTGCGAATTTCTTATCAGAAATTAAAACAGCTTTATCGCAACCTATAGCCATAAGTTTACGCAGCATATTCTCAGCTTGATTTGGCCCCATTGTAAACACCGTTATCTCGACATCTTTAAGTTCTTCTTTCAATTTGAGCGCAAATTCTGAGGCATAAACGTCATAAGGATTGATTATACTCTCAACCCCTTCTCTCTGAATAGTATTATTTTCCGTCCACTTGATATCAGAAGTGTCAGGTACTTGTTTTACACATAATGCGATTTTAAACATATTTTTTTATTTTTGAATTTGTTTTGCTCTCTGTCTTTCATTAATGTTTTGTAATGCGTCATAAGCAAGCATATACACAGAACATTTTTTAACATTGGGAATATACCATGCACATCTATCTTGACTGCATACCATATCAATACCTGTACCAACACTAACTAAAGGACACATAGGAATTTCGTTTGCCATATTATTCTCCTTTTTTTACTCCATATTTTAATAAATTACAATTCTCCTCGCGTTTACGTTCTTGATCTTTATAAATTCGTGTACGATTTATAACCTCATCAAAATCAATTTCATGAGCATTGAAATCAGGCCCGTCAACACAAGCAAATTTTGTTTTTCCGCCAACTGTAACCCTGCAAGCCCCGCACATTCCCGTACCGTCAACCATAATAGGATTCATGCTCGCTTCGGTATAAATACCTTTATCACGTGTCAAATCAGCAACCGCACGCATCATTGGCATAGGACCTACAGCTATTACATAATCAACTTTCTCACGATCAATAATATCCTTTAAAACAGTTGTTCCAAAACCTTTAATCCCATAAGATCCGTCATCTGTAGTTAAATAAAGCTCAGTGCAAGCTTCACGCATTTTATCTTCCCAAAACAAAAGTTCTTTTGTACGTGCACCTGCAATCATATAAACCTTATTTCCGGCGTCTTTCAAGGCTTTTGATATCAAATAACACGGAGCAGCACCATAACCGCCCGCAACACAAACCGCAGTTCCATAATTTTTTATATGAGTAGGTTTACCTAAAGGTCCGACAATATCTAAAAGTTCATCACCTTCATTAAGTAATGCAAGCTTTTTTGTAGAATAACCGACTGCCATAAAAACAATTGTCAGAAGTCCCTTTTCTTTATCAACATCTGCAATTGTAAGAGGTACTCGCTCCCCTTCTTCCTCTACTCTGAAAATTATAAATTGTCCTGCTTGAGCATTTCGAACGACATAAGGAGCCTCAATTACAAGCTCATATTGATTCGGACAAATTTCTTTTTTTGAAATTATTTTGTAACCCATAACAAAATTAGTATACAATAAATAAAGATTTTTGAAAAGTCAGCGGCTCGGGCTGTATGCCCGCGCCGCTAATAAATTTAATCATGCAAATATAACACCTTTACCACCATTTTGATAAAATTCTTTCACTTTTTCTGACGGCGGTAACTTATCATAATACTCCTGATATCTTTTATTATTTTGTTCAACTAAATACCTGACCAAACCAACATCAAGAGGAGTTAATTCAGTTTTTGCTGGGTTCAGCATATGAGAAAAACATCCAATCGGATTTAAAATCGGATTTGATAAATAAAAATAATTCATATAATCTGTATTTTGCTTACGAGTCCTCTTAGCTGCTTTATAAGCAGCCGCTGTTATAAGACCTGTTCCTGCTACACCAACCCCAACCAAAGCTTTTTCTGTTTTACTCATTTTTTGAAAACCTGATACTGCAGAACTAATAATTTTGCCTACTGACATATTTCCTTCCTTTCTTTAATTTCTGCCTACGCATTAATTAAAAATCAAAGTCGAAAATAATTGCTATATCGGCATCACATCATATCATATCATATCATATAGCAGAGTATAACAGGGTTTTACGAATTTTAAAACAATATTTACATTTTGTTACAATTAATTAATTTTGCATTTTTGGGTTTTATTTGTATAATTTATTTATGTCCAGATTAGAAGAAAGAATAGAGAATTTTGACAAAGCGTTTTTAGTTTTTGAAGAAGCGCACAACGAATATTTAAAAGATACAGACAGAGCTGTTTTTAGATTGGCTGAAACACAAGGCTTTGAAATTGTATTTGAACTTGGTTGGAAAATTTTAAAAGATTACATAAAAATCAAAGGCTACGAAGAAACATCTCCAAGAGATGTAATAAAAAAAGCTTTTCTTCTTGAATATCTCCCAAATGCTCAAATTTGGATCAATATGCTTGACGACAGAAATATTACTTCACACGAATATAATCAAAAGAAAACTGATGAAGTTTTTAAAAATATCTCAACAATATATTTTGAAGAATTAAAACGTTTTCATAATTGGATACATACGGAGGCTAAATAATTATGTATAATTTTGGCTTACCTGAAATAACAATAAATGAATTACTTAACTATTTTAGCTCGAAACCTTATGTAGAAAAAGTTTGTATATACGGTTCTCGCGCAAAAGGAAACTACAGGAATGGATCTGATATTGATTTTGCAATCTGGACAGATGCACACGACAAGCTTGCAGCAATACGAATGGAACTTGATGCTCTACCGACACCATATACCTTTGATGTAACAGATTATAAAAATCTCGATCACGAAGGAATGAAAAAAAGTATTGATACCGACGGGAAATTGTTTTATATAAAAAAATAAACGGAGTTTAAAACTCCGATTATTTTTTCAATGCAATTACGCAACTGTTTGCAATTTTTTGCCGGCTTGGTCACCATATCTGGCAACAAGTTCTTCTTCTGTTAAAATTTTTACTTCGGGTTCCGGTTTTGGTATACGAACCCCTTGTGTTGTAACTTTATATGTTCCGTCTTCTTGAGGTTCAACTTTTGTATCTGAACCTACCATTTGAGGAATTTCAATCTTCTTACCGTCTGAAGTCGTTACAATTTGAGATACAAAAGGATTATCTTTTGCATATTCCACTTTTCCCATTTCAACTGACATTATTCACACTCCTTTCACACTTTATACTACTATAAACATTTGGTCTATTTTATATTTGCTTAAAATTTCATAATAATTCATAAAAATTAACATAAAAAAAAGACCTCTTTCGAGGTCTTTTCATATTTACTCTTTTGTTTCCGCTTCGGCTGCTCCGGAATCGACTTTACCGAGAACTTGAGGAAGTTCGATTCCCGCTTGATTGGCCAAATCATGCATAGCAGGAAGAGATTTGATTAAATCTTTCATAAAATTAGCCGTTGTTGAACCGTTAGCAGAACCTGCACCTCCGTCCCAAACAGTAATTTTATCAAATTTGATATTTTTAATAGCATCTACCTGTTTTTCAACAATATCCTGTATTTTTTCAATCATTAAAAAGCTTGTTGCAATTTCAGGTCTGTTATTTGAAATTTTAACAAGATCAGCATAACCTTTCGCCTTTGCTTCCAATACAGCTTTAATACCTTCTGCTTCAGCAAAATATTTAGCTTTTATAGCATCAGCTTCACCGAGAGCAACTCTTCTTAAACGTTCTGCTTCTGCATCAGCTTCAACTTGAACTCTCAATTTTTCAACTTCCTGTCTTGCAAGTTCTTCTTTCTTTAATTTTGCTTCTTCCTGTTCTTTTTGAGCAAGTAATACATCTCTTTGAGCGTTTGCTTTTGCAACTTCACCTTCTCTGTATGCATCTGCTTGTTTTACCGATAATGTGGCATTATATTCAGCAATATTTGCTTTTGCAATGTTTTCACCTTCAACGGCTTGAGCTTCTAAATCCGCTGTTTTAATACGTTGCTCTTTATCAGCATTTGTCATACCGATTTGAGTTTGAGCAGATTGTTCTGCGACTTGAACTTCTTTTTCTTTATTAGCTGTTGCTTCACCCACTGCACCAAGTTTTTCTTGTTCGGCAACTTCAACTTTTGCTTTATTTATTGCTTCTGCAGCGGCTTTTTTACCTATTGCATCAATATAACCTGATTCATCCGTAATATCTTTAATATTTACGTTAATAATTTCAAGCCCGATTTTTTTAAGCTCGGTATTTACGTTTGCGTTAATCTGTTCTAAGAATTTTTCACGATCTTGATTAATTTCTTCGATTGATAATGTTGCAATTGCAAGACGTAATTGACCCAAAATTATATCGCTTGCCTGAGCAATAACATCTTGTCTTGATAATCCCAAAAGACGTTCTGCTGCGTTAATCATAATACTTGGTTCCGTCGAAATACCAAAAGTAAATGTTGATGGAACCGCAACACGAATATTACCCTTTGATAATGCACCTTTAAGATCAATATCTGTTGTCATAGGTTCTAATGAAAGAACACCGTAATCCTGTATTAGCGGAATTATAAATGTACCACCGCCGTGTACACATTTTGCGGTTTTTTCTCCGCCTGTTTTACCGTAAACTACAATAATTTTGTTTGAAGGGCATCTTTTATACTGATTTGCAATAAATACAAATGCCGCAAGTACAATAAGTGCCGCAGTAATAATTAATCCAAACATCTCTTCTTATCCTTTCTTTCTTATATATAAAATATCATTTTCAACTTTTATAACTTCAATTGCTGCAAACGAAGGTATACCTTCATTTTCTATATTAATTGCATCTGCAATTGTCAATTGACCGTTAATTTCTATTTCTATTTGACCTTGACCATTTGGTTCAAAATTTGAATATGCCTTACCTTGTTTATTTAAAGCTGTTGTTTTATCTTTTTTTATATTTTTTTCTAATTTTCTTACGCTAAACATTAAATATGCGGAAACAAACATAAATACAATACCAACAGCAAACGCGCATATAAAAGTAATTATATGGCTTAAGCCAAGTTGAACAAGACCTGCATATCCCATCCAACCAAATCCCATTAAAAAAGCTAATAATGATTGAAGAGATAAATAATCAAATGAGGTTTCTGTTTCAAATTCAGTATTAAAATCCGAACTAACTTCTGTATCTCCGCCAATAAACATAAATATAATGAGTTTTAGAACAAAAAATATTGTAGCAAACCAAGCAAGATAATAATATATCTTCCAAGCATTAGCTAAAAAATCTCCGGACACAGCCATTTTATACCTTTCCTTTCTTTTCTGTTTTTGTTTTTTTACTTTTATTAGTAGAAGGTTTAGAACCGGTAGAAGAAGATGTTTGGACACGTTTTACGCTAAAAACATCCGGCAAAGACTGAATACAGGCTACAACCTTCTTAAATGTATCTATATTATCAAGTTCCAAACCAATTTCGATAATACCAACATGATTTTTTGTTTTAATATTTGCACTGACAATATTCGTATTGTTATCAGAAATTGCAGAAATTACATCTTTTAAAAGACCGAGTTTTTCTGCTGTTTCAACTCTTATTGTTGTTCTATAAGTTTTATTTGTATTTTCTCCGGTCCAGCGAATATCCATTAAACGCTCAGCAGGAATCGTATCAAGGGTTTTACAATCAACACGGTGAACGCTTACCCCTTTAGTTCTTGTAACAACACCGACAATTGGTTCTCCCGGTATTGGAGAGCAGCATTTTGCAAAAGAATACAGCATTCCTTCCAAACCGATAATATCTTTATTTGAAGATTTTTTGCTTTGATGATGAAAGCTCTCTTCAATATGTTTTTCTTCAGGTTTTTTAAGTTTATTTATAACTTTATTAACGGTCGTTTCCCCATAACCCAATGCTGCAAATAAATCATCAGCAGATTGGTAATTCATGGATTTGGCAATATTGTCAAACTCACCGCTTTTTACATTTTCATCAAAAACAGCTTTAGTTAATTCGTGTTCAAGATTTGTTTTACCAAGATTAATATGTTCTTCTCTATTATTCTTTTTAAACCATTGTTTAATTTTGGAAGATGCCTGTTTTGTTACAACAAAAGTTAACCAATCAAGACGCGGAGCCGGAGTTTTTGAGGTTAAAACTTCAACTATATCACCGTTATTCATTTTCGTATTGAGAGGAACAATTCTTCCGTTAATCAAAGCCCCAACAGTTTTATGCCCGACATCAGAGTGAATTCTGTATGCAAAATCAACAGGTGTTGCATTTTTAGGAAAATCATAAATATCACCATTAGGAGTGAAAGCAAATACCTGATCTGAGAATAAATCTAATTTTACGCTGCTGACATAGTCTTTAGCATTTTTCATTTCCTTATCATATTCAACAAGTTTATGAAGCCATGAAAACTGCATATCAGTTGCGGCATTTGCTTTTTGAGAGCCTTTTTCTTTATAACGCCAATGCGCGGCAATACCATATTCTGCAACCTGATGCATTTGCCATGTTCTTATTTGAACTTCCAAAGGTTTTGATTTAGGGCCGATAACTGATGTATGTAAAGACTGATACATATTACCTTTTGGCATTGCAATATAATCTTTAAAACGTCCGGGAATAGGTTTAAATTGAGAGTGAATTATACCTAAAACTTCATAACATTCTTTTATACTGTCAACTATTACTCTTACAGCTGTAACATCGTACAAATCATTAAAAGAAATATTTTGGCGCTTTAATTTTGCATATATACTGTAATAATGTTTCGCTCTACCGGTAATCTGAGCCTTTATACCATTTCGTTCGACATCATGAGATATTTTATCGATAAGAACATTTACTGTTTCTTCTCTATCAGCTTTTGTTTGAGCAACAAGTTGGGCAATTTCAAAATATTTATCCGGCTCAAGATATTTTAACGATAAATCTTCTAACTCTGCTTTTACCTTATAAATACCTAAGCGATTTGCTAAAGGAGCAAAAATATCAAGAGTTTCTTGAGCAATTTTTTTCTGTTTTTCAGCCGTCATAAAGTTTAGAGTTCTCATATTATGCAATCTGTCAGCCAATTTTAAGAAAATGACCCTGATATCATTTGCCATTGCAATAAATAGTCGTCTAAAATTTTCAGCTTGACGTTCTTCTTTGGATTTGAACTGTAATTTCCCAAGTTTAGTAACCCCTTGAACAAGATTTAATACATCACTTCCAAATAATTCTTCAATAGTTTCGGGCTTTGTGTCCGTATCTTCTAAAACATCATGTAAAAATGCCGCCATAAGAGTATGGATATCGACTTCTAAATTTGCAAGAATTTTCGCAACTTCTACGGGGTGAATTATGTATGGTTCACCGGAAACACGAAATTGGCCTTCGTGCGTCTTTTTCGCAAACTTATAAGCTTTATCTACGAGTTCTATATCTTGCTGTGAATATTTTTGAGTATTTAAAATTTCTTTCAGCTCTTTATAGATTTCGACATCTGACATAACAGGATAATGATATAGTTGCAGATAATGATTTTCAAGAAAAATCTAAAAAATTCATATAAAAAGATTAGTTTAACATAATATTTATTTTAGGTATATAATAAATAGAAATAAAATATGTAAATAACCGTAGACCGCTTTCTTTGTTCGGGCAAAGAAAGCCTTCAGAAAGCGGATTGCGAGCAGAGGCTGTAAGGCGGGGCGTTGAGACCCGCCTGA
>CAYVSD010000003.1:0-79966 GCA_964453315.1 uncultured Muribaculaceae bacterium | reverse complement strand
CCAAGTGGTAAGGCAGAAGCCTGCAAAGCTTTTATCCCCAGTTCGAATCTGGGTGTCGCCTTTTTAATTTTTTAAGGGATTTATATTATGGGCAAAATTTTTGGAATATCTGATTTGCCGGTTTCTACAATAGATAAAGCAATAGATTTTTATGGCCAGAGAATACCTAAAGTACACTTTGAGTCACCAAAAATAGAAGATACTTCGGATAAATTTATTTCTAAAACAAGAAAACAACCAAGTAATTTTATTAAAATGCGTAACGGTTTTGGGAAATTATTAAGTCATTTCAGTAAAAAAATGACTAATACACAAGCATAAATGATTTTAACATTCTGCCGGCACCGTCACCTTTGAGTGATATAACTTCTATGCTTTTTTTGTAATTCATAGATGTTGAACTCCCGCCGTCAAATCCCATAGCTCTTTCTATGCCGTATTTTTTGCATAGTTGTTGAACTTCATACATATCCATAGGGTTTTCGTCCGTAATAATAAAAATATGGCATTCATCGGTTCCTTTTAAACCTATGACGGTACGAGCAACTTTGTGTAATACAGAAGCCGATTCTCTTATAATTTTACCTTCGTCATTTTTAACAATAAACCCTTCTTCTTCTAAGTGTAATTCCGGCAGTATTAATGGCCCGCCCTGCGCTGAGGTTTCTAAAAGACAGCCGAAAGGAATACTTGCTTTGTGAGAAACAATATCATATTTGAATTTATTTCCGCATTGCATGATACGGAATTCACTTCGATTTAATACTTTGTTCATATTTTGTCTGAAAAAAGGATTCATTAATAAAGATTGATTAAACATAGGATCTGCAGAGGTTACTCTGTCAGTAACTATATAAGAAATAGTTTCTCCGTTTTTAGGGTCAAAAAAACCGGCATTCACTGTTAAAAGAGCTTTTGCTCGTTTATGAGCTTCACTATTTGTTATTAAATCTTCCGAAGCAACAAATTTTATACGTTTTTTAATTTTTTCACCTTTTAAAACAATATGATAAATACCGTCTTTATGTTCAATATCAATATCGCCGGCATGCGATGGATTGCAAAAAGATAGGGTGATAATTATAGCTAAAAATAATTTTAAAATTTTCATATTACAAATCCTTTGCTTTATAAAATTGTCGAATTGCAATAATAAATGCAAGTATAGGTACAGAAGCAGCTAAAAATGGAGGTAAAACACCTTTTTCGGCCATAACATCAAAACATGGCAGGGTTATATAATATAAGAAAATACAACCGATACCTATAGTAAATCCGATTAATCTTTGTTCTCTAGGTTTACTAAATCCGAGTAATGCCCCTAATATTGCTAATAATATACAAATAAACGGTCTTAAAAATCTTTGAAGATATTTGTTCAAATTGTAATTATATTCTTCTGTTAATTTTTCTTTTTTCAATAATCTAACATAATTTTTTAAATTTGCATTTGTTATGTCACGTTCTTTCATTGTTGAATATGTCATTAAAGTGTAAGCATTTTTTGCAGCTTCGCCCTTTAAAATATTAAGTTTGTCTAGGTGTCGTATATTAATATAAATGCCGTCATTAGATATTTTGTAGTTGGTAATATTTTCTAAAACCCATTTATCATCGTATATATGACCTTGTTTTGCACTATAAATATTCGTTAATTGATGAACATCCTGATAAACTCCGCTTGCAAAGTCTAAAACAATAACATTTTCCAAATCTCTATTTGTTGATTTTGATACTATAACAGCGGCTAACGGATGACCGCTATCGTCTTTTTGAGTATAAATATATTGTGTTGAATTAACAACTCCCTGCATAGCATCAGATTTTGCAGATGCAATAGGGGTCCCTTTATCTCCAAGATAAAAACATATTCCCGTGAAAAAGATACTTAAAACAATTACAGGTGCAATAATTCTGCCAAAAGACATTCCTACTGCACGAAAAATTGTCATTTCCGAATCTTTACTTAATTTATCAAAAGTAAATAAAACTCCTAATAACAAGCCCCCTGGAAAGGTACTGTTCAAAATTTTCGGCAGGTCATAAACAAGTAATAATATTGCGGTTTTTACGCCGTATTGCCCTGACAGAGCATCTTTAATGGTGTTTAATAGCATTTCAGGAGCAATCCAAACAATAGTAAACAGTAATACGGCAACCAAAGACGCCATAGTTACCTGCTTAAAAATATATCTATCGTAAATAGTAATTTTAGGAAGCTTCATTTTAAAGTGAAATCCTTTCCTAAGTAAAATTCTTTTGCAACAGGGTTAACGGCAACTTCTTCACTTTTACCTTGAATTTTAATTTTACCGTCAAAGATTACGTAAGCACGGTCAGTAATAGATAAAGTTGCTTTCGGGTTGTGGTCTGTTATAAGAACTCCTAAACCTTTGTCCTCAGATAATTTTCGAATATTATCTTTAATTTCTCCGATAGCAATCGGATCAATACCTGTAAAAGGTTCGTCTAAAAGAATAAAATCAGGGCTTGCGGCAAGTGCTCTTGCAAGTTCAACACGTCTTCTTTCACCACCTGACAATGCTACAGCTGTTGTTTTGCGAAGTTTTGTCATACCGAATTCTGCCAGTAATTCTTCTAGTTTTTTGCGCTTTTCATCTTCGGTTAATTTTTCATTCATTTCAAGTACAAGTTTGATGTTATCTTCAACAGATAAACTTCTAAAGATAGATGCTTCTTGCGGAAGATAACCGATTCCTGCTTTAGCACGTATGTGCATTGGCCAAGATGAAATTTCCTGACCGTCAAGAGTGATACTTCCCATATTAGGTTTTACCAATCCTACAACCATATAGAAAGTTGTTGTTTTACCCGCACCGTTTGGCCCTAACAAACATACAACTTCTCCTTTATTAACGTGAAAAGATACATCATTAACAACTCTTCTGTCGCCATATATTTTTACAAGATTATTTGCTTCTATCTTCATTATATCCCCTTTTATAATTAACTTTATTCTACTTGAAAAATCGTTAATATGCAAATATATTCTTTAAAGTTTTTATTTTTAAATAAACATTAAGAATTGTAAAAGTTCTTTATTTATAGGTTTTTTATTGTATTAGATAGGGAATATATATCATGTATACAAACCATTTTCTTTTTCTTTATTTTCTCCTACACACTAACCTTTTACTATAATGCCGTTGTCAGACGGCTATTTTTATGTTAAAGTTTATATACAAGAGGAGTTGTGGTGTGGAAGAATTAAATGACATTACTTTGCCGGACAATCTGCTTGATGAAATTCAGCATAATATTGAACATATAATTCAAACTTTTGATGTTCCTGAAGAAAATAAAGCAGAAGTTATTAAGCAGATTAATTTTATGTATTCCAGAACAAAATATTTGTCATTGACTGATGCATTGACAAGACTTCCAAATCGTAGAAGTTTTGATAATACTCTTGATAAGGAGTTTTCACGAGCAAAAAGATATAAAAATAAGCTTACTCTTGCAATTTTTGATATTGATTATTTTAAAAAAGTTAATGATACTTTTGGTCATCAATGTGGAGATTTTATTTTAAAAGAAGTTGCTAATGCCGCATTACAAACTTTTCGTAAATCGGATACTGTTTTTAGAATTGGCGGTGAAGAATTTGTTGTATTATTAACAGAAACAGATATACATCAATCAATAATACCTCTTGAGAGGTTTCGTAAAACTGTTGAAACACTAAATCCTTGTTATAATCGTAAAGAAATAAATATAACGGTAAGTGTTGGTGCTTGTGAACTTACTGATGATATTAATACTGAACAGGATTTAGTTAATGAGGCGGATAAACAACTGTATACTGCAAAACAGGCGGGAAGAAATAAGACATTTCTTAAAATTAATAGATCCCTCTAGCCTGTAAAATATTTTGAAGTTTTAGCCATGCTGTTGCAACGTGTTGTACGTTATCTATTCTTATAATACTTGCACTTGGAGTTACACCGGGTTTTACCCAGTTGGCAGAGTTTGGCAGACCTCCTGCATTAACACCGGTTTTCACTTGTACTCTGCTTAAAAACATACATCCTAAAGCTAGAGATTTATATATGATTGTTTTAAATTTTTTACTGTCTGTGCAAAAATATATTGAAGCAAGTCCTTCCATAATCGTTCCCAAACTGCAAGGTCTTATATTATCTTTCAATGCGCCGTAATAAACGTGATTTTTGTTTGTTATTTGTGCGGTTAGCATTGGTAACGCCATTTTTTCAACATAATCTTTTAAAAGTTGATATTCTTGTTCAACAAGAATATTAGATTTAATCATTTTTTCTATTGTGAAAGCAGCCCAGTGATCAAAAGTAGGATCAAGACCATTATTTGTTTGTGTTCTTTGTAAATAAAAAATTGCTTTTTTTGCTCCGTCAAGCCATTTTGGTTGAGGATCAATTTCATATAAACACATCAATCCTGCTGCTGCTTCTGCCGGATAATATATTGCTTCTGCTTCTTTATTAATTTCTTTTTTATCAAAGTCGTAGTATGCATATATATTTCCATCTTTATTTTGCATACTTAATAAAAATTCTCCTAAACCTTGAAGAATTTGTAAATCAATTTTTTCTTCTTGATAAAGGTTAGATAAGGCACACAGAGCAATTCCTGCGGCACCTGATTTTGCGATGCTGATATTAATACCTTCTTCTTCCGGAATAGAAATAACAGCATATTTGGTTTCATCAATTTTTTTGATATAGCGCTTTATAAAATATTCACAGGCGCGTAATCTTGTATCGTGATATTTATTCTCAAACCCTAATTTTTCATATTGATATAGAGAATAAAGTGTTCCGGCATGACGCAAAGAATTATATATTGTGTTGTCGTATTTTATTTCCGGATCAACATTGTTTCTGTATTGAAACCTGCCGTTTTCTAATGTATTTCTTGCTATATAATCAAAAGATAAGTTTATTTCATCGTAATAAGGCATACCTTTAGTACTTGTTCGGGAAATTCTTTTTGCATCTTTTGAAAATATATATGCGAAAATAATTATTAAAAGAACAAATATTAAAGGAACGTATATTGCCGGTGATATTACGCTAAACATAAGAAAATTATATCAAAGTAGAGAAAATAAATAATAAAACGTTTGTATGATTTTTCACTAAAAAAGGCGCAATTTATTGCGCCTTTTAGTTATGAAATTGTATATTTTTTATTTTTTTACAGGTGCTTTTTTGGCTTTTTCAGCTGCATCTATTTTATCTTTTGCTCCATTTGTTATATCATTAACTTGATTATGTAATTTTTTATTAATTACTTCTGGATTATAGCTTTCGTCTACAAATTCAATAGTTGCTTGTTTTTTAGCAGCTTTTGCTAAATCATCAAGAGCAATAATTTCTTTTTGATTTTTTAAGTATCCTTCAATGTCCGCTTTAGCTTTTTCAAAAGGAACAGTACCTGCTTCCATTCTGTCAGTAACTATAAATACATGGTAGCCAAATGGAGTTTTAACAACACCAGGAGCTGTATTAGGTTTTGCGGCAAAAACAGATTTAGAAAATTCCGGAACCATTTTGTCACGTTCAAAGAAGCCTAAATCCCCTCCTTGTTGAGCAGATCCTGGGTCTTCTGAGTATTTTTTTACGTATTGAGGGAATTTTGAAACATCAGCTTTTAATTCATCCGCGATTTTTTGTGCTAAAGATTTTTTTTCAGCTTCTGTTTGTTCAATTTTTGCTTTGATTTCATCTTCAGATAATTTATTCTTAGGATCGGAAGAAATTTCTTCTTTTAATTGATCTGCATTGAAAGCAATTAAGATATGAGAAGCTCTTACTTGTTCACCGTGTTTGAATTGTTTAATATTTTTTTTGTAGAAATCTTTTGCTTCTTTTTCGCTAACATTTATTTTGCCTGCACTTTGAGCAAGTTTTTTCATTTTAACTTGGTTTTCTACATCTTTTTTAAATTGATTTATGCTAACATTATTTTGTTTTAAAGCGTCCATTAAACGATCTTTTCCGCCCATTTTGTCCATAATGTTTTTAATTTCTTCATTAACATCGTCTTTTGTAATTTCAATACCGCGTTTTTCAGCTTCTTGATCTAAAAGAGTTTGGATAATTAATTGATTAACAACTCTTTGTTCTGTCATAAGATATAAAAAGCCGTTTTTGTCAGTTTTAGCATCTGTGCCCATCATATTTGCAAATGGTGATGCGGAAATTTGATCATTCATTAATTTGTCAAATTCTTTTTGAGTGATAACAGTATCGTTAATTTTGATTACTGCTTGTGAGCTCTTTAAGCCGCAACCGGTCAAAAGTACTGTTGATAACAATAAAGTTGCTGCTATTTTAGAAATTTTCATAAATATTCTCTCCCTAAATTAATATTCGTAACTAACTTTGTTTATATAATAAAACAAATCTGTTAAAATGTTAAATACTTCATTAAAATTTACATACGATGTGTTCAAAATCAGTATAGAAACACCTTCTTGGCAAGATTTTGGTGCAAGTGTAAATTTTATTTTTTTTGAAATGTTTGGAGGTAAGGCTTTTTTTATTAAATTCCATTCCGCTGTTAAATATGGAGTATAAATTCTAATGCAATTTTGAGCTTCCCGTACAACAGAGATTTTTGCTTCTGTAGCTGCAAGTCTTAGTTTGATAAGTTTAATTAGGTTTTCAACGCATTCCGGTGGTTTGGAAAATCTGTCTTTCCATTCATCAACAATATAATCCAGCTCAACAGAATTTTTTACATCCGCCAAACGTTTATATTCAATCATTTTTTGTTCGGAAGAACCGACCCATTCATCAGGAATATAAGCCGTTACGTTGATATCAATAATAGCAGGATTAGTTTTTTCTATTTTTTCTCCTTGAAGTTCGCGCACAGCTTCTTCTAATAAATCACAGTATGTGTCAAAACCAACATTTATCATGTGTCCGTGTTGTTTTGTTCCCAGTATATTGCCGACTCCTCGAATTTCAACATCGCGCAGTGCAATTTGATAACCGCTTCCAAGTGTTGTAAATTCTTTAATTGCTTTCAGTCTGTTAACGGCGTCTTTTGTTATTTCTTTACTTTGTTTGTAAAAACAATAACAGTATGCCTGCTTTTCAGAGCGTCCTACTCTTCCGCGTAATTGGTATAACTGTGCAAGTCCGAATTTATCGGCATCATGAATTATTATTGTATTTGCATTTGGTATATCCAAACCGTTCTCAATAATTGTTGTTGCAAGTAGGATATCGTATTCGTGGTTTGAAAAATCAACGATTACTTGTTCAAGTTCTTTTTCGTCCATTTGACCGTGACCGATTGCTATTCTTGCATTTGGAACAATTTTTTGTAATTGATTTTTAAATTCTCTTATGGTTTCAACTCTATTGTATAGATAGAATATTTGTCCTTCTCTATCTATCTCGTGGAGAATTGCATTTTTAACCATATTTTCATTCCACATTCCGACATAAGTTTTAATTGGCAGACGGTTTTTAGGCGGTGTATTAATTAGTGAAATATCCTTAATGCCTGATAATGACATATACAATGTTCGCGGAATAGGGGTTGCTGACATTGAAAGAATATCAATATTTTCGCGCAATTGTTTTAATTTTTCTTTATGGCGAACTCCAAAACGATGTTCTTCATCAATTACCAAAAATCCTAAATCTTTAAAAACAATTCCTTCCTGCAAAAGTCTATGTGTACCTATAACTACATCGCATTCTCCTGTTGCAAGATGTTTTATTGTTTCTTTTTGTTCTTTTGGGGTTCGAAATCTTGATAAAAGTTCTACTTTTACTCCGAATGGAGAAAATCTTTCACTTAGAGTTTGATAATGCTGCAGGGCTAAAATAGTTGTTGGAACGATTACGGCTGCTTGTTTTCCGGAGGTTATTGCTTTGAAAATAGCTCTCATTGCGACTTCTGTTTTACCAAAACCTACATCTCCGCAAATGAGCCTGTCCATTGGTTGAGAAGATTCCATATCATGTTTAACTTCTGATATTGCACGCAGTTGGTCTGGTGTTTCAACGTATTCAAAAGCTTCTTCCATTTCTATTTGCCAATTTGTATCAGGCAAAAACTCTATTCCTTGCTGCATTTTGCGTTTGGCATATAATCTTAAAAGGTCATAAGCAACGGTTTCTACAGCTTTTTTAACTTTTGTTTTTGTATTTTCCCAATCACGTCCGCCCATTTTTGATAAAGCAGGGCGTGCATTACCGGAGCCTCTATATCTGCAAAGAAGGTTTATTTGTTCGGCAGGGATGTGTAATCTGTCTTTGTTTGCATATTCTATTGTTAAATAATCTTTTAACTGCCCGTCAATTTCTTGTTTTGAAAGTCCCTGATAAATTCCGAGTCCGTGAACGGTATGAACAACATATTCTCCGATTTTTATGTCGTTAATATTTTCAATAAATTCCGGTTTTTCTTTGTAATAAGATTTTTTAGATGCAGAAATTTCTTTTGAACGTTTATTAAATAATTCTCTGTCAGTAATTATTATTGTTTTGAAATCTTCAAGAATACAACCGCCGGAAATTATACTGTTTTCGTATTCAATATTAAAAATTTCATTTTCTTTAAAAACTTCGCGTATACGCTCGGGGTAATCTGTTGCAATAATTATTTTTTCGCTTGAGTGTTCTTTTATAAAATTTGTAATTTGTTCAAAATCAGCATTGAAACTGCGCAAAGGTTGCGTATTAAATTCGATTATTTCTCCTGCATTTCCGTCTATAAAATTATTAAATCCTATTTTGGTAAAGTATGATGTTTGACGTAAAAATTCTTCATAAGTAATGTGATTTTTTGTTTGTTTTATTTGCTCAGAAATTAAACCTTGTTTTAAATTTTCTTCAAGCTGCTTATTATAATTTTCATCTAAAAATTCGTATTTTGAATAAATTTCAGATGCTTCATCAAATATAATAGTGTAATCTTCAAAATAGTTTAAAACTCCGACCAGATTTTTGTTAAATAAATTTTGATAAACTTCAATTCCTTCAAAATATCCTTCTTCAGGAGATTCATCTTCTATTGTATTTTGAAGGTTTTTTACTATTTCTTCTTGTCCGACAGTAATAAATTTGTAAATAGGATAGATTGTTGTTTCTTTCGTTTTTTCAACAGATTTTTGGGTTTCATTGTCAAAATATCTTATATCAACAACTTCATCTCCCCAGAGTTCTATTCTGACGGGGTTTGAATTGAGAGAATAAATGTCTGCAATATCTCCTCGAATACTAAATTCTGATACGTCACTTACCATAGTGGCTTTTTTGTAACCTAAATCAATAAGTTTTCTTGAAAGCTTGCCTAAATCAATTGTGTCGCCGATTTTTATTTTAAATGAATTTTTATTGAAGAAATCTTTATTTGGGAATTTTTCTAATAAAGATTTTACAGGACAAATTATAAAATCAGGTGTTTTAAGTAAGGTTTTAACCTGTTGTGCGTAGTTATATAAGTTAGGTGAAACACTTTCGTACATTGAAATATCCTGAAATGGGAAAATTTCTGCATTTATATCAAAAACAGTTTTTAAATCACTTTGATATTTCAATGCGCTTTGCTCATTTGAAGTTATCAGAATAATTTTTTGTTGTTTTTTGATTTCACTCAATAAAAAAATGCGTAAAAAACCACTCAATCCTGTTACGGCAAAAGATTCGTTTTGTTGAATTTTTTGTTTAAAACGTTCATATTGAGGGCAAGTATTTTCCGTCTTTATGTGAAACATAAAGATAGTATAACATATTTAGTACAAAATGTCTTTTACTTCTGCTTTAAAAACTTTGCAAAAAGAGTTTAGTTGTTTAAAAGAAATAGTTTTGACCTGCATATTTTCGACTTTAAGCAGATAACTTTTGGTAATGCCGGTAAGTTTTGAAAGTTCGTTAATTGTCATGTTGTTTTGTTCTCTGAGATGTTTTATGTTTTTAGAAAATTGTTCAATAATATCCATGTCTTATTCCTAATTGTTACAACATAATTACAATTTAATTATAAGTTTTTTGCAATTGAAATGTCAATAAAAATACAATAAAATTGTTAAAAAGTTATAAAAAGGTTATAAGTTATGGCAGTAAGCGAGAAAAAAAGATTTGTATTACTTATTGATCAAGATATATTTGAAAAATTTAAGAAATTAGCACAAGAGCAAAACCGTACAGCGGGTAATCTCGGTGCAACATTAGTAAAAAATTATGTTAAAGATAATTTAAAGTAAAATTATAGGCGAACAAATAATATTTAAAATATTAAATATTATTTACCCCTAGCAAATGCCTTCACGAAGTCTTACAACAGCGGCACCCCAAGTCATACCGGCGCCAAAACCGCATAAAATAGCTGTTGAACCAAGTTTGATTTTACCTTGTTCAACTCCTTCAACCAATGCAATCGGAATAGAAGCAGCAGAGGTATTGCCGTAGTATTTTATATTAGAAATAACTTTATTGTCTGAGTATTTTAATCTTTGTTGTATTGATTCAATAATTCTTTGATTTGCTTGATGTGGAATAAGGTAATCAATTTCTTCTGAAGTCATGCCAGATTCGGCTATACATTCTTCTACGTATTTCGGAACGGTGGTTACTGCAAATTTATAAACTTCTTTTCCGTTCATTCTGATTTTACCGTCACCGACTTCGTCTGCTTGTTTTACAAGCGGGCAATTTTGTCCCGGCATATTTGTTTGAATATATTGTCCGATAGAACCGTCAGCGCTGATTTTTAAAGATAGAATATCATCAATTCCGTCGGTTGATTCAGTAACAACCATAGCGCCAGCGCCATCACCAAAAAGAATTGATGTTCCTCTGTCTGTCCAGTCGGTAATTTTTGAATTGTTGTCAGAAGCTACGATAAGAATATTTTTGTAAGTTCCTGTTCCAATAAAACCTCTTGCTACTTGGAGTGCATAAATCAAACCCGTGCATGCTGCTGTTAAATCAAACGCAGGAACTCCTTTTGGGATACCTAGTTTGGTTTGCAAAGTACAGGCAAGAGTAGGGTATAATTGAGGCGGAACAGAAGCCGCGCAGATTATACAGTCAATTTCTTGCGGTTTAATTCCTGATTTATCAAGAGCTTTTTGTGCGGCGTCAAAACCTAAATCAATTGCGGTTTCGTTGCCGGAAACAACGCGTCTTTCTTTAATTCCTGTACGGGAATAAATCCATTCATCAGAAGTTTCATACAATTTTGTCAAATCTTCATTTGTTATAACGGCTTGTGGTACACAATATCCTATTCCTGCAATTTTTAAAGGTTTAACATTCGCTGACATAATAAAATCCTATCTGTTTATATTTTTTGCAATTTCTGAGTTTATGTCTTTGTTTAAAACTTCGACAGCGGCTCTAACGGCGTTTTTCATTGCATAAGACGAACTTCTGCCATGAGCGATAACCGAAATTCCTCTTACACCTAATAATAGCATGCCGCCAAACGTTTCCCAACTGATAAATTTTAAAATTCTTCTCAAGAACGGTTTTGCCATAAGTCCTATTAAACAGCCGACAAAATCTGATTTAAATTCTTTTTTTATCATTTTAAGAAGCATTGACGCTGTGCCTTCGGTTACTTTCAAAGCGACATTTCCTGCAAAACCGTCTGCGACTACAACGTCTGCTTTGTTAATAAATAATTCTTTGCCTTCAATGTTTCCTGCAAAATCAATAATACCTTGTTCGTGCATTTCTTTAAGAAGCGGATAAGTTTCTTTTACTAAAGCATTACCTTTGCCTTCTTCTTCGCCGATACTTAGAATTCCGACTTTCGGATTTTCGATACCTATAATATATTTAGAGTATGCAATACCCATTTCAGCGAATTGAACAAGCATTTCAGGGGTACAGTCGCTGTTTGCTCCACCGTCGATTAATACAACGGGTTTTTTCATAGTAGGTAAAGTTACGGCAATTGCAGGTCTTGTAACTCCGTGAATTCTGCCTAAACCGAATAAACTTGCAGCCATTGCTGCTCCGGTTGAACCGGCAGAAACTACGGCTTCGCATCTTCCGTCTGCAACTGCTTGAACAGCGCTAACGATTGAGGAGTCTTTTTTGCGTCTGATAGATTGACCTACAGCTTCGCCCATGCCGATAACTTCTGAGGCGTGAGTGATTGTATAATCAATTTTGTCGATATCAATACGAATTTTTCTTTGATGTCCTTTTGTTCCGCAATCTGAAAGAATATAGCCGACGTTTTTAATACGGTTGATTTCTGCTTCAAGCTCTTCTTGGCGTCCAACAAGTTCTAAGCCCACGTTATATTCTTGGGCTGCCCAAAGTGCGCCTTCTACTATTGCTTTTGGTGCGTAATCTCCACCCATTGCGTCTATTGCTATTCTTGCCATGCTCCCCTCTCTTGTTTATAGAAATAAGGAACAAGGAAATCCTTGTTCCTTATATACTTATTATTCTTCAGTTTTTTCTTCTTTTACTTCTTCTGCTTTAGTTTCTTCAACTGTTTCAGCCGGTTTTTCAGCTTTTTTTGCAGAAGCTTTTTTTGTTGAAGCGGTTTTTTTAGCGGTTGTTTTTTTAGCAGGTTTTGCTGCTTCTGCTGCAGCGGCTGCTTTATCTGCTAATTTTACCGGTTGACCTTTGTAGGTCCCGCATTCTGTACATACTGTATGAGTCAAAACTGTTGCGCCGCAATTAGGGCATTTTGTTGTTTCAGGCTTGGTTGCCTTCCAGTTTGCTCTTCTGCTGCCTTGAGCAGAATGTCCTGTTCTTTTCTTAGGTACTGCCATTTTGTTTTTCCTTTATTTTCTATTCTTACTAACTATTTTATAAACTATTAATATCACAAACTTTTTTATTTGGATAATTTAATATTACAGATTGATACAATAAGTTATATTATACATATTGTTCTTCTTGCAAAGCAACTGCAGAGATTTGATTTGAGATGAAACAAACCTTTTTGATAGGACCTTCTGTTTCTTCTTCAATATAAACAGGTTTTGGCTCTTGCATTTTGTTAACGAGGTCTTCGTATAAAGCCATAGGCTCTTTCACATACAATACTAACGGAGCTGTAGAACCTTTGATAAAAACTAATACAGCGTAGCGTTTTTTAATATTTTGTGCATTTGGATTGTTATATTGTTGAGCCATTCTTGTCTCCTTTTTGTTTGCATAAACAAGTGTACAAAAAAGATAAATTTTATGCAACTACTCAACTAAAGCTTTGACAATTTTGTAAGTATCTTGGATTTTTTCGGGGTATTTGTTTAATATTTGATTATTTACCTCTTCTTCACTTTTATTTTGTTTGTTTTACAATTTAGATATAAGTTAGTGAGGGTAAAATGATTACTATGGAAAAAGCAAATATTGATTGGGAAAATTTAGGGTTTGGGTATTACAAAACAGACAAGCGTTTTGTCTCTATGTACAAAGACGGCAAATGGGACGAAGGTCAAATTATTGATGATGAAAATATCCAAATGAATGAATGTGCTTGTGTTTTACAGTATGCTCAAACGTGTTTTGAAGGTATGAAAGCTTATGAAACAGTAAACGGTGATGTTGTAATTTTCCGTCCTGATTTAAACGCGCAAAGAATGCATGATACAGCATTAAGATTAGAAATGGCGCCCTTCCCTCAAGATAAATTTGTAGAAGCCGTAGAACAAGTTGTTAAAGCTAATTTAAAATACGTTCCGCCATACGGAACAGGTGCAAGTCTTTATATAAGACCATATATGTTTGGTTATTCTCCTGTAATGGGGGTAAAACCTGCAAAAGAGTTTATGTTCAGGATATTTGTTTCTCCGGTAGGGCCTTATTTCAAAGGCGGTTCAAAACCGATTACCTTGAAAGTAAGTGATTTTGACAGGGCTGCTCCTCACGGTACAGGCCACGTTAAGGCAGGTTTAAACTATGCGATGAGTCTTCATGCTGTTACAACCGCTCATAGAGAGGGTTTTGCAGAAAATTTATATCTTGATCCGCAAACTCGTACTAAAGTTGAAGAAACAGGCGGCGCAAACTTCTTGTTTATAACCAAAGATAATAAAGTTGTAACTCCGAAATCATCAAGTATTTTACCTTCAATAACACGTCGTTCTTTGATGTATGTTGCAAAAGAATACTTAGGACTTGAAACCGAAGAAAGAGAAGTTTATTTGGAAGAATTAAAAGATTTTGCAGAATGCGGTTTGTGTGGTACAGCCGCAGTGATTTCTCCTGTCGGTAAAATCGTAGATCACGGTAAAGAAATTAATTTTCCTTCCGGAATGAATGATGCCGGACCGATTACAAAGAAATTGTACGACACTTTAACCGGAATTCAGTATGGCAAAATTGAAGCCCCTGAAGGCTGGATAAGAAAAATCGTATAATTAAATACCTAAAAACATTCTTGTATTAGCATTTTTGCTTATAAATAAGATAATTTTTTTGCCTAAATATAGTGAAAGCATAGAAAGAATTGTTATAAATAAAAATCTGATAATTACAATGCCTAAAACTAAAATGTAATTGTTATCAATTATAGGAATAACTTTTTCTAATCCGAAAACTTGATTATAAATAAAAAACCAATACCAATGTACAAAAAATAAACCAAAACTGTATTTTGCCGTAATATCAAGAAAATTGTTTATTTTTTCTTTTGACAAAATCCATTCATCATAATGTTTCAAATATCCTAAAACAAGCATTGTTAATATGGTTTTTGAAATTGTGAAATTTGAATAAATCCCTTTATAAGATAAATATACATTTCCAACTGACAAACCAATCATTAAAAACCATAACAATAGTCTTTTGTTATAAAAAATGTCAATAACTTCTTTATATTTAGAACAAAACATTCCGAAAACATATAAAGAAAAGAAATGCACAAAACCATTAAATATATATCCCAAACAAGCAAAATATTTTTGAATATAAGTTAAATTTATTATAGAATTGTAATCAACATCAACTCTTGGGCAAATTAATGTTATAAAAAACATAAAAGGTAATAGTTTATATAAAATACCTTTTTTTTCTAATTTAAGCAAAATCCAAGAACAAAAGAAAAACAGGATTATCATAGGAATAAACCAGGTCGGAGTGTTATGAATTCTGCCTGTTGTTAAAAACATCGGGATTTGAATAAACGGATTTAAGCCGTCAAACGAATTACCATAAATTTGCGGGAAGCATAAACAAAATAAAATACCGGGAATTGAAGTTATAAAATATGGCAAAACAACATTGGTCCATTTTTTGGAAAGATAATTTTTGTATTCAAATTTTGCAGATAAATGTTGAAATAGAAAACCTGAAATAAATATAAAAAGAGCTGTTCCGCCACATATTATTTCACAATTAATTTTATGAAGTAAACTTGAACTTTCTCCAAACTGCATTGTATGACCTGCGATAATAAGTAAAATTGCAAGCCCCCTAAAAACATTTATATAATTTAAAAATGATTTTTTCTTATTTTCCATTATTCATTCCTTCCGCTAAATCAAGCCATAAAACTTGATATGGTGCTAAAAGTATGTGTATAGTATTATCTGTAAGTGAAATATTTACTTTAATATTATTACCGGTTAATAAGTCTTTAAGCCGCGTTATTTTTTTATTATTTTTTATAAATGTAGTTATCGGAAGTGAAATATCCGTAATAATTTTATTTTTTGAAAGATTATTAATTACAAGAATTTGTTGTGTTTTATTCTTTCGTATATAAGATAAACAATTTTTTGATGAACTTTTTATAAAATCAAAATTACCGTCAGTCATTACAGGTAAGGATCTTCTAACTTTAATTAAATGTTTTGTATTATTATATACTTTTGAATTAAATAAATACCAGCCTTTTTGAGAGCCATAGAACAATTTTTTGGGAACAGGACCTCTATTGATATCACGTGAATCAAAAACGGATAATAATTTCAAAAATTTGTTTTTATTTTTTCGATTTTGAGCAGATTTTTTAGCATTTTCAAAATTATTTGTAACCCCGACTTCATCACCATAGTATATTATAGGAATTCCGGGAGTTGAAAACATTATTGCATATGCTAATTTTATTCTTTCAGGATTTTTATCCAAAAAATTTGCAAGTCTTCCGGATACTCCAAAACCGTTTCTAAAACTTGCTCCTTTAGGTTCTAAATCTTCAAATATTAATGTTCTTACTTCCGGACTAACCATTTCAAGAGTTAATTCGTCGTGAACGCGTAAAAATATTCCCCAAGAAGTGTTTTTAGGAATATTTGGAGTTTTTTTATAAGTGTTAATAAAATATTTTTTATCTTCGGATATTAAACTTGCCCAAATTGCATCCATATATGGAAAATTATAAGCTATTTGAGCTTCAGAAGTTCTTTCAAGTTCTTTATTAATGTCGTCAATTTTAATATTTACATTTCTATTTTTTCCGTAATAAGGAATGATATCTTTAGGATGTTGACATGCTTCGACTTGAATAACAGAAGACGGAGAGGTTAATTGAATATAATTACTTAAAATATTAATTATAAAATGTGTTTTAGGTTGATTTTCCGCATTTGTTCCGGATTCTTTTGATAAATAAGGAATAGCATCCATTCTAAAAATATCTACTCCAAGATTTGCCCATTTGGTGATTGTATCAAGCATATAATATAAAACTTCCGGATTTTCCCAATTTATATCCAATTGAAATGGATAAAATGTATGATAGAGATAATATGTTTTTGTTTCATTTTCGTTATTTTTGTTTTTAATATTTATTTCTCGCCAATTTCTTTCAGTATTTTCAGGAAAAATTAATCGTCTTTTAGATATAGTTCCGTCGTTTTCAGTATATTCAATTACTGTTCCGAGCTTTTCATCTGTATATTTTTTATATTCCGGCATCGTATCTCGCCAAATAAAATAATCTAAATAATTTGTATTTCCTGCTTGTAATTGTTGAAACCATATATGCTTATCTGAAAGATGATTTAAAACAAGATCTGCTTTAATATTAAAACCTTTATCTTTTGCGGTTTTTATAAAATGTTCAAATTGTTGCATGCCACCAAGATCATTTCTGACATCTTGCGGATTTTTAACGTCAAAACCTGCATCTTCCATTGGGCTGTCAACAAAAGGTAGTAAATAAAGTGTAGTTACTCCTAAATCTTGTAAATAATCAAGCATTTCTTCTGTATTATGGAAAGTATTATCTTTATTATTTTGTACAACCCCAAATTGGTTTACATAGAACATATATATAATTTCATTTTTAAACCAATCGGACTCTCTTTTTATATCTTGTTGTTTAAGTTTTTGTGGTCTATTTTCTATTGCAGATGAAGCATGTTCAATTAATTTTTCATAAATTTCTTCAGTGTCATTTTGTTCATATACATTTTTAATAGAATTTTTTAATTCTTTTTTTATTCGGGAATCTATAAAAACTTCTTTTTTTGTATCAATAATAGGATTTTCTTTTTCTACAATTTGAGTAGGACTTGAATTATTATTTAATGTTTCCTGCGCAAATACATTATTTCCAACAATACAAAAGAATATGAACAGTATATTAAATATTATTTTAAAGTTAATTTTAAACATTTTTTTTAATAAAATTATACATAAAAATGTTAAAAGATATGCGCTCTTTATAAAAAACTTTACTTTTACAGATTTTAAAATATAATTGAGAGAGAATGATTATTAGAGGATAGAATGAAAAAGTTTATATTATTTGCGTTAATTTTATTACTAAATTTTGTTACGGTTCAACCTGTGTTAGCAGAATTAAATGATGATGAGGATCAAAATTCTACAGTTCTTTCAGCTACAGTTGAAGATGAAAAAGTTTTTTTAGTTCCGAAAACAACATACGTTCTTGAATCAGAATCCGATATAGATATAAATGATACAAATGTTAATGATGAAGTCTTTTTTAGATTAGTTTCAAAAGTAAAAGCTTCTAACGGAATGTATATACCTGAACATACAAGATTTGCAGGTAAATTTGTAAAAATTAAAAAAAGTTCACCTATGTTTAAAAGAGCAAGAGGATATATTATTATAGATAAAATAATTTTCCCGAATGAACAAACTTATAATCTAAGAATGGAACCTAAAAAAGGAAGTGATTTAAAATCTCCTCAATTCTTAAATGCATTAAGAGTAATTCCTGCAAGTATTGGTATTGTTACTTTTTCAGCGATAAGTGTCGCTACTGTAGCTATAGAATCAGTAAGTGTTGTAGGTTTGGTTGTAGTTCCAAGAACATGCAAGGGATTTGGAATTTTGATAAGTTCTATGGCAAAAGGTTTGAATTATAAAATTAAAGCCGGAAGTAAAATTTTATTCAAATTAGATACTCCTGTTTATGTTCTGTCAAGTGACATGTTATCAAAATAGTAGCAATAAATCATATAGTTTTTTATAAGGAATATGAAAAATTAGTAAATAGGTCGGGTTTCAACCCGACCAAAATTTTATTAATTATTCCAAATTTAACTCTGAAATTTTGTATTTATCCTTAAAATTACACCAATTTATGTCATATAAGTTGGTAGGGTAGACTTCAGTCTACCAAATATCTTGAAATGGTTGACTAAAGTCAACCCTACTTTTTAGTGCAATTTTGGGGACAAAAGGGTGCAAAAAGAGGACATTTTTGCTACTGAAATCGGATATTTAGGACATTTTTAATCAAGTAACTTCCGACCTTTATAAATTGGCAAAAACTGGATTGCTTCGGGCTTTCGCCCTTGCAAAGACATGAAACTCTTTCGACCAAATGTCCTGATAAAAGATACTCCTCCCAAACAAATATTAATTTGCAAAATATAAACTAGAGACGGTGGGAGAGTCTTGAGTCGCTCGCAATAAACGGGACTACGCATTTTGCTTTTAGTGGCTTGTTGCCACAAGCAAAATTTGCTTCGCCCTCTGCTCGCTCCTCGCTCGAACCACAGACAGACCTGTCGGTCTGTTGGGTACTTTTAATTTAACACTAAGAATAAGATTAAATTAACTGTGAGATTGATATTCACTCCATTTTTTATTTATAATAACCCAATTTCATTTTTTGTTCTGGACTTAAAGATTTAATAATTGTACGTTTTTGTGTTTTTATAGTTTTCTCTTTTTTATGATTTTTTACTAATTTTATATCATCATCAATTTTAACTTTTTCAACATTTTTCGGCTTTCTTAATCTTACGATAGCATCAAAATCAGGTGAAAGACTCATTTCTATATGAAATCTTCCCCAACTTTGGGGAGCTTCATATTTATTTTTCATTAGCGGAAAACCCCAAGAAAGCCTTATAGATAGATCCCCAGGAAGGTTTATTCTCGTACCTAAACCAATACTTAATAATACGTCATCTTTATTGTAGCCCTCAGACCCTGTACCATTGCCCTTATACGGGAAAACCATTGCGTGGTCGCAGAACACAAATCCTTTTAAATAGTTTCCTATAAAATTCCTTGTTTTGTTTGTCTTCTTATCAACTCTTGTTCTTGGTGCAAGAGGGAATAAAAGTTCTCCGCTCAATAAATATCCGGAACGACCAATTAAAAGACCTTCTGAATAACCTCTTACTGTTGCAAGTCCACCGGCAACAAATTGATCAGCATAGGGAACAACATCTTTAGGAATTACCTGATAATTCCCTCTTAACTGACCAACAATACCATGACCGAAATCGTGTAATCTTAAAATTCCGCCTTCAATTTTTACGTAATTGATATCTTTTTGGAATAATGGTGCGGCATAAGCTACACTCTGATTTAAATACCAAATCCCTCTTTTAGTATCATATCTAAAATTTAAACCGGTTTTAGCGGATGGTATTTTATCTGTATATAAATCTTCGCCGTCAAAACTTGTTGTTGCTTGTTTATAATCTAACGAAGTTATACTTGACAATTCCATATAAGATTTTCGGATAATAGGTTGATTAAAGTATATTGAATAATTTTGAGACCTGCTTTTAATATTAAATATTCTGTAATCACCGTAACCTATTTTTGAATTACTGGATGAAAAAGAAAATCCTATTCTGCCGTCTTTTTTATTTACAGGAATATTATAATCAGCAAATGGTGTGACAGAATACCTTGATGCATAAGCACCTAAAGTTAATTTATCCCTCATTCCAAACAAACTATCGTCTTGCAACATCAATCCAGCTCTATATTTCCCAATAGTTTCACGACCTGCATTATCCATCAAAGCCGTTAAATGGAAAGGGGATTTTTCGTGTGCAACAAGTTCTATATCCGTTGTCCCAAGTTTTTTAGCCCCTGGGTTTAGATTCCCTGTGAGGTCTATCCCATAATTATAACGATTAAACAGAGTCATATTCTGCTCAAGTTTTATGACATTAAAAATAGAATCTTTTTGGGAATCAATTCGGTCTTTTATGTATTTTGTACGAGTCCATCTATTGCCTGTTATGGTAATATCTCCAACTCTGCCTTCTAACAGTTCTATTTTTACGGTTTCATTTTCTATTGTTTGCTGCGGAATGTATGCTCTGGCAGTTACATAACCTTTATCAAGATATAATTTATTTATTCTGTTCGCTATTTCCTGTAATTGTTCAAAAGTAATATTCGTTTGTGTGTATTCTTCAATAATACTCTTTATTTCTTCTTCTGTTAAAATTTCAGAGGGGGAAACTTCAATATTTTCAACATAAACCCCTTTTGTTGCATATTCATTTATATTTGCTTTTTCAACTTTTGCTTTTATTTTTTTCTTTTTTTTTACAGACTCTTTTTGCATATTATTATCTTTGTACTGCTCAAAATCTTTTTGCTCTTGCTTTTCCATCTCAAATTTTCTGAGTGTGTCCATATCATGAGTATTTAAAGAACCCGCAGGAAGAAACACCGAAGGATTAATGTCTTGAGGTGCCGCAATGGCTGCCCCACAGGATAAAACTAAATATATAATTGCAAAAAAAAATCTTCTTCTCATTTCCTATAATATTGTACATCAAAAAATTGTAATATTCCATACTATGAATGTAACAAAAAAATAATTTGAGGTTTAATTTCTTATTAATAAGTGTTATAATAATTACATAAAACAATAATCTAGAAGCAATTATTAATAATAAGAAGTATACAATATTCATGAATATATCAGAAAATAAAATAAGACAACGGATTGTTGCCGGTGCACTTGTTATAAGTTTTATGCTTTATAACTCTTCACCGTTTGTTTTTGCGTCTAGTATTTCGGGTGTAGATCCGACGCAACAAAGTGGCCATAATGTATACAATATTGAAGGCCAAAAATTTTCAGGTTCAACTCAATTCAGGCAGTACTCCAACTTTAACCTTACAGAAGGTGATATTGCAAACCTGATTTACAAAATCGGTTATGATAAATTCATAAACCTTGTAAATAATCAGGTCAATATAAATGGTATTTTGAATACAATGCAAGGGAACAACTTCTTTAACGGACACGCAATTTTTGTATCTCCCAGCGGTGTTGTTATAGGGTCATCAGGTATTTTAAATGTTGGTTCTTTGTCGTTAATTACTCCTTCTCATAATTCTTATAATGCGTTTTTAGATAAATATAATCAGCATATCAATGGTAGTTTGGATAGTTTATCAACCTACCAAGTCGGTGCTGAAAAATATAACTCATTATTAAAAGATTCAACTGGAAATATCGTTGTAAACGGAAAGATTTTAGCGAGAGGAGAAGTAAATCTTTACGGAAAAGAAATAAAAGTGGAAGGTACAAATAATTCTCATGCCGGTATTGTTTCTGGTTTGAAAGATACTAATACTGCATTTACGGATTACGATACGGCAAAAACCCTTTTTGACAATTTAGTTTCTCATAATATAACAGACGGAACAACGTTTGATTTACAAAACGGTAAAATAGTCATTTTAGCTCAAAGTGACTCTAATGCAAAAATTGATGTTCAAAAATCGGATTTGGTTGCCTCAAATAAAATTGATATAAAGTCAAATGCCAAATATTCCGAACAAGAACACAAAGATTTGGTAAAATCGGAAATCAAAATTGAAGATTCAAATATAAAGTCAAAAGATGTTGAAATACAGGCACTTGCAACTAACGAAAAAATAATTTCAACTTTAAGTCCTGATTCTATTGCATTTATCAAAAATGCTGTCGTGGATTTATTTTCTCCTAATTACTCTCTAACAAGTCTTTGGGGAACATCAGGCGGAGCGGAGGCTAATGTTACAATTAAAAACGCCGTAATAGAAGCAACAAATGATGTTTCTGTATATGCGGAATCTACATCAAAAACAGAACAAAACATAAATTTATTATCACCTACTGCTATACTTCTTCTGAAAGATGCAATTGTAGGTAATGACGGCTCAATAGATACTACTCAAAGAGCAAATGCAAAGCTTTCCGAATATTTTTCGTCAGGCATTTTTAACGGCTTTGAAGGACCAAGAACTTCAAGCGTTGTTAATATACAACAAGGTACTCGAATTACGGCAGGGCGGAATATTAACATAAATTCTTTTGCTGATTCTTCGCTAACCGCTACATCAACGCTTTTAGCTCAAGTTTTGCCTATAGGTATTTATGGTGTCGGTACCAGTACGGTATCAAAAGCTATTGTTAGTGACTCATTTTTAAATTCAACGGGAGATACTAATGTCGGAGCTTTATCTTTAAATACCAATAAGATTGTAATGTCTTCAGACAGCTTATTGTCTATGCCTGTTGAAGACGGAGCATTTGCAATTCTATTAAATAACACAACCAAAACAACAACTGAAGCAAAAGTTAATAATTCAGAGGTAAATGCAAGAGATTTAAACGTTGAAGCGGTAAATTTATCAAACAGTGATGTTAAAGTTGCAATGACAGCTTTGGTTGATAAAAATGTTCAAAATCAGGGAGATAGTGCAAATTCTGCAGTATCTTTAGTTGGAATATTAAATCGTTCAAGCAATAATGTAACGGCAGAAATTAATCAAGGTACAATTAATACAACAGAAGATGTTAATGTTTTGGCACAAAGCTTAAATATTAATAAAAATTCAGCGTCAGGAAAAATTCAGGATGCGAATGTTGTATCTCCGAGTGCTAAATTCTCTGATGCTAAGAAAAAATTGAAGGGTTTTCAAACAACATATTTAAACAGAAGCTTATTCTCCAGAGTAAAAGGGAAAACCGAAATTGAAGCAAGCGGAAACTCTTTGGTTCAAGCGGGAGGCGCACTAGTTTGGAGCGAAACAGCAAATAATGCCAATGCAAAAATTACTAATTCTACAGTTACAGCCGGTGAGGATGTTGATGTTCGTGCGAATACTATTGATTTAACTGCAAATAGTGCGCTTGCAGACTCAAACGGAAAGGCGAAAGTAGGCGTCGGACTTGGTGTTATTGTTAATGAAGAATCAAATAACACCAACGCAATTATTGATAATTCTACAATATATGCTGATAATATAGATGTTTATTCGACCACAGAATTACCTATGAATCAGGGGGCTATAACTTTTGGCGTAAATTTACCATTTAATATTTACGGTGTAGATAAAATTCAGTTTGGCGGTGATTTTGCATCGGAAGCAAACGGCAAATGGGATTTATCTTTTATTTATCCGGGAAGTACCGCATCATATAGTGCAGGTGCCGATTTTACGGGTGTAGCTAATCAGAATATAACTTCTACTGTAACTGATGCCATCTTGCCAAAATTTAGATTAACGGGATTTTTCAACAATTTTGCTCAAACTTCTTCTGCTGCTGAGGGTGTTGATGTTTCAGCTTCAATAATTTACAACGAAGTTGTTAATAATACTCTTGCAGATATCAGAAATAATTCCAATATAAATTTGGACGGAGATTTAACCGTAAATGCGGTAAATTCGGTTATCGGTTACAACGCTGCCGGCATGATTGATGTATTAATTAACAAACTCAATTATAAACTTCCGGGACAGCCTGATTGGGAATATGTACCTCAAATGGATACCGATTCTTTTGGTGTCGGTGCAAATGTTATATGGGATATATATAACAATAATGCCGTTGCAAAAATAGAAAACTCAACAGTAACTTCTGAAAATGGTGATGTTAATGTTACAAGCGCTAACGAACAAGCATATATTACGGCAATTGCAACAGGTGCAAGAAGTAAGTCAATTGGTATTGATGGCTCAGTTAATGTTCAAAAACTAAAAGGAAATACCTATTCTAATGTATTAAATAATTCTGAAATAACTGCTAAAAATGTTAATGTTAATGCCGGAAACGGAGTCATTAAGACTTCCGGCGGAAAAATAAATTTGAGAGAAGATGCTAATCAGGCGGAATTGAAAGAAGAAAGAAAAGCTGAAGATCAAATAACAAACATTATTGCGACAGGTGCTTGGGTTTCTCAATATAAAGAAATTGATAATAATGTTCAGGAAAGTTCTAAAGGTGTTGCAATAGGTGCTGATGTTAATTACACATCTATTGAAAGAAATATTAAAGCATTAGTTGAAAATTCGACAACTACATCTGCTCTAAATACGGCAATTAATGCAAATACATACTCACAAACCTTAAATTTGGCTGTCGCTGCTGCTTTTTCAGGCGGTGTAGTACAAAAAAATAAAAATATATCAAAAATTGATAGTGGCGTTGATAAGGCAAAAAACGACAATAATGAAGTATTTGGAAATCTTTTTGAAAATGAAGATCAATACATGAAAAATCCTGTTGGTAATGCCTTAGCACCGTTTTCATTATCAGGTGCCGGTGCCGTAAATTTAACAATGGATACAACAAATGTTGAAAGCGGTATATCAAACACGACAGTAAATACAGGCTCTGCTTTTAATGTTATATCAAACAAAGAATCAAGAATTATAAATATGTCAGGCGGACTCGGTAAATCAAAAAAAGTCGGAGCAGGCGCAGCACTTAATTTTTACAGACAAAACGGAAAGATTTCGTCAAAAATAAACAGTTCTACGGTTGAGTTCTCAGCTCCGACACCAACTTTAAATGTTACATCAAACAATACAAATAAAATTGTTGATATAGCAATCGGAGCCGGAGTTGGTGCAAATTCTCAAGCAGAAGCAACAGGGTTTAGAGGTGCGGCAGGAGGTTCGTATACCAGAAATACAATTACACCTACAATAGAAGCTATTATAAATGATTCTGCAGTCAGTTCAACTGATGATTCAAAATTAATAACTGCAAATGTTTCGGCAAATTCACAAATTACAATACTTGATATTGCAGGCGGCGGAGCATATTTAAACGGAGGTACGCTGGGCGTTGGTGCAGGATTTGCCACAAATTATAATGATATTAACAATACTATAAACGCTCTTGTTCAAAATTCAACACTGACAGATATAAATGACTTGTCTGTACAATCTTTGGCACAAAATAATTTTACCAATGTTGCTGTTGCGGGAGCAATAGTTAACGAAACCTCTACAGGTTTTTTGTTTAATGGTGCTTTAAATCTGGATTTTATACATAATGCTATGTCATCAAAAATAGTTAATTCCGATGTTTTGGCATCAGGTGATATTGATGTTTCTGCGACTTCTAATACAGATAATTTAAATGTTGCGGGAACTCTAAATTACTCTTCTGCAAACACAGGACTTGGCGTTAACGGTAATGTTGTTGTTAATTCTCAGAAAAATGATTTAACAGCAGAAATTAATAACGGTAATGATAAAGAAATTATTGCAGATAATGTTTCCGTAGCAGCTCAATCAAATGAGAAGTCAACCGGCACGGCTGTAGGAGCTGCTTTTGCGAAGAAAAATACTATGGCTGCCGCAAATATTGTTTTAAACATAATAAGAAATTCCGTAAATTCGCTTGTTAAGGGTAAGATATTAACTTCTGATAACCTTGATGTATCAGCATATGACGAAACAACCCTTTATTCAAGAGGCGTAACCGCGTCTGTTGCAGGCCCTGATGCACTTGCTGCAGTCGGCGGAACAATAAATTATGATATTTTGAATAAAACAGTAAATGCAAAAATCTTTGATAGTGTTATTGATTCAAAAGATGTAACCGTAAACGCATCATCAATAAATTCTTTTGGCGGAACAAAAAATGCTCAGGATAAGTATGACAGAGATAATTTCTCTGATGATAATTATGATGAAAAACTGCTTGCAAAAAATGACAAAGGTGAATATACAGGTCTAAAACAAGGTGCAAACTTCACAAACTGGAATATGTTTTATGATGTTTCAGCAGGTGCAGCTTTGGCTTTTGCAGGTGCCTGGATTATTAAAAATGTCAAAAACGAAATAGAGGCAGAAGTTTCAAATAGTGTAATCGGTGCAAATAATCTTGATGTGGTTGCACAAGACTATTCCATTAAAAATATAATCTCAGGCGCAATATCAGGGTCAGGTCAAGTCGGGGTTGGTGCGTCAGTTTTAATTACAAAAGATAATTCTAACGTATATTCTCTCATTACAAACGGTTCTGATTTAGATATAGAAAACAGATTAAGGGCAGATGCAAAAAATATAAAAGATAATATTCAGGTATTAGCAGCACTTGGTGGTGGCGGAACCGGGTATGCCGGAGTTAATGTACTTAAAAATGACAATACCGATAAAACAGTTGCTAAAATCGACAAATTAAAAATGGATGAGCCTGTTTTACCTAAAAACCCGACATCTGAGCAAACAGCAATATATAATGAACAAAAGCAACAATGGGACAATGCTCAAAATGTTAAGGTAAAAGCTTCTCAAACATACGTAAATGCTCAAAGCGACCAAAATTCAACTCATGTAATTGTTGCAGGAGGCGGAGCCGGTACTGTTGCCCTTGCTATAAACCCTGCAATAAATACATATAAATCAGAAACAAAAGCAGGTATTTTAAACACAACAGTTGAAAACAGTTCAATAAATGTAAATGCAAATAACGATACAAAAACAAGAGATATTCAAGCAGGCGTTGCAGGTTCCGGCGTTGTTGCAGGTGTAGGTTTAGTTGTTATTAACGATTATGCTGATACTATTAAGTCAACAATTGATAAGTCTGTTATTGATACGACAAAAGATATCTCTGTTTTATCAAATTCATCTTTATATAGTCTAAATGTTTTAGCATCTGTTGGCGTTGCTATAGAAGGTGTCAGTGTTGTTGCAAATGTTGTAAAAAACCATGTTTTAAAAGAAACAGAAGCATCAATTAAAAATTCAACCGTTGAAAATGCAGGAAACATTGAAGTTATTGCAAATAAAGGTAAGCAGGATAAAATAATTAATGTTTCTGGCGGTGTTGCAGTTGCAGCAACAGGTGTAAGCGGTACAACCGGAAATATTTATAATATTTACAAAAATAAAACTTCGGCAGATGTTATATCAACAGAGATAGAACAAGCAACTTCACTTGATGTTGAAGCATATTCCGATAAGGTTATAACAAACAGAAACGTCGGTGTATCTGCAGGTATCGTTGGTGCAGGTATTTTGGTTGACACTCTTGTTAATGAACTTGATTCAACTACAACCGCAACAATAGATGTCAAGAACAAACAAATATTTTTAACGGATGATGTAACCGTTTTAGCCAATGATAAGATGCAATCATCAAATACAATGGTAGCCGTATATGGCGGTGCAGGATTTGCAGGTGCAAACGTAAATTTCTTTGATTCGGATAATTTAGTTAAAGCTCAAATTTTATCTGAAACAGATGGTTTAATCAGTGCAAGAAATGTTGATGTAAATTCATCATCAGAAATTGCATTAGGTAATACAAATGTTGGTGTTGCACTAGGTATTGGTGGTATAGCAGGTGATGTATTCGGGCTTCGTTTAGGCAAAAGAAGTGATAAATATTCAACTTCGGAAGAAAAAAGCAATATTACACAAGCAAAAGATGAATCTAAAAATTTATATGATAAAACCTCTCAAAATGGTCAGAGTTACTATACTCCGACATCATCTCCGGAAAATTTGAAAACAGGTTCAATAGCATCATCAAATGCTAATATTTCGACAACTGAAGATGTTAATATAAATGCACAATCCAAACTAAAAGGAATTGATTCCGATAAGTTATCTCTAAAAAATGTAAATACATCAGTTGGCGGTGCTGCTATCGGTGTCGGAATAAAAGGCGTCAAATTAAATAATAATACATTAGCGGAAACATCAGGCGGAGAGATTAATGCAGCAGGAGATGTAAACTTAAGTTCCGAATTTAAAAACAATGTTGAAATAATAAATACAGATGTTAATGTTGCAGGTGTATCAGTTGCGGGTTCAAGCGCACTTTATGTAAACAGCTCGGATACAACATCAAAAATAGCAAATTCAACAATCTCTGCAGATAATGTTAATGTAATATCGAATTCCGATGCAAAAGCTGAATTAACAGGCACTTCGGTCTTAGTTAGCGGTGCTTCTTTTGGTATATCAGTAACGGATGCTACGGATATAAATAAAATAGTAGCAATTATTACAGGTGATACGAATATTGAAGCATCAGGCGCAATTAACATAAATGCAACAAATAATGCTGATTTAAGTTCTGTTTTGAGAACAACTATAGTAAGTTTGGTAGCTCCTATAACATATATTAAAAATACCGCAGAAGAAAAATCTATTACAAAAGCAATTATAGAAAATGTTAACGGAAAAATTGCATCAAACGGTTTAAATATAATTGCAGATTCTGATTTAATGAGCGTCAATTCCAGAACAAACGTTGTATCTGTAACAGGTATTTCTGCAGCTGCACTGGGTGGGGCAGGTGCTACTATGGATGCTGAATTAACAGCAGGCATTGACAGTTTAAACGGATTGGTTGTTGATAACGTAGGACAAACTCAAATTTTAACAGGTGTCAAACATTCCGATAATACAAAGGCATCTGATATTAAAGCAACTTCAAAAATATTATCCGTAAATTCAAGCATTTTAGGTGTATATACAGGAACAGAAGCTAAAGTAACAAACAAAGCAAAAATAAATGCAAAATTAAAGGCAAATGAACACAATGCCGACAGTTTAGTAATTAAAGCAATGCAAAATGAAGTAAATGATGCAAGTCTTGACAGTACAGTTGCAACGCTTTTGGGTGTTAGTGTTGCAGAAATAACTGCTACGGCGAACGGTGATTTAAAAGTTGACATTGCCGGAAATAATACAATTTCTAATGCTGCAAATATATATATAAACAATACCGCATTAAATAAAGTAAGTATGTTCTCTGCTATTGTGGCATTTGTTTCCGGACTTAAAACATCATTAGAATCATCAATGCAAACAAATACAAATGTTAATTTGAGCGGAAACTTTAACTCAGGTTCTTTAACTGCTGAAATTAATACAAACAGAAATACTGACTTTGATCTTACTTCAAGAGCAGGCGGAGTTATTGGTGCCGGTAACTTAGTTTTAAAGAATGAAATAAAAGGTGATTCAATACTAACGCTTTCAAATCTGATAACTGATTCAAATAAAAAAGTTAACAGTATGAATCTATCTAACGTTGCAACTAATAAATCAAATACTATAACACATCAATATAGCGGTGGTGTTATTGGCTCCGGTGCAATAAATTATAATGTAAAATTTGATACAAATACAAAATTGAACGTAGAAAATTCAGAGATAAATTCACTGTCAGATGTCGGCCTTAACGTTAAAAATAATACTCTAATCGCTGATTCTTCCGATAGCCTTTCAGAAGGAATAGTTGCTGTATCTAAAAATGTATATTCTCAAGAATATAATTCCAATGCTGAATTAAATGTTAAAAATTCAAAAATTAAAGCCAGAAATGTAAATCTGAAATCAGCTGCAAATGTTGCTTCAACCGGAGATAAGCACCTAACATATTATGGTAAAGGCAGCGGATTTTATGCTTCTCAAAAATTAGATATAACAAATAATATAAAAGAAAATAGCAAAATTAATATTGAAAATTCTGAGCTCAGAGCTAAAGACAAACTAAAACTTGAAATCTTAACCGAATCAAAATTTAAACAACAAACAAATGCCAAAGCATCAGGTTTTATTGCAAGTCCTAAAAACTCAAATACATTGAATGTTACCGGTAATAATACTCTAAATATTGATAATAAGTCAAAATTATACAGCGACTCTAAAGTTGATATTAATTTAGATTCAAAAAATGATCTTGAGGCAAGAGCAAATGCAAAATCAGAACACTTTGGTTTTAAAGATCCTCAGGCTGAATCTTATTTAAAAGTAGAAATCAATAATGAAATAAATAATAACGGTGTTATTGAAGCAGGTAATGATGTAGATATTGACTTTATGGGTAATTCAACAAGTAACCTGACTCAATATGCTCATACGGAAGCTCAAGCTGCTATACCGACTTCAACAGAAAAAGGTTCTTTGACAAAGAAAGTAAATAATAAACTTAATATTAATAGCGGTGCAAAAGTAATTTCAGGAAACGATATAGATATAACATATTCTTCAGGTGCAGGAAAAGAAAGTTCTGAAGTGTCTTATGAATCCGTTTGTCGTGTAGTATTTGGCATTCCGATTACAAGCAAAGGTAATAAATCAAACTTTACATCTACTCACACAAGATCTCTTAAATTGGATGGTGAAATTATTGCGGGTAACGGTAACGATAGGTATATGAAAATCAATCAAGACGGCTCAATTGATTCTTCAACCTATGGTTTTTATGATTATGAATACGCATTAAAAAATGACGGTATTGCTGATATTGACAATATGAAGCAAAATAATATTGCTTCTATACAGATTGATTTAAAAAATACAAAAGATAATATTACAGAAATTACTGAAACCATAACTTCGTTAAATGATAAAAAATCAAGTTTGGAACAAGATTATGCTGAAAATAAAGAAATTACGGATTATATACAAAATTTACAAGAAAATGGCTATACATTTAAAACTGTTAGTGAAGTAAATAATATTATTCAAAATAAAATAAAAACAACTGTTATGGCTTCAGGGGTTTTGGAAGAAAAGTATAATACAATTTTAACAAGTTACAATACAAGACTTGCAGAAATCGAAGATATAAATTCACAAATTTATAGCGGAGCACGTGAGGGTGAATATATCACTGCTCCAACAATTTCTGAATTTTTAGATGCAAATGATTACGGTTTATCATCTGAACAAAAAACAGTAATGGCAAATGCAATGAATTCTGAAAAGGCTTTAATTAGTGCAACAGACAAGGGTGATTTTACAACATACAATAACCAATATATTTTAACAAATAAAATTGTAACAAAAGATAATAAAAATATTGGTGAAGAATACGCTGATATTTTAAATACGCAAAATAGTATACAATCCACGATTGATAGCATTTCAACAAAAATAGACGATAATACTCAGGTAAAAGAAGAATTAATCGCACGTAAACAAACTCTTGAGTCAGGTTTAACTAAGGCTCAACAAGATGTAATAGAAGACGATGCCAACAAAAAATATGCAATAGTCTTTAATTATATAAGTCCGAATTCTTCAGTCATTAAACTTAATAATATTCGTAATAATGAAATTTCAGGAACAGGCAGCATAAAAACTGCAGCATCAAATTTTGTGATTGATAACTATTCGCAAAGATCAATTGTCTTTAATGGAATTGACTTGAATGCATCTGCTCAAAGCGGTTTATTTATAAACGGCAAAAACATGCAGAAATTTAAAGGCAGTGAAAAAGCTTTGAGCGGTGTATCTGCATATTATTATATTGAAAACTTTATCGGTTCCAATTTTGCAAACATACCGACAACAGGAGTCCATTATTTAAGCAATTCGCAAAATAATGCTCCTGACGGTATAACTATTACAAACTACTTTGATACATCAAATCCTTTTTTAGATGTAAGTTTGGTACCTGATATTATATTTTATGATGACATTACATCTAATAGTGCATTAAATATTAAAAATACAAGCGGAAATATTGTATTTGACCTTGATTCAATTGTTTCTAACAATTTGAACTTAGAAGCACAGCAAGGAAATGTTGATATAACATTAAAGAAAAATGATGCCAAATTAACTCTTAAAGCAAATGATAAAATTTTCGCAGGAAAAAATATTAACATAAAAGCTAACGAAGTTGATATAAAAGGTAAATTAGCCACAGGATATTCTGACAGAACTATAACAATAACAGACTCTATGTTAAATAACCTTATTGTTGATGAAACAACAGGTCAAAAGAACATGATTAATCTTGGAGAGAATGATAATATTAAAGCTATATACACGGATAATCAGATTTATTTGTATAATGTTGGTCAAACCGGCGGAAATATAACCATAACAAAAAAAGACGGTTCCAATGTTGCGGGTGTAATAGATGCAGATATAACAATGGCTAAAGGTTATCAGGCAATATCTATTGATAATAAAACATCAAAACAATTAAATGTTTCAAATATATCAAATAAATCTATTGACGGTATATTCAGTGCAAATGGTGCTACTTTAAAAAGAGGAGTAACATATATAGGATATGACAGCACTAATACGATAATTAATTCAGTCGGAAAACTTGTATTAGAAGGTATCATTAATAATGGCGAAGGAACTCTTAACATTGTTACAAACAATGGTTTGGATATAAATCCGGTAATCAATAATTTAGATGAAGTACAAGATTCTATTATTGCTTCAGGCGAAACTTTAATTGATATCAAAAACGGAGCTTCAGATATTTCAGGTAATATTTCTCATACCGGAAATCTAAATATCATTAAAGACAGCTATACACCTTTTGTAATTTCTTCTAAAATTAAAAACAAAAATGGCGATATAAATATTACAAATAAAGAATACAATAAAGGAATTGATTTCTCCGGCAGTATTGAAAATCAAAACGGAGATGTAATAATCTCTTCACAAGGCGGATATAATCAAACCGGTAAAATTACTAATAATAACGGTTTAATAAAAATAGTTAACAATCATAACGGAATGGCAAGTATTTATGATTCTATTATTAATAATAACGGTGATATTGTTTTTGAAACCGCCGGTTTTGATTTAAATTCGAATATTGAGGCTGTTGAAGGTTCTGTCAATATTTTAAATCCAGGTTGGAAATTTATTACCGGGGATAATTCCTCAATTAAGGCAAAAACAGGTATTTCTATATATAACGGAGATAATCATACAAACAAATTAGTTATCAAATCCGATATACTGAATACAGGTTCAGGTAAAATAAGTATAACAAATGTGAATACTGACGGAATCGAACTTCTGAAAGGTGTTACAAATAAAGGTGGAGAGATTGTTATCTTAGATGCCGGAAAAACGGTAATCTCAAATGCTGTTACAAGTGAGCTCGGAGATATTACAATTGATTCGAACGGTATAGATATAAATAATGTAATTACAGCCGACAAAGGCAACATTTCAATCTCAAGCACAAATAATTACAAGCAAGACGCTGCAATAATAAATAATCAAGGTGACACTGCTATTATCGTTTCTAATGGCACAACTTCAATAAACGGCAATATTACAAATGCTATTGGTGATATCAGTATTACAACGAGCGGAGTTAGCGCAGATATCGCATCAAATATTAAAACTTCCGCAGGTAACATAGCAATAGAAAATAAAAAAGGCAATTTGACATTAAAAAATACGTCGAGTGTTGAAGCAACCGACGGTATTTCGATTAAAAATACAAACAATGCTCAAAACCTCAATATTGCTGGGACAGTAAACAATACAAATTCAGGTGATGTTAAAATATCATCATTAAACGCTTTGAGTCTTGATAATACCGTTGTAAATAAAACAGGAAGTATTTCAATCTCGTCAAAAGATTTAAGTATTAATAATAATATATCAACTGAAAAAGGTACCATTTCCGTATCAAGTTCAAATAGCTACAGTCAAAATGCAAATATAACGAACAAAGACGGAAATACATTAATAAACGCCGAGGGCACATCTGCAACAATAAACGGTAAAGTAGAAAATACCAAAGGTAATATCAGACTTATAACGAATTCTACAACATCAAATATTAATTCAACAGTAGAAACTTTAGACGGAACAATAGAAGTTAAAAATAAAAAAGGCGGTTTAACATTTACTGATACATCTGCGATAAAAGCAACGAAAGGTGTTAGTATTGAAAATACCGGTAGTGCTTTAAATATTAATGCTCCTATCACAAATTCCGATGCCGGTAATATTGAAATATCTTCAACTAACGGCTTAAGTCTTACTGAAAATATTACAAATCAAAACGGAAACTTTATCGTTTCTAATACAGCCGGGAATTTGGTATTAGCAGGAGCAATAACAAATGCCATTGGAAATGTACAAATTACCAATTCCGGAAATGAATTATTTGTTGGCGGGAATATCGAAAATTCAGGTCATATAGTTATTACACAAGACGGAACCGGCAATAGCGTAATTCAATCTTTAATTGCAAATACAGGTGTTATTGATATTACTAACAATTCGTATTCTGATTTAACAATAAGCAAAAATATTTCAACTAAAAATGGAAATATTAATATTATATCTAACGGAAACAGTGTAATTTCAAATACAATTACTACTGATTTCGGCAATATCGTAGTAACATCAAACGGTTTGACTTTAGGCTCTGCAGTTGTAGAAAAAGCCGGTGATATTACTATTACATCAACAAACGGATATACTCAAAACGGAAATATTACAACGGATTACGGCAAAATTTTAATATCATTATCTAACGGTTCAAACACAATAAACGGAGATATAATAAATACAAAAGGTAATATTGGAATTGAAACAAATTCATTAAACACTCAATTTGATTCAAACATTAAAACATCTGATGGCAAGATTGAGATAGACAATAAAAAAGGTAATTTAGAATTTAAAGGTGCAAAAGACATTGAAGCAACAAACGGCATTCTAATTCAAAATAGCGGAAGTTCCGAAAAACTGACTATTAATGCCGAATTAACTAATGATGACCATGGTATTGAAATATCGTCTAAAAATGGTTTGGATATTAAAGGCTCCATAATCAACAAAAAGGGAGATTTATCCATATTCAATACAAATGGTGATTTGACATCAGAAAGTAAAATTACAAATCTTGATGGTGAAGTTTTCTTTGCAAATGGCGGTGGTAAAATTGACATAACAGGCGATATAGATAATATAGGAAATTTCGCAATTACTCAAAAAGGTAGTGGAACAGTTAATATTGCAGGCTTAATCGACAATATTGGAAATATCAGGATTGATAATCAGTCAATCTCAAATTTGGCAATATCAAATGCAATAACAAATGAAAACGGCAATATAGTAATTTCATCAAACGGAAATAGCATAATTACAAGTGCCATTTCAAATAATATTACAGACGGCACAGGAAATATAACAATCACTTCAAACGGCTTGTCTGTCAAAGACGTTTCAACAAAAAAAGGTGAAATAACTTTAACAAGCACTAATGGTTATTCACAAAGCGGTAATGTCGTAAATAATGAGGGCAATACAACAATTACAAGCACAAACGGAACAAACGTAATCATTGGCGACATTACAAACACAAAAGGCAACATTGGAATTACAACAAATTCAACAAGCACAAATATTGCATCAAATATTTCAACATCAGACGGCACAGTTTCAATAGAAAACCAAAAAGGCGACTTAGAATTATCTAATGTTTCTGCGACTGAGGGTATTTCGATTAAAAACACAAATAACGCACAAAAATTGAATATTGACGGAACTGTTTCAAACAAAAATAATGACATCGTCATTTCATCTTTAAAAGATTTGACAATTTCAAACACAGTAACGAACGAAACAGGAAATGTCGACATTTCATCATTGAACGGTTTGACAATATCTGACGCAATTTCAAATGAAACAGGAAATATTAATATTTCTAATAATTCAGGTTTGGCAACAATTTCAGGCGTAATAACCAACAATAACGGAAATATTTTAATCTCAAACAGTGGAAACTCAATTCTTTCAAATTCTGTTTCAACAAATACAGGAGATGTTTCAATCACTTCAAACGGCTTGTCTGTTAAAGATGTTTCAACAAACAAAGGTGAAATAACTTTAACAAGCACAAACGGCTATTCACAAAGCGGTAATGTCGTAAATAATGAGGGCAACACGACAATTACAAGCACAAACGGAACAAACGTAATCATTGGCGACATCACAAACACCAAAGGCAACATTGGAATTACAACAAATTCAACAAGCACAAATATTGCATCAAATATTTCAACATCAGACGGCACAGTTTCAATAGAAAACCAAAAAGGCGACTTAGAATTATCTAATGTTTCTGCGACTGAGGGTATTTCGATTAAAAACACAAATAACGCACAAAAATTGAATATTGACGGAACTGTTTCAAACAAAAATAATGACATCGTCATTTCATCTTTAAAAGATTTGACAATTTCAAACACAGTAACGAACGAAACAGGAAATGTCGACATTTCATCATTGAACGGTTTGACAATATCTGACGCAATTTCAAATGAAACAGGAAATATTAATATTTCTAATAATTCAGGTTTGGCAACAATTTCAGGCGTAATAACCAACAATAACGGAAATATTTTAATCTCAAACAGTGGAAACTCAATTCTTTCAAATTCTGTTTCAACAAATACAGGAGATGTTTCAATCACTTCAAACGGCTTGTCTGTCAAAGATGTTTCGACAAATAAAGGTAAAATAACACTGACAAGTACCAACGGATACAGCCAATCAGGTAATATCATAAATCAAGAAGGTAACACTGTTATCTCAAGCACTAACGGCGCTAATATGATTATCGGTGATATTACTAATACAAAAGGTGATATTGAAATAACAACAAACGGTGCCGGTACGAGTATTGCTTCCGATATTAAAACATCTGACGGTTCGGTTAACATTGAAAATAAAAAAGGTAATATAGAATTATCGAGCGTTACAGCAACTGATGGTATTACACTTAATAATACAGGTAATCAACTAAGCATTAATTCTGATATAACAAATTTAGACGGAGATATTGATATATTATCAAATAACGGAATTCATGCTAAAGGAGCTATTTCAAATACTAACGGTGATATAAATATTACAAATATAAATAATGATTTAATAATATCAAATTCAATAAATAACGCTTTAGGAGATGTAGCCATAACAAATTCCGGAGCAAGATTAACCGTTTCCGGAGATATTACAAACAACGGCTTATTAAATATTACTCAAGCCGGAAATAATGAAGCAAATATTTCAGGAAAAATCGAAAATAACGGGAATGTTAATATAGCAAACAATTCAACTTCAAACTTAGTAGTATCTAATGCTATAGAAGTACAAAATGCTGATATAACTGTAACATCAAACGGTAACAGCATAATATCAGATAAGATTTCAACAGATATAGGTAATATAACAATAGCATCAAACGGCTTGTCAATAGCAGGTATTTCAACAAATAAAGGTGATATAACTCTGACAAGTACCAACGGTTACAGCCAGTCAGGCAACATTGTAAACAAAGAAGGTAATACTGTTATTTCAAGTACAAACGGTTCTAATGTATTTATCGGTGATATAACCAATACCAAAGGCAATATTAGTATAACAACAGATTCAGTAAGCACAAGTATAGGTACAGATATAAAAACCTATGACGGAACTGTTAATATAGAAAACAAACAAGGCAATTTATTCTTAACGGATGTATCAACTGTTTCAGCAACAAACGGCGTTGCAATTAAAAATACTAATAATGCCCAAAAAATTGATATATCAGGAACTGTATCAAATAAAAATAATGATGTTGTTATTTCTTCTCTGAATGGTTTAACAATATCAAATGCTATTTTGAATGAAACAGGAGATATTAATATCTCAAATAATTTAGGTTTAGCTGCAATATCAGGAGCAATAACCAACGGAAACGGAAATATTATACTAACAAATAACGGCACAACAGGTATATCGGGAGCCGTTTCAACAAATATCGGTGATGTAACAATAGCATCAAACGGCTTGTCTGTCAAAGATGTTTCGACAAATAAAGGTGAGATAACTTTGACAAGTACCAACGGTTATTCACAAAGCGGTAATGTCGTAAATGGCGAGGGTAACACAACAATCACAAGCACAAACGGAACAAACGTAATCATTGGCGATATCACAAACACCAAAGGCAACATTGGAATAACAACAAACAGTAATTCTACATCAATAAATTCTTCTGTTAAGAATACTGATGGTAATATTACAATTACAAACAAAAAAGGTGCTATAAATCTTTTATCTGATTCAAATATTGAAACTAAAAACGGAAATATAAATATTTCAACAGAAGAAAATTCCGATAAATTGACTACTAACGGCAAAATAGCTAATAGTGAAAGCGGAAATATTGTTATTTCAACGGTTAATGGTGCAGTAGTCAACGGAATTGTTGAAAATACAAACGGAATGATTAATTTAAATAACACTGATAAAGGTTCACTTCAAATAGGTGCAAATATATTAAACCGTAAAGGTGAAACAAATATTGCAAATACATCTTCAAACGGTGGTATTTATCTGGCAACATCAGGCAAAATTCATAATGTTAATGATGAAATAAGTCTTACAAATACAGGTTCCAAAGGTATAGATATTGAAGGCTTAATCAAAACTGATGCTAAAAATATAAATATAACAAACCAAAATTCAAACATTTATATCGGCGAAGCTGATTCAAATAACGATAACTATATTACATCTGCAAAAGACATTATAATAAATCAAACAAACGGTTCTATATTGAACGGTTCGGAAACAAACAACGATAAACATGCATATAAAACTCTACTTGTATCAAACGGAGATTTAATGCTAACCGTATCAGACGGTGATATCGGAAGAACAGATGCTCCAAAACCCGGAGTTTCAACAAAAGCAGAAACAAGAGTTCCTGATGAATCAATAAATGTTAAAATTGACGGCAAAATAACGGCAAAAGCCGAAAACGAAAATAAAACAGACAAACGCTTTATTAATTTAAGAGCAAAAGAATCTGATTTAAATCTTTATAATATTGTATCAGACGGAAATATAGTCTTGACGGCAGCAGATATGATACAAACAGGCGAACCCGATGAGCAGGGTTATGCTCCATATAAATCATATTCCGTAAAAAATGCGGGAGATATCGGAGATTATGTGATTTCAGGACAAAATGTGTCAATTGTTGCAAGTGAAAATATAGGCGAAGACGGCAAAAATCTGACAATGATACAAGATCATCTCGGAAATCCCGATTCAAGAGTGTATCTTGAAGCTTATGATTCAATATATTTTGACGGAAGATCAAATAAAGTCGGTGAAAAACTAAGAATAGCGCAAGCAAGAACAAAAGGCTTGGGCCAAATCGTTCTTGATCTTGAAGATGAAACAACTATAGAAAACTTGGTATTCGGAAACACAATAAGTGTTAAACAAAAAGGTAAAAATTTAGTTATTAATAACATTTCAATGTACGGAGAACACCTTGATGATGACGATTCAATTTTACCAATTGCTGAGGAAGCAAGAAATGCAATAGGAAAACAAATTATAATTGAGGCTTATGATGCTTATGCAAATGGTGAAGGAAATTCAACCATAACAATTAAAAATGCAGATATTTTAGGGCTTGGCTTGAAAGATGAAAGCGGTAACAGAATAGTTGACGTTAAACTTGTTGCGGATAATATTGTTTTTGATTCCAATGCAACATCAGATATTACAAAAGAACCGATTGTTTTTGAAGTAAGAGGTGTATCAAAAGATGATGTTGTATCTGTCGGCGGTACTCGTACAAATTATAATATTAAAGACGGAAATTATGTTGCAAATAATGTAAAAATTAATATAGATACGGATACAAATAATAACCACGGTGTAATTTTCAATTCTTTATATGCAGATAATGCAGCAGTTACAACAAATATGACGGATTTAACAATAAAAGATGCTTATATTACTAATAAAGCAACAATTATAAACGGTAATCACGATACGTCAGATTATAATCATATTGTAGTTGTAGATAATAATACGAGAAACCTTGTACCGTCAGATGTTCAGTTGTATACACAAAAAACAGGTAATTTTAATCTTGGAATGAACGAAAGCATAAACATAACAACAAATGCTCCTGTTGTTCATTATCTTGATAATATTTTAGTAAACGGATACCATAGCGAAAATAGTTTTACGAGATTAACTTTGAAAGAAAATATTGTTCAACAAGTTTCAAAAGATATTTACAAAAACCTTGTTGCTCCTGATGCTTCATTAATAAAAACAGTAGAAGTGAAATTAGACACAAGCAATATAACATCAGAAGAAGTAATTAATTATACATTATCGGATGAAGAAAATTTGGAATCAGATGATTAATTGAAATTGGAATGGTCGTTCCTGCAGGAACTTTTGTAGCGGTAAAAGCCGGAATAAATGCATTAACTAACGCTAATAAACAAACTAAACTGACAATCTTTTTCATAATTTTCTCCTTTTTTATCTGTTACAGAAAAATTATAAAATACGTCTATGCCAGCATCGGGCATTTATAAATTTTTTAAAATTATAATTTTTATGAATTCTCACCTGATTTTTATGTATCGGACTCACCAAAACTAAATCTTTCGATTAAATCGCCTAAAATATCAATGGCGAAGGTAACTATAACTAAACCTTATAATACCTGTAAACAATACCGCTTAATTCCTTTCATTTATTTTTCTTGCGATTTCTTCATTTTGAAATCCGAACATCTGCTCTAAAGTATAATGACTGTTCAAGTCGAGAAGATCGTCATTTCGCAGAAAATACCTGTTATCATTAAGTTTATTGATTTCAGTTAAACAACTTAAAGCCAAAGTCTTTTTCTTGTTTGGTTCGTACGAAAATGGGAACGTACAAATTACAAAAGTCGGAACAGAAAGTTCATTGAGTAACTTCAAGATATATGGCGAAACTATTGCGTTTGTATTTCCTCCAAGACAAAGTATCATTACAACCTTTTCGTTATATGAATGTATAACAAATCTTGTCTGATTATCTTCATTAGTCCAAGCAATAAATTTCAAGACACCACCATATTCAGAATATTCAGTTGCATATGCTTGATTTTTCAACTTTTTAGTGAATGATTCCACTTCCCAAAGACCATAGTCATTGAGCCCTGCTATAAAAACCTGATTTGGAGTTTTTAATAAAAAGGCATTGTCTGTACAATCCCAACCAAAGTTATCTCCAAATAAAAACTCCGCAAATAATCTTAGGCCGTCTTTATCCTCTTCAAGTTTATTCCAATCTTCAGCTTCGTCCCATATACTTGCATCATGGTTCACCTTTATTTCACATATTAAATCAGAAACAACCTCGGATTCTTTTTCCGGTTGAGGCAAAACTTCTTTTGCATCTTCATACCACATTTGGTCTTTTTCACAGTATGAATATTCATCAAAGTCACTAAGTCCAACTATTGTATCGTAAGTTCTAAGTTCTTTAATCATGATATTTACCTCTTTTTAATAATATCATAAATGTGAGCTATGTCAGATATGGACATATTATCTATTACATTCCTAAAATATCTCTTTCAACTATTTTTACAATATCTTCCGGTAAACATTCTTCCTCTTTAGACTTTTGCTTTTGTTTTGGCTCGGTAATTTGTTGTTTAACCTGTGGCAGATTTTTTAAAATATTCATCAGCGAATACATTTCTGCCTGTGGAGTTTGCTTGTTATTATCAATATCATTTGAAATTTTATACATAATTTTTTGTGCAAAATTTAGCAGTTCACGATTAAAAAGTTCCTGTTCTCTGCCGTTTTCAAACTTCTTTTTATCCCATTCGTATTCTTTCTTCCAATAGAATAAAGTTCTGCGAGAAAGATCAAGTTTTTTACCAATCAAATCGAGTGGTTGGTTCTCATAAATGTACATCTGTTCTGCTTGCGATAATTTATCTAATTTTGTCATAGTATCTCCTTATTTACATTTTGAATTAATTACACCAAAGTAAGGGTTGTATTTTATATACCCTTCAAAAAACGCATATTTCATAATACTTCCAACCAAAGTAACACCATTACTTGCTGTTTTAGGTTTATATTTTGATTTCATCATAGTCATAAAATCTATTAGCATTTCATAGGTTATTTCATCAATATATTTTTCGCCAAAATAGGGCAGAATGTTATATTTAAGTTGATAACAATAGCCTTTGTATGTTGAATGTGTCAAATCTCTGTTATTTAAATAACACAAAGCCATATCTTTAAATAAGATTTTTTTGTTTTGTATAATTTTGGTTTTGCAATAAATTCAAAAGTTTGTTTTTGCTCCGGCTCCTTATATTTATACAAACCTTGTTCAAAGACCAATTTACCCTTGTTCAAAAGCTGTTCAAGTTCCGTTTTACAGTCACATTCTGCAATCATTTCAATTTCATCAAGAGTAAATTCCTTTAAATGTCGTACCAATTTTTCTATATTCATAAAATCTGCTCCATAATTTCTTTTGTAATTTCGGTTAAATTATTGTCCTTTAAAAAAGTTTCCATTTGGTTTATCAGCTGAACAATTTGTCTGAACCTGTTGTATTTTGAATGGATATATTCAATAGCATCCGGAGCAAATGGAATCTCCGAAAGTTGTCCGATTATTTGTGATAAATCATTTATTCCAAAATTTTCAAACTTTAAAATTTCTGAAAACCTATCATAAAGATGCTCGTACCGTTCAAGTTTTCTGTGTGCCAAACCCATTCCGATAAAAATTATCGGGCATCCGGTTTCATCGTGGATATCCCGCAGAGTTTCAATTGTTTTATAGTTATTCATCAGGTAATCAATTTCATCAATTATAATTATCTGCGGATTTTGTTTCAACTTTTTAACCACGATATTGAAATTATCTGATGTCAGAAATCTCGGAATTTCATCAAGCTCTTTTACCATCTCTTCCAAAAGCCATCTGCCAGTCATAAGGTTTGATGCACGAAGATAAATTCCATCGTATTTGCAAGCAAGCCACAATGCTGTTTGTGATTTGCCTAATCCGGGTTCTCCATAAACAAGTCCCATTTTAGGAATATTTTTCGGCTTATTAATTAGATTTTCAACTAATCCTATAAAGTTTTTCACATTCTGCGTTTTTACAAAAATCTTATTCATATAAAAGTCTGTACTCCTTTGTCTTTTTAAACTCTGCAATCCATTCATCTTGTGGATTATGGATTATTAAATACTCATATTTTTCTGAATTATTTTTGAACAGCGTTTGAACCCTTTTTGAATCCATTTTGAACGGCATTTGAAGGGGCAAATGATAATCAGATTGTTCTACTTGTGTTTCAAGCAATTTTATATCCTCACTTTGAAGATATTTTTTTACTGATTCAACTGTTTTCTTTTTCAGCTGTCGTTGTCTGACTATTTTTTGCTTATAATCCTCATAATCTTTTACATCCCCTAGTAATTTTGCCATCGGATGAGTTTCGGTTACTCTTTCTGCGGTGCATAAATACTCGCCTTTCGGGGTATAAACCTTAATACTTGTTAGGTCAAAGAGATTATATTTAATTATAACTTTGCTCTTAAATCCGTATAACCTTTCATCAAAATAGTCGCAATTTAAAAACCTAATTCCGTTTCTTTGAATTGTTTTAACTTCGGTTGCAAGCATCAAATCATCAAGAGTATTAATATCAACATTTTGTCTTTTTCGTTCTTCTAAAACTTCAGCAATCGTTTTATTTGGTGCATTCGGACAAGGCTGAGAATTCTTGAAACTCAACCACATATCAATCATTTTTATTGTTTCTTCAATTGTCGGAATAAAATCGTTATGAAGATTTTTGTGGAATTTTTCATTTCGCATCATATAAGCGGGTTTGTTCTGAATGCTGCTTCCGATATAACTCGGCAAAAGTTTTTCAAAACTTTCCTGAAACTCTTTGAAGAATCTTTCTATTACTTTCGCTCTGGCATTATACGGGCGAGCAAAAACAGTTTCTATTCCGAGTTTTGAGTATAGACCTTGAAAGCCAAGCTCAGTAAAACCCTTATCATCAGTAAAATATTTTGCCCTAAAAGCTCTGCCGTTGTCCTGATAAACAACTTTCGGTATCATATCAAGATTGATTATTGAATTACGCAGGGCACTTGCAATACACTGTGTATTTTCTTCAAGCATAATTTCATAACCTACTAATGCCGTTGATTTCCAATCTAAAAATCCAACAAGGGTAGCTCTAGTGGGTTTTCCTGTAAACGGATTTATTACTTGAAAGGCTAATTTATGTCCATCGGCTACAAGAATATCCCCGACTTCAAGCAAACTTGCATCACGTTTTATATACGGTTCGACTTTATCAGATAATGCTTTCTCACCGTCACGGGCAAGAATCCATTTATCATAATTGTTATCTTTGAACCATTTTGCATAACGTCTGAATGTAATATCAGCTGGAATAAAACTCTGTCCTTGTTCTTTTAATTTATATTTGGTTAACGCGATTGCTTTTCCGATTGAAAGTCTATTTGGGTGCAAAAGCAATCCCATAAATATTTTTATTTCATCGTCATTAAGAACGGTTCTATATTCATCGACGCTGCTATATTTGTACTGTGGCAATAATTTCGTGTAATCTTCCGTTCCGTTTAGCATTGCATACCAACGGTGTAAACTTCCGCGGGAAATCTTGCCTAAAATCTCAAAGAGGTGAGAATTTGAAGTATTATGTAATTTCACAAAATCATAATCAGCCTGAAGTTTGTTTTGAGATTTCTTTCTGAACTCAAGCCACTTGTGAACAATATCAAGTCTTGCGAGTGCTATTTGTTTACATTTTTCTGGTGTAAATTCTGCCATGTGCGTATTCCTTTATACACACATTAATCGCTCTTTGTCTCGGAAACATCAAGTCTTGCATCTCAATCTCAGAGACATTTCTACACATATCAAAATGCAAGATAAATTATTTTTGCACTTTGTTGCACTTATTTGCACTCGCTAAAAATTAAATACCAAGCGGGATAGACCCTGAAACAAGTTCAGGGTGACAAGTTTTTAGTGCAAAATAGTGCAAAAATTAGGACAAAAGTGCAAAAATAGTCCGGCAAATCTCTACACTATAAATCTGCCTCTATTGCCCTAAAATTAGGTCACTTTGCCTAAAAACTCCCATCACAAATGTCCTGAAAATCTATAGTACTCCTCCCAAACAAATATTAATTTACAATATATAAACTGGCGGAAGCAGTCCTGCGAGCTATTGGCTCCGTTATATCTGGGTTTTAGGCTATTAAAATCCCTGCAAAACAGATTTTACAGGGATTTTATACGAATTATTCACTCGAAATTATTTAAAACCAAGCAATATCAAGAGATTAAGCTAATTCCCTGTTTTTTCAAAGAACAGGGAATTAGCAGGGAATTTTTTATGAAAAATCCCCGTTTTTCTCACTTTCTGCTTGTTCTTCTCTTAATTTTTCCAAATATATTTCCTCTAAGTAATTACGAAGTTTTACATGATCAATAGTTTCTTCAGTCTTGGGTTTAGATTTTTCAACAAGAGCTTTGTATGCTGTTTCTAAATCAATTTTCAAGAACGTATCCATTAAGAATTTACGAGAATAACCGTCTTTTTGACAAGCATCCTGTATAATCTTTTTACAAAAAATCTCAAACATACTGAATCTTTGAGGAACTCCGTTTTCGTTTCTTATGGTTTTTATTTCATTGGCACAAATAATAAATGCCTCATAAAATGATTTTGGAATGATTCTTTTCTTTCTGCCGGCAGGGTTTCCTGATTGTCCCTTTTTGAACTGGCTTGATTTTGGCGGGTTTTTATAGCCTACTTTTTCTTCTTTGATATCCTTATTCTGCATTGTTTATCTCCTCTATATTTTTAAGTATTTTTGCTTGTTTACCTGTTTCTTTTTCCCAACGCCAAATGGTAACATCACAATAACGCGGGTCTATTTCAATAAGTCTTGCTCTGCGTTTTGCTCGTTCTGCTGCAAGTAATGTACTTCCGCTACCGCCAAAACAATCAAGAACAACTTCATTTTTACTCGATGCATCGAGTAGAATATCGTGCAACATTGCAACAGGTTTTACTGTCGGATGAAGCTTTAAAAGTTCCAGTGAACCTGGATTTGTTGCACGTATTCCAGGGTAATCCCAAACATTCGTTCGGTATCTTCCATATTTGCCAAGTTGTATGTGGTTTTGATGTTTACCTTTGCCGTTTTTATAAATAGCAACTAATTCATGCTGAGAACGATAAAACGCACCCATACCACCTACACCCTTATTCCAAACAGCAAGATTAAGCTGTTCGTTATATAATCTGTTGCATTGATTTTGTAAAATATTTATACCTTTCCAATCCATGAAAAGGTAATGTAGTGAACCGTCATCTGAATACTTCACAAGATTTGAAACAAATCTTGAAATAAATTGTCCAAATTCAACTTCTGACATTTCACCGGATGCCATTTCAAATTCTTCGTGCTTGGTTTTGCCAAGTCCGCAGACATATTTATCTATCGGGCAATTATACGGTGGATCGGTTATAATTATTTGTGCTTTTTCACCCTGCATTACGGTTTCAAAAGACTTTTCATCCAATGAATCTCCGCAAAACAGGAAATGATCTCCGAGCCGGATTAAATCACCTTTGTTAACCAACTTTGGAATATTTTCATCAAGCCAGGAACTATCTTCACTATTATCGACACTGTTATCTTCAGAACTTTTAGATAGAAAGATTTTGTCATAATCAATTGTTTCAAAACCAACATCTTCAAAAGTTATCTCGAATTTCAAAACTTTATCAAGTTCTTCTTTTAAAAGTGAAAAATTCCAAGTCCCGTCTTCTGCAATTCGGTTATCTGCAATTCGTATTGCACGAGCTTGTTCTTCAGTTATATTTTCAAGAACTATAGCAGGAATTTTGTCTATTTTTAAATCTTTTATAGCCTGAAGCCGGAGCTCTCCGGATATCAGATGATATTTGTCATCTACGATAATCGGTGCAGTATAGCCGAATTTTTTGATTGCATTTTTCAACTTTTGAAGTTGTTTTTTAGAATGTTTACGAGGATTGCTATCCCGAACAACTATTGAATTTACATCGACTACGTTAAGATTGTTGTTCGAATCAGTTTCCATTATACGTTTAAAGTTTTTTAAAACTGACCGCGCAACATTTTCTAACTCTTTTGAAGATAAATCTTTACTCTTAATACCAGATCCGATTTTTGCTTCAATAGTTTTAAGATCAGCAAGCTCTTGCTGCTTTAAATTTAATAATTTGTTCATAGTGAACTCCTTATAATTAGTGCGTTTGAATTTTGTTCAAACAGATTGGCTTTTCCAATCTATATAAATTTAAAGAAGGGTCCTTATAGTAAAGGTAATTTTTTGCGTCAAAACCTGAAAACCATTGTAAATAGGTAACTTTACATAACTTAAGATAATCCTCTTTATAAAAAATAGTGGATTATAATATAACTATGAGCTTTAGATACATTGAAGGACAGAAAAGATATAAATGTAAAAAATGCGGACGATATGGAGCAGTATCAAAAGGTGAAAACTGCACAAAATTTAAATGCTACATTTGCGGAAGTGTTTATGGAAAAAACTCAAAACTGGGATGCTATACAAAAGATCAATACTTAGTTTTAAAAACATTACTTGCACTTTCTAAGCTTAGTACTTTCAATGAAAATGATAAATTCTCTCTAAATTTACAAGAATTTACTAAATTTGTAAAAGAACAGTCTATAGAAAAAGTCAAAAAAAGAGTAAAAATTACAAATATAAAAAGTTTAGATGAAGAAATTAAAAAAGAAATGCTTTATAATTATCTAAATGATTATTTGGTAGTTAACTTAAAACATCCCTACAATTTTCAAGTATTTAGTAATCTGTTATCATTACCTGAAATTAAATTTTGTAACTATACATTAACCGGAAAAGAACAAAATAATTACGAGGAAATGAAGAATCTAGAAGTTATAAAAAATAAAAATTTAGCGGATTTATATAGAAAAATTTAGTGTAACACTTGAAATTTGTGTTACAATGTGTTATAATACAGATATGGGCTGGCTATGTGGCCTCGGTCCACCACGGCAGGAGTCATTCCTGCCATTTTTAGTAAAGGGGATAGAGTGAAGGAATTAAGCATATTTGTTGATGAATCCGGAGATTTTGGAAAATTTAATGAAAAATCCCCATACTATATTGTTTCATTTGTCTTTCACGAACAACAAAATTCCATAAAAGATCAAGTCTTGCAATTGGATCATTCTATTACAGAAATTGGGTTTAAAAATCATACAATTCATACAGCACCTTTAGTTAGAAAAGAGCAGAGTTACAAAGATGTTGATATCAGTATTCGCCGCAAGTTGTTTTATAAATTATTCTGCTTTACTAAAAATATAGAAATTTCGTATGCAAGTTTAGTTGTTCATAAACACCCGCAATCTACACAACTTGAAATTACAAGGCAACTATCTAAACAAATAGCAGCATTAATTCGTGACAACTTTGAATATTTTTCAAATTTTGATAATATTATTATTTATTATGACAACGGTCAATATCAACTAACACAAATACTTGTTGCAGTATTTAATACATTATTGAGTAATGATTGTGATTTTAGACAAGTTTTGCCAAAAGATTATAAATTATTCCAAACAGCAGATTTAATATGTACGCTTACATTAATAAAAAATAAACTTGAACAAGGTAAGCATTTTACAAAATCTGAAGAAATATTTTTCGGTTCTCCGGGTAAAATAAGAAAAACTTTTTTGAAATATTTGGATAAAATATTTATTGGAAACACCAAGATCAAACATAAAATTAGAAGATAAGGGGAGTTATTTTCTTTTTAGAATTAACAGCTAAGATCAATTCCTTAAATTCTGCTATAACGCAAACGACAGGCATAAAGCTTGTCATTTTAACCATGAAACAAATTTATAGTGAGTATATCTATTAAATAATTAACTAATTTATCTATTAACGTTATTTACTATTTTTTTGTTTTTTATCATGATGCTAAAACAGAATGGATATTTTATGTCCATATTTGACATAGCATACCTTTAAAATAATCATGTTAGAATAAATTTAAAGGAGTTTAAGAATGGCGATTACACTAAACGAAAATCAACAAAGAACGATAGATATATTAAACGGCCCTGTGATGCTTTTGGCAGGTCCTGGAACTGGGAAAACTTTTACTGTTATACACCGAATAGAAAAGATGTTAGAGCAAGGGGTTAAACCTTCGTCAATTCTTTGTTTGACATTCTCCGATGCTGCTGCAAATGAAATGCGCCAAAGATTAATCAAAAAAATGGGCGTAATTGCAACTTCTGTGGATATTTATACTTATCATTCATTCTGTAATGACTTGATTAAACTTTACCCTTCACAATTTGATTTAGCCGTTGGTATAAGGTTAATCAACGGAACGGAAAAAATTTCTTTAATGCGTGAATGTATTGATGAAATTAAACTCCAATATTTTGTACCAACTCGAGGGGACAGATATTATTTTACAAAAAATTTTATTGATTATATTGAAAAATTAAAGTCTAAACGCATAACTAAAGATAAATATTTAGCTTGTATTGAAACTAATCCAACTTTAATGCCACGCTTAAAAGAAGTTGAAAGTGAGATTTATGAACGTGAACAGCGTGGCGAAACACGCAACAAAACCCGTTACACAGAAATAGAAAAAATTAAAAACAATATTGAAAAAGCAAAAGAACTTTGGAATTTGTACGAATTGTATTCTAAAAAAATGATTGAGCATAATCTTATTGACTTTTCGGATATGATAAACTTTGTTCTTGATGAGTTTGAAAATGATAAAGCATTTTTACGTGAGGTTTCAAACAAATACAGGTATTTTTTAGTTGACGAATATCAAGACACAAACGATTCTCAAAATTCAATTATCTTTAATTTAGTTGACGCAAACGAAGAAAAAAATATTTTTGTTGTGGGTGATGATGATCAGATTATTTATGGTTTTCAGGGCGCAAAACTTGATAGTATTGAAAACTTTTTAATTAAATATCCGCAAACGGAAGTTATTTGTCTGAAAGAAAATAACCGTTCTACTCAGTCAATTTTGGATTTCAGTTATGAAGTTATATCTCAGGATGAAAACCGCCTTGAAAATAATAAGAAATTTCAGGATAAAAATATTTCTAAAAAATTAACAGCAAAAAATCCAAAAATTACACCGTTAGATAAAAAGGTCAGGAATTTGCATTTCGGGGACAGTTTACAGGAAATGAACCATATTGTTGAAGAAATCCAAAACCTTGTAAATTCTGACTCTTGTCCTAAAAATGAAAATGGCGAAAAAGATTTATCTCAGATTGCAATTATTTCTAAAAAACGTCCTGAATTGCAAAGTTATGCTGAAATGTTGAAGGGAAAAAATATTCCGTTTCAGATAGATGAAGGTAAAAGTATTTTTTCTATTCGTTCTTCTATTTTACTCTATTTTTATATGAAAGCACTAGATAATTACTTGCTATCAAGCGACAAACTTTTCGGACTTTTACTGTCCGAGCCGTTTAAATTGGATTTAGAAGATTACAATAGAATTTTGCACGAAAAACAACTCTATAAAAAAGATGAATCGAATGATTTTATTTCGCTTATGCGTAATTTAGACGGCTGGAAAAATCCTCAAAAAATAGAAGAATTTTTAGCAAACTTTAAATATTTGCAAGAATTCTCTGCCACAAATCAACTAAGAGAAACCGTTGTTGAAATAGTAAACCGTACGGGAATTTTAGAAGCTTTTTATAAAGAAGAGAAAAATCGTATGGAAAACCTTATGGGGATTAAAAAAATCATTGAGGAAGCAACTGAATTTGGCAATCTTGACTTTACCCGTTCGCTGGGTGATTTTGTAAAATACCTTGATGATTGTTGGAATAATGAGATAGATATTACAACGGATAAAAACACAATTATTCAAAATGCCGTTCAGTTAACGACTTACCATGGGTCAAAGGGCAGAGAATTTGAGTATGTATACTTGCCGAATTTAATTTCTCGCAACTGGGAAGACTTTACAATGCCGGGGGAATACAAACTTATAACAGAGGAAGTTTTAGATAAAGACGAAGCACAGAGTAAAAAAAATACAGAATTGTTAAAACTGCTATTTGTCGGAATAACAAGGGCAAAACATGCTTTGACAATTTCTTTTGCTGACAAAGAGGGAGATAGAGCGAATCAACTTACAAAATATCTGTTAAATCTATCAAATTATGATTTTGACAGCCGAACTTATGAATATAATGAAGATGATTTTACTGCTGAATTTTTCCGCAGTTTGTCAAGAGATGTTTATGATAATCAAGTAGCATTTAAATCTGAAATTCAGGAAAGAGTTGAAAAGCTTGAACTTTCGTTAAGCAGAATGAATGATTACATCGGTTGTCCTCGAAAATTTTTCTACACAAAGATTTTAGGAATAGATGTTGAAGATGCAGATTGGGATAATGCAAATTTTGGTACGGTAATTCACAAAATCTTGGAAAATGCCGTTAAATATGCAAAAGAGAAAGGGGATTATCCAGCAACCGAAGAAATTACACGAGAATTTAACAAGTTATTAGATACCCAAAGATTTACAAGTGAAGCTTCAAAAGAGAAGTTTGAAAAAGCGGGTTTAGCTGTAATTGAAGGCTATTATCCTATATTTAAACAAACACCTATTCATATGGTTGAAGATATTGAGTTTAGTTTTCGAGGGGTTGAAGTTGACGGGGATTTAATTACGGGTAAAATTGACCGTATTGAAAAGAATAAAGACGGCACATATTCTCTGTTTGACTATAAAACAGGGTATTATGCGACAGAAAACAAAATTGCATTAGGTCAGGAGAAAGAAGGATATTACAATCAACTTTGTTTTTATAAGTATGCTTTTGAAAAGTTTTCAGGCAAAAAAGTTGCGCATACAGGTATAATTTTTGTAGAATACCCTAATAAGAGTGTATATAAAGAACTTGACGCTTCTGATATGGAATATATTGAAAACAAAATAAAAGAAACTTTTAAAAATATTAAAGAATTAAAATTTGAACCAATACGTGAAACTCGCGACGGGGCTTGTAAATTCTGTGCATATAAACAACTTTGCAGGCTTGATTTGATATAATGTGTCCAAAATTGACATAGTTACAGCTTATAATCATAATATAAAAAAGGAGTTTAACTATGCCAAGATATGACCGTGTTGAAGATATTTTAAGACTTGCAATAGATATGCAAAATAGCTATCAGGGATTCTCAATTCAGGATATTATGGATGAATTTGAGGTTTCACGACGAACTGCAATCCGTATGAAGGATGCTGTTGAAAGACTTTTCCCGAGTATGGAAGAAGTTGAAAACCCTCTTTCTAGAATAAAAAAATGGCGACTCAATAAAACTCCGTTAAATAAAATGATTTCTTTTACCGCGGAAGAAATTGCAGAACTTGAAAACTGCAAATCTATGATGAAAAACCTAAATTACACGAATCGTTGTGATTTATTATCGGAAATAATGGCTAAAATTAATATGATTAACGAATCGAAATCAGTTGAAACAGATGTCGAAGCACTTTTGGAAGTTGAAGGTTATGCAGTTCGTCAACACCCAAGATACAAGATGAATTTTAATACACTGAATGTTATTTCAGATGCTTTGAAATCCTATAAATATCTTGAATTTACCTACGAAAACAATAAAGGAGAAGTCGCAAAATTAAAGATTCAACCATATGGGATTATTTATGGTGAAAAGACATATTTGCTTGGTTACAACGATAAAAAGCAAGGACTTAGATACTATCTTTTACACAAAATCAAAGAACCAAAAGTTTTGGATGAATATTTTGACAAAGATGAAAAATTCAACTTGAAGGACTATTTAAAAAATTCGTTTGGAGTTTATCAGGAAAAACCAATGAAGATAAAGCTGTTGTTTTCAAAGGATGTCAAAGACGCAATTAAGGACTATAATTTGCACCCAACTCAGAAATTAAAGGTTAATCCTGACGACACAACAACCGTTACTTTTGAAGCAGGCGGGAGATATGAAATCTGCTGGCACCTTTTCCGCTGGGGAGAAAATGTAAAAATCCTTGAGCCGCAAGAATTGAAAGATACTTATAAAGAACTTTTAGATAAAGCAATTAAACAAATTTAAGGGTGTCCAATTTTGGCACAGTTATATTTTATAATTTTCATGTAATGAACAGAAAGGGATATTGTATGAAAGATTTTTTGCAAAGAATTAAAGATTTATTTAAAAAGCGGGTTGTTATACTCGGAACTGTTTTCGGTGTTCTGTTATTGAGTTGGTATATGACGGTACCGATTAAAGTTAAAAATTGCAGTGTCGGAAATATTCAATATGCTCATAAATATTTTAACACTTGCTCAGATAAAGTAATATTTGTATATAATTTTCCTGATTACAATACTTTATATAACATTCAAAACAATTCGGACAAAAATAAAATTTATACAAGAAACAATATAACAGGACATATTGCAACAAACAGGAATATTGTAAACAATAATACTCCTTTTAAGTTTTTAGAATTGTCGTGGGTTTTTGTATTAGAAACTATAGGTCACTATGATGAGGCTATAAATTATTTAAAAATTTTCGATAACACTGATTACGACTATAACATTTTATATTCGCAGATAAAGGAAAATTGTTATACAGAGCCTTACTTTGCAAATAACAAAAGAATATATATTTTAGGTTGTAAAATCGCAAGTCCTGTTACTACTTTATTGGCAAAGAAAGAAATAAAAAAGAATAATAATGTTCAAGCGTGGATAAAAAGAGTTGAAGATTCTCGTAATGATATTATAAAGATGCCAAAATTCCGCATGCAAAAAGCGAAGTTGGCAAATGAAGCTATTGATAATGGTGAATATGACTTGGCATATAAATATATAGATGAGTACTATAATGAACAAAAGGGAATACTTTATTCTTCAAATTCATACCATTCTTATGTTCAAAAATTATATTTCAAACTCGGAATGGCATATATGAACGAACTTAACTATAAAAAGGCTATAGACTGTTTTGAAAATATTTTAGAGATACAGGATTATAACTACAAAGCGCACGAAAAGCTTGAAATCTGTTATAAAAAACTCGGCAACACTCAAAAAGCAAAAAAACACGCACGTATTATGAAAGAACTATTGGCTTTATAAAGAAAAGATTTATATGAAAAAGATTTTAATTGCTTTAATAATTTTAATAGGAGTACAGCAAATGACAAAAGCTTTCACAACATGGGAAAACAGCCCGAACAATTGGAACAATAGTGAGGCAAATTGGGAAAACAGTTCCAATAACTGGAAGAATAGTCCATTCAATTGGAGCAACAGCCCAAACAATCCAAATGCAAATTTAATTTATGACAATAGTGGAAATCCAAGAGGATACGCAGTTCCTAAATCAAATGGAACGGGAGTAAATGTATACGATTTTAATGGCAACAGACAGGGATATTATAACTATTAGATTTGTTTCAAGTTTAAGGAGTTTATATGTTACGCAGAAAGGAACTTATTAGTATCGGTATTGAAACAATTAAGATTACTGATGCTGGGTATTACGAATTAAACGGGGAGATTATTCAATTACCAAAAGAGAATTACAGCCAAGTTACTCTTTTTACCCCAAAAACATTAGAATTTGTTTCAAATGTTATTTCCGCAAAATTGAAAAATAAAAAAGATTTAAATAATAAACCTGCTTATGTTGTAATGAATTCAGATGTTTTGGAATCTGCAAAAAATTATGATAACCCTTTGGTTTTAAATTTTGCTAGTGCAACAAACCCTGGAGGGAATTTTTGGTCTGGCATAAGAAATCAAGAAGAATCATTTTGCCGAAACAGCACTTTATATAAATCATTATGTTCGGCAAAAGCTCACGACATGTATGAATATAACAGAAATAATAGAGAATTGGCTTGTTGTTCTAATTACATGTTATTAAGTAAAAATGTTTGTGTTTTTCGCAATTCTTCTTGCGAACTTCTTAAAAATCCTTATTTAGTAAGCATAATTTCAATTCCTGGACCTTATAAAAATAATTTTGTGTCCGAAACAAAAAGTACTGAGATTGAAATACTAGTGAAAAATAAAATAAGAAATTTGTTTAATATTGCCATTTTATATGGATACAAAACGTTGATTTTAAGAGTTTTGGACTATATTAAGAATTTTACACAAGATGTAATACAATACTATTTTGATGTCTTATACACTGAAGAATATGAAAAATTCTTCGAAAATATAATTTTTGCTATATCTGAAAATGAAGATAAAAATGAAATGTTTAAACAGGTTTTTAATCAAGCTCAGAATATTGTTTTTACATAGTTTTTCAATCTTTTATTGTATTGTTATATAAAGTAAAATTTGTTATTATATTTTCAGAATTAAAATAAAGATTTATAGCATAAATAGGATAATAATATGCAGGAAGTAAAAAATAGATCAAGTATTAAAGACAACGCAAAATACGGTACCGTTTATAGTTTTTTGCAAGAAGTTTTAAATAATAATTTTGATAAGTATAATGATAAATCCAAATTAAAAATCGTTTCTGCTTATTTTACTATATATGCCTTTTATGCATTACGTAATGAATTAAAAAATAAAGTTTCAGAAGTAAAATTTATTTTAGGCGAACCTTCGTCAGTTGAAAATTTAGGCATTAAAAATAAACGATTTAGAGTTTTTAAAATACAAGATGAAGATATTACGTTAAATAATGTATTAAAGCAAAATAAAATTGCTAAAGACTGTTATGAATGGCTAAAAAATAGTAATATAGAAATTAGAACAGCTCCCAAAAAAGATAATAAAAAAACTTTAATACATGGTAAAATGTATCATATTGAACAGGAACATAATGATCGTGTTGTTGACGCAATCGTTGGAAGTTCAAATTTTACTACTTGTGGATTAGGGATCAATGATTGTTCTAATTACGAATTAAATACCATTATTGATAGCGATAATGGCAAAAAAGATTTAAAAGATTGGTTTAATGACTTATGGACAGAAAATACTGAAGATGCTAAGAAAGAAATTTTATCATATATAGAAGCAATATATAAAGAAAATTCGCCAGAACAAGTGTATTATAAGACGTTATACCATTTATTTGAAGAAAAATTAGATACAAATGACGTTGAAGACGTAAAACTAAATAAAAAATTTACACAAACAAAAATTTGGAATATGTTATACCCATTCCAACAAGACGCCGTCAACTCTATATGGCGGAGATTACAAAAATATAATGGCTGCATTTTAGCAGATAGTGTTGGTTTAGGTAAAACTTTTACAGCTTTAGGTGTTATTCAATATGCAATATGTAAAGGTAAGACTCGATGCTTAGTTTTAGCACCAAAAAGACTTGAAAATAACTGGAAACGTTATGAGGAATTTCATCCTAAAAATATTTTTCAGGACGATAATTTAAGAATTAAGTTTTTATCTCAATCAATGTTGACTGCTAAGGATATTGATAAAGAAATAAAATTTAATGATTTTGATTTAATTGTTATTGATGAATCTCATAATTTTAGAAATGCAACTGGTAGTAAAACTGACAAAGAAGGTAATATCTTAAGAATTAGTCGTTATGATAAATTACTTGATATAATTAAGAACGGCGAAAGACATCCAATGGTTTTGATGCTTTCAGCAACACCTGTTAATACTTCCTTAAATGATTTAAAGAACCAAATAAATTTTATTTCATTGGGAGATGATAAGGCTTTTGCCGAATCAATACAGATTCCTAGTATTGAAGGAGCTATAAAAGTTGCAAATAAGAAGTATCTTGATTGGGCGAAAGATGATAACAGAAATAAAAACGACTTATTAAATAATTTAAATGTTAATTTTTTCAAGCTATTGGAAGAATTAACAATTGCAAGATCAAGAAAACAGATTAAATCAGGTTATATTAACTTAAAAGACGAGAGTTCTTTAAATTTCCCTAAACGAAAGAATCCTGTAACAAAGACTCCATCAATAGATGTTGAAAATAAATTCCCAAGTTATAAAGAGATAAATGACGAAATTCTTAAATACCAATTATACTTATTTAGACCTTCGTTATATGTTGTAAAAAATCATGAGAAATATCAATCAAAAAAAGATACAACTATGACGCAGGAAAAACGTGAAAATTATTTGATTGGTATGATGAAAATGGGTTTTCTAAAACGTCTTGAAAGTTCTATTGCATCTTTCACAATCTCAATGAAAAATACCTTAGATAAGATTGATAGTAGAATTGTCCTAATTGATAAATATATTCAAAACAAAACTAACTCTACAATTTCAACTGATGATGCCTATTCTGATGATTTTATAGACGATCAAGAAATAGCAGATAATGAGTTTGTTGTTGGTAAAAAAATGGAATATAGTTTAGCAGATTTAGATGTAGAGAAATGGAAAAAGGAATTGTTAATTGATAGGATTCAGGTTGAAAAAATTTACAACATGGCAAGAACTGTTACCAAAGAACGTGATAAAAAATTGTCTGAATTGAAAGATATTATTACTGATAAATCAAAACAAAACAACAAAAAATTATTAATATTTACTACATACAGTGATACTGCAAAATATTTGTACGATTGCTTAAAAGATTATGTAAAAAACACATTAGATATAAATATTGCACTTGTATCAGGTAAAGATACAGAATCTACATACAAAAATTTAAATAATTTTGATGATATTTTGGAAAACTTTTCTCCATATTCAAAACTTGGAGAAAAAAGAACAGGGAATGATCAAATTGATATTTTAATAGGTACAGACTGTATTTCAGAAGGTCAAAACTTGCAAGATTGTGATACAGTTGTTAATTATGATATACATTGGAATCCTGTACGACTAATTCAAAGATTTGGTCGTATTGATAGGATTGGCAGTTTAAATGATTATATACAAATGATTTGCTTTTGGCCTACCGAGGATTTAGAATCCTACATTCAATTAAGAAATAGAGTTGAGGCCAGGATGATTTTGGCAGATGCATCGGCTACTGCCGATGACAATCCTTTGTTGGAAGATCAAGACCCTGAGGAAATTATCAAACGAGATTTAACATATCGTGAAAAACAATTGAAGAAAATTATTGAAGAAAAGCCTTTAGAAGATACTGATAACTCTATTCAAGATATAAATATGTCAGATTTTTCTCTTGAAGACTTCCAAAGCGATTTGTTTAATTTCATGGAAACAAGAAAAGATGATTTGAAAAATATGCCAATTGGAATTTGTGCTTTGACCCCTAATAAAGACGATAATGGGCAAGTAATAGCACAAAGCGGAGTTATTTTCTGTCTAAAACAGAAAAATTCATCGACAGAAAACTCAAAATTAAATAAATTGCAACCTTACTATTTAGTGTATGTAAAAGAAGATGGTGAAGTCTTATATACATATGAAAGATCAAGAGAAATTTTAGATATTTATAAAGCTCTATGTTTAGGTAAAAAAGAACCGTTTGTAGACCTATGTAATAAATTCAATGAGCAAATTCAAACACAGGAGGGTATGAATTTATATAGTAAATTATTAAAATCTGCCGTAAGCGGAATTACAAAATTTTATCAAAACAATATGGTATCTGCATTTCAAGGTAGGGGAGGAGTAATTCCAACTATTGATGAGCAAGTTAAATCGGATGATGATTTTGAGCTTATTACTTGGTTGATAATTGATGGAGAAAATTAATGGAGAATAAAGAACTAAAACAACAGATTAAATCAGACATATTAAAATTTAGACATAATACCATTTTAGAATCAGCTTTAAAGCTATTTTCTACACTTGGATATACAACCAAAAGACAAATTGCAGTTAGTTCTATTGAAGATTTTAAAGGTCGCTTCTTGTTAAATAACTTAAATGAAGATAAAGCATTATACTCCCATTGGAAAGATGCACAATTTTTGTTTGAATTACAGCCCAATGATTTAAATTCTGAGGAAACAGAAATTACAGGTGGCAGAATCGATGATAAAGATATTGAGACATATTGGTTTTATGCTATTGAATTAAAAGGTGATACATATTCTAAAAAACAACTTTCAGATATTACAAGAGAAGTTAATAAAGTTCGTACAATTCCTGCTTTTATATTGTTTAAATATGCTGATAAGCTAACTTTTTCTATTATTGACAGACGTTTAAACAAAAAAGATGAAAATAAAGATGTATTGGAAAAAGTTGTTTTGATTAAGGACATAAATTTTAGTAATCCTCACAGAGCACATATTGATATTTTAGAAGATATTGCATTTAAAAATCTAAAAGTAGAAAATTTTGTTGATTTGCATTTAAATTGGTTGAAAGCACTAAGTGTATCTGAATTAAACAAAAAATTCTATACAGAACTTTCTAATTGGTTTTTCTGGATGATAGATACTTGCCAATTATCGAAAGACAACACCCACAAAGATAATATAATGTTCGGAATTAGAATGGTTACAAGAATTATCTTTGATTGGTTTATCAAAGAAAAAGGTTTAGTTAGTGAAAAAGTTTTTGATAAACAGACCTATTTAGACCTGTTAAAACCTGAATACCGAGAACAAGGAGATTTGTATTATAAAGTTGTACTTCAAAATTTATTCTTTGGTTGTTTGTCAAAACCAATGGATAGAAGAGAATTTAGACCAGAGTATAGATATAATAACTTAAATGCAGGCTATGATGTAAATAATTTATTCCGTTATAGAAAATATCTGAATAATCCACAAGATATAATTGATTTGTTTAAGGATATACCATTCTTGAATGGTGGGTTGTTTGAATGTACGGATGAAAAAAGGAATGGCAGATATATAGATTGCTTTACCGACAATGATTCCAAAAACTTCCTAAAAATTCCTGATGACATTTTCTTTATGAAAGATGAAAAAGTTGTTGATTTATCTGAACATTTTGACGGAAATAGAAGTTATAAAAATGCTAAGGTTAAGGGTTTATTTACAATATTAAACTCATATAAATTCACTATTGATGAAACAACACCTGTGGAAGAAGAAATTGCATTAGATCCTGAACTTTTGGGACGTGTTTTTGAAAATTTACTTGCTGCACACAACCCTGAAACAAAAACAACCGCGAGAAAATCTACAGGTTCATATTATACCCCTCGTGAAATAGTTGATTATATGTGTGAACAATCTTTAATCAACTACTTAAAAACTAAGGTGGAAAGTTTAAATATTGAAAATATTGACGATAAATTAGAGGAACTTTTGTCTTATTCTGAGCAACACTCATTCAATGAAACAGAAGTTGATGAACTGATAAAAGCAGTAAATGAAGTTAAAATTTTAGATCCTGCATGTGGCTCTGGTGCTTTCCCTATGGGATTATTGCATAAATTAGTTCATGTCTTATCAAAATTAGATCCTCACAATGAGAAGTGGAAAGAATCCCAACTAGACAAAGCAAGCCAAATTGATGATATAGAAGCAAGAGAAGAAGCAATTAAAATCATTGAAAAGCAGTTCAATGACAATGAGATGGACTATTCAAGAAAATTATACTTAATTCAACGATGCATATATGGGGTTGATATTCAGCCAATGGCAACACAAATTTCAAGATTAAGATTTTTTATTTCTCTTATTGTTGATGAAAAAGTGGATAAGGACAAAGACAATATGGGTATCTTGGCACTTCCGAACCTTGAAACTAAATTCGTTGCGGCTAATACTTTGATAGATTTGAATGAAAATAATTTGTTTGCACAAGCACCTAAAATTATAGAACTCAAAAAGAAATTAGAAAAAATAAGAGAGGGGTATTTTAGGGCAAATACAAGCCAAAGAAAAGAAAATCTAAAAACACAAGATGAAAAAATAAGAGAACAAATCAAACAGGAAGCAGTTATATTAAATCTTGATTTAGGTCAAGCTGCAAAACTTGCCCAATGGAGCCCTTATGATAAAGATTATTCTTCTGAATGGTTTAATCCAAAATGGATGTTTAATGTTGATAGCTTTGACATTATTATTGCCAATCCACCATATTTAAAAGAAAGAGACCATAAAGAAGTATTTGAACCCGTAAATATATCTGTATTTGGGAAAAAATATCATCAAGGAAAGATGGATTTTTGGTATTATTTCTTACATAAAGCAATCGAATTGTCCAAATATAATGGCACAATATCCTTTATAACATCAAGATATTGGTTGAATAGCACAGGTGCAAAAAAACTTATAATGGATGTAAAAGAAAATTTATCATTTGTAGATTTTGTAGACATTGGAAAATTAAAAGTTTTTGATAATGTCGCTGGTTATCACATGATTGCGACATACCGTAAAAATATTTCAAAAGATTTAGAGATATTTCAATATCATAAATTAGAGAACGATGTTATGTATATAAATAAAGAGGATGATAATGAAAATAAACTAACAGTTCCTCTGAGCAATAAAAGTATCTATATTAATAATGAAATTATATTAGAGCAAAATCAAAACTTTAATGAACATTTTATACAATTATCAAGCCAATGTAATGTTGTACAAGGTGTTGTTCAAAATCCAGACAAAATAAATAAAAAAAATTCTGAGAAATATGGATTTAATTTAAATGCTGGGGTATTTGTATTAACTAAAGATGAGCTAAATAAAATAAATTTAAATAGTGATGAAAAAAAATTTGTTAAATTATTTTTGGAAGAGAATGCTATTAGTAAATATTCTGTAAATAATAAATCTGATGGGAAATACCTTTTATATTTAACAAAAGAAAATTGTGTGAATATTGATAATTATCCAAATATAAAAAATCATTTGTATAAGTATAAAGTTATAATGGATAATCGTAGAGAAACTATAAAAGGCTCAAATAAATGGTTTCACTTGCATTGGCCACGGAAACAAGAATTCTTTGAACAAGAAAAATTAGTTATACCCTCTATGTTTGATGTAAACAAAGTAGGCTATGATACACAAAATTGTTATTTTGGGATGTCTTCAAATATAATTACTATGCGAGTAAATTCAGATTATTCGATTAAAACAATATTAGCAATTTTAAATTCTAAATTTGCATTAAATTGGTTTTATAAAAATGGCAAAAAAAGAGGAACTGGAGTTGATATAGGTGTTGCCAAATTAGAGTCATTCCCTTTACCAAAAGAAGTAACAAATCAAGAAAATATTATTAAAATGGTTGATAAGATTTTAGAGATATTAAAAGATATAAATTCAAACATAGATAATATAAAACAGCAAAATATAAAAAATTTAGAAGATAATATAGACACAATAATTTATAAACTCTATGAGCTTACTTATAATGAGATTATGGTCATAGATCCAAACTTCTCAATGTCCGAACAGGAATATAATAATTATACTATATAGGCAAAATTATGCTTACAGTTACAAATGATAAATTAAAAAATATATTAAATAATTTTCTATATTTCAACAATAATTTTGTTGAAAACTCATTTTTATTGTTCGAATCTCTTGGTTATCCTACTAATAGACGTATTCCAAATCTAAATACGATAGAAGCATTTGAAAGTGCTTTTCCAAATCTTGATAAAAATAAAGCAATGATAAATCGTTGGGTGAATGCTGCATTTTTGTTTCAAGTAACCAATCAGGATATTCAAAAAATTCTAAACATTTCATCAGATGAAGATTTTCAAAAATCTTTATTATTTATCACTATTAAATTAAACGGTTTGCTAAATGATACTGAACTTAAACAAATAGCTACAGAAATTAATAAGCAAATTCTTTATCCAACAATTATAAGTATTGTATCAGGCCCGTTTTTAAATATAATTTACACTAAAAGACGACCAAACAAATTAGATGTGGATAAAGATGTCTTAGAATCCGTTCATATGATAAAGGTTCAATGTAAAAATATTGATGATAACGAAATCAAAAAACTTAAAACAATTAGCCTCGAAAATATATTTAGCCCCACGATAAAAGAGCAATCTCTTCCTCAAAAACAAGAAACTGCCTATTCTAATATAGAAGAATACGATCTGCAAAATGAAGAAGATTTTGGTATAGACAAGGTAGAAGAAGAACTGATTGAAGCAGCAAGAAAATATTCCTTAGAAAAGTTACTTGCTTTATATAATCAACAATTAAGTAATTTAACTGAGAATTCAATATATTGGTATTTGGAAAAAATATGTAAATACCCAATGTTAGATACAAATCTTGAACCAATGTTTTTTAAAGATTTAGATAATGCAGAATTATCAGAACAAGCAAAAGATATTTTAATTTGTGCCAATTTAAGACTTGTAATAAATATTGCTAAAAAATATATTTATAGAAAAAGCCTATCATTCTCAGATTTAATACAAGAAGGTAACATAGGTCTAATAAAAGCAATTAACAAATTTGATTATACTAAAGGTTACAAATTTTCAACATATGCAACATGGTTAATTAAAAATTCTATAAGTAGAGCCATCTCTGATAAAGGTAAAATGATTCATTATCCACATCATATAAATGAATTATTTAGAAAAATTTTTATCTTCAAAGACAATTATATTCAAGAATATAGTAAAGAACCTACCTGTGCAGAAATTGCAAATGCATTAAGTATTTCAGAAGAAAAAATTGAAGAATTATTTCAATCCCCAACATGTACCTTAGGACTTGAGGATGCTTATAATTTGGATCATACAAAGTTTGATAATTATAGCATTGATCGTCAAAAAGAAAATAATAAAATTTTAGTTGATGAATTACAAACAAGAATAAATGCTATTTTGGAAAAAGCCTTGTCAGAGAGAGAAATCAAAATTATAAAACTACGTTATGGGCTTGAAGATGGAACTCAATGGACACTTGATGAAATTGGACAAATGTATGGTGTTTCAAAAGAACGTATTAGGCAAATTATTGTTCGCGTAATCAGGAAATTGAAAAAATATAAAAATCACCTGCAGGAATTTTATGATGAATTAATTGTTAATCCATAAAATATTGATACAAAATATGTCGGTATGACTTGAAAAAGCTTGCTACAAGAGCGATTAATGTGAGTATGCAAGTTAAAATTATTGATTATAAAGCTCTATCAAAACAAGAACTTGAACAAAAATATCTGCAAGTTTTTGGATATTCTGCCCCTAAAGGTTACACAAAATCTTACCTAATTAAGGAGATTGTTTGGCAAGAACAGTATAAAAGTTTGCCCAATGACCTGCAACATAAACTGGATTTGCTTGTTAGCGATTACGAAAAAACAAAGTCAATCAATGTTAAAAAGATCAGGAATTTTGAAGTAACCTTTGGTACAAAATTTATCCGCGAATATAAAGGTGAAAAATATGAAGTAACTGCCGTAGAAAACGGTTTTCAATACAAAGATCAAACATATAAAACTCTTTCTGCGGTTGCAAATGTCATAACCGGTACTCATTGGAACGGTAAAAAGTTCTTTGGAGTAGCCAATGGATAAGAAAAAAATTCGTTGTGCAATATATACAAGAAAATCATCCGAAGAAGGATTGGAGCAGGATTTTAACTCTCTTGATGCTCAAAGGGAAGCCTGTGAAGCTTACATAAAATCCCAAATGCATGAGGGTTGGATGCTTATTGAAAAAGAATACAATGACGGTGGTTATTCCGGCGGAACAATGAATCGTCCGGCTTTTCAAGAGCTTTTATTAGATATTGAAGGCGATAAAATAGACATTGTCGTTGTTTATAAAGTTGACCGTTTAACACGCTCACTTATGGATTTTTCAAAAATTGTTGAGATTTTTGATAAACATAAAACTTCCTTTGTATCCATAACGCAGCAATTTAATACCACAACTTCAATGGGTCGGTTAACATTAAATATACTTCTGTCTTTCGCGCAATTTGAACGTGAAGTTACCGGAGAAAGAATTCGGGATAAAATTGCTGCATCAAAGAAAAAGGGGATGTGGATGGGTGGTTGCACTCCGCTTGGTTACAAGAAAGAAGATAAAAAACTTGTTATAGAAGAAAAAGATGCTCAAAAGGTCAAACTAATTTTTGATAAGTATTTGGAAATAAAGAGTGTTCCAAAACTAAAAGATTGGCTTGAGAAAGAAAATATTAAAACCAAATCAGATAAATATTTCTTTAAAGGACAGTTGTACCATATGCTTTCTAACAAAGTTTATATCGGTAAAATTGTACATAAAGACAATGTTTATGATGGTGAACATAAAGGTATTATTGATGAAATTACTTTTGAAAGAGTGCAAAAATTGTTGTATGAGAACAAAGTTGATAAAATTTGCGGAACAAAATGTTCCTCAAATTCTTTATTGACAGGTATGATATTTGACGACAAAGGTAACAAAATGACGCCATCACATAGCACAAGCCACAAAAGACGTTACCGATATTATGTAAGTCAGGCTATTAAAAAATACAGTAAGCTAACGGCAGGTTCTGTTTCTAAAATTCCTGCCGGAGAAATTGAAAAGTTTGTGATTTTAACCACCAAAGAACTTTTACAAAATAAAAAGCAGATGCAAAAAATGCTTTCTGGCTTTGATGTTAATAAACAAATTGAACTTCTAAAGGTTGCCCAAACTATCGAAGATTACGAAAACCCTAAACTAATAAGATCTGTAGTAAACAAAGTTGTTGTTTCGGATAAAAATGTTGAAATAACTTATGATGCAAAGAATATAAGAGAGGTATTATTAATTATAAATCGAGGCAATAAAATTATGTTGATTCCTCAAAGGAAAGATACTGAACCAATTACAATTAAGAAATCGATAAGGATTTCTCAACCCTCGAAGACTGGAAATATTCTTATACTTAATGCCAAAGAAAACGATACACCTGAACCAAATCCTTATTTGGTAAATGCACTTGTAAAAAGCTATTATTACCATAAGCAAATTCACAATGGCAAAACAATTGAAGATTTACAAAAAGAAGAAAACCTTAAAGATTCAAAATATATACGAAATATCCTGAACCTCAAATACATTTCACCTGATTTAACAGAACACATTCTTAATGGGACACAAGCAGAAATACTAAGTTTGCAGCAACTTATAAATGTTTCAAATAATTAAGTTTTAGTTAAAATTTTCATTGTATAAGCAAATGTGATATAATTGCAGCATGGTTGAAGAAAAGAAATATCATTTTATTGCATATGCTTCATCCCCAGGTATTATTGGCGAAACATTGGAACCTTTGAATAGCGTTAAATCCAATATCCCTATAAGAACTTGGTCACAACTTAATATATTGGGGAATAGTATTAATCAAGAAGTGTATGAAGCAATTGAAAATTCGAAAGACTTTATTGCAGATATTTCAGTTTTGAATAATAATGTTGTTTTTGAAATTGGATACGCAATTGCGAAAAGAAAAAATATAATATTAGTAAGCAATAAAGCAATAAATGAAACAACAAAAGAAAAGATAAAAGATATAGGAATTTTTGATACTATAGGATATACAGAGTATTCAAATACTAGTAATATTCTAGAATGTATAAATTCTGTAAACCATAGAACAAATTTGCGTTTTGATGAAAATGAAATCAATAATGAAGCTCCGATATTTTTGCTTGATAGTCTTTGCAAAACAAATAAAAGTATAAGAATAGCTTCAAGAATCAAAAAATCTAAAATATTTTATAGAAGTTTTGATCCTGAAGAAACATATAGAATGTCCCCTACAGATGTAATTAAACAAGTTGCAAATTCGATTGGAATTATTGTATCTTGGTTGCCAGAAATTTATAACGATTCCTTTAATCATAATATCCGTGCATCTTTTATTGCAGGTTTAGCAATGGGTATGAATAAAAATATATCTATACTTCAAATCGAATCTTGTGATGTATCTTTAGATTTACGTGAAGTAGTTAAAGAATGTCTCAGTGATTCCCAAATAGATGAAGCCATTTCTGAGATGGCAAATTATGTTGTCGAAAGTTTGCAAAAAACTAAACCATACAGTATTACAGAAAAAAAGTCTAAATTAGAAGAAATTGATTTAGGTTCATCTGCAGCGGAAAATGAATTTAGAAATTTGCCAAATTATTATTTTAAAACAGATCAATACAATAGAGTTTTACGAGGTGAAGCAAGAATAGTTTGTGGTCGAAAAGGATCGGGTAAAACAGCTTTATTCTCACAAGTAAGAAATAAATTGCGAGAAAATAAGCGAAATATTGTTTTAGATTTAAAACCTGAAAGTTATGAACTAATAAAATTCAAGGAGACAATTACTACTTGCATGCAAGAGGGAACATATAATCATACTCTCACTGCGTTTTGGGAATATGTATTATTGTTAGAGATTGCATATAAAATCTTAGAAAAAGATAAACTTATATACTATAGAAATCCAGATTTATTGGAATTATATCCAAAATTATTGGGAATATACCAAAGTGGTGATTATTCTGCAGAGGGAGATTTTTCAGAAAGACTCTCATATATAACAAATAGCATAATAGATAAAATTAAAATAAAATTTGGAGATAAGAAAAATGTCAGATTATCTAATGCCGAAGTGACAGAAATCATATATAAGCACAGCATTGGAGAATTAAAAAATATATTACAACAATATTTGAAATATAAAGAAAGTGTATGGATATTATTTGATAATATAGATAAAGGTTGGAATACAGATGGTTTATCTAAAGAAGATTTAATAATTGTAAGAACATTACTGGATGCATCAAGAAAAATTGAACAACAATTGAGTAATAAGGACGTTGAATGTAAAGCGGTTATATTTTTAAGAAATGATGTATATGAATTATTAATTGATTATACTCCAGATAGAGGTAAAGAAGCTCGAGTATTGCTTGACTGGATTGATACTGAGGCTTTAGCGGAAGTAATTAAGAAAAGACTTAATTATAGCTTAGAATTAAATGAGGAATGCGACTTTAAATCCTTGTGGAGTAGTATATGCGTAAATCTTGTAAAAGGTGAAGACAGCTTTCAATATATAGTTGATAGAACATTAATGAGGCCAAGGGCATTAATTGATTGCGTAAAAAATTGTATAGGTGTTGCCATAAATAGAGGTCATGAAAAAATTTTAGAAGATGATATTTTAGAAGGTATAAGACAATTTTCATACGATATAATTCAAGAAATTAGTCGAGAAATTCGAGATGTTTTACCTAAAGTAAAAGATGCCTTATTTATGTTTATTGGTCGAGAATCAATTTTAGATACACAATTATTGAATGATATATATAACTACGAAGGAATAGATAAAGAAGATTGGGATAAATTGACAGATTTTCTTCTGTGGTATGGAGTTTTAGGTATATTTGATGGAAAAAGCGTAAAATATATTTATAACACAAATTATGATCTAACCGTATTAAAACGTTATAAAAAAATTGCAGAGAAAAATGCATATTATCAATTATATCCTACTTTTATAATGGATGATAAATTTTTTGATGGTTAGTACATTTTTGGTCTAGGTAAAAGGCAAACAGAGAATTTGGGGAGATTTGAGGTAGAAAATTCAGAGATATTCTTTGAAAACCACTCTCTGAAAAATTTGTACATCAAAAAAGCCCGATAATACGGGCTTTATTTTGTTTTTATTTGGTCAAGGCTATGCATCTTGAACTAAATGGTGGAGACGGTGGGAGTCGAACCCACGTCCAAAACGGGAAAATATATACTTCTACGAGTGTAGGCAATTTTTTTCTCGATTAATTCAGGAAAATGTCTAAACCCGTTAAATTAATCAAAGGTTTTATTTGAGAGAAACACTAAACTCTGCCAAGTTAGCTTGATGTGTTTACTTAGCCTGTGACACACTGCCGCTTGCATAATGGACTCATAAAACCGGCAAGCTGGGCTTTACAAGTAGCTAAGAAGCTCGACTTAGGCAGCGATTGCTGCTGCTCTTGAAAAGTCTGCTTTAATTACATTGTTAGCATTTAATTTGTTTTGCTCGTTTGTAACGGAGAACAGCGCTCCGACTCGCCGCATATATTCACCAAAACGTCCTGTCTAATCCAAAACGTCCCCATGATTTTTGTAAATGTGCTGTACTTAATATTATAACTCTATTTCTCTAATCTTTTCAACCCCAATGCGTACATATAATAAAAGTATTGTTACAAAATCTTAATATTCTTCAAATAATTCTAAAGTAATTCAACACAATTGCCGATATGTTGAGTAAGGAAACAAAATGAAAGGAAAAAGACCATGGGAATGGCAGCTACACAAGCAAGATTTCTTAGTTTAACAGCAAGAAAGTCTAATGTAGAATTCCAAGGACAACAAATTAACCAACAAAGAACAACTTTGTCCAATGAATCTGCAAATTATTACAGTGAGCTTTGCAACATGGTTGTTCCTACTCCTCCGTCTATCGATAGTTATACTAAAATTTCTTATACATTTAATGATGGTGCGATGACTAATACTGTTACTTCTATGTTAGCTAATCCTAATCGTAATGAAGATGATGTACCATATTTAATTAGTTATGTTCAACAATGGGAAGATGATTATTCTCCTGTACAAGCTGCATCAAGTTTTATAAATAAAACTGCAGCAGGTTATTTTATTGGAAATACTCAATTAAGATTGCTTGGTAATGCCGGTATGGTTCCTGTTGTTGGAAATAAATTTAATGGTTATGATGTCCAAAAAGATGATGACGGAAATTATTTCGTTAATGAAAAACGTATTCAAACTTCTTATGCACAATGTACTGATGAAGATATAGCTAATTTTAAATATTATCTTTATGATACTGAAAACAAAAAGGTACAAGAAGAATTAATCAGAGAAAATGATAAATTTTATAATAAACAAGGTGAAGAAGTTACAGATTTAACAAATTTAGTAATCGGTATATTTGATGAAAAAGCAATCAATCCTGAATATGCAACACAACTTGTTGTAGCTCAGGAAGATGAAAATGGTAATACTGTTTATACAAAACAAGTATATGATACAGTAACCGAAAAACATATTTTGACTACCGCCGAAGTCGCTTCTATTACTACTCAAAATGAAATTGAAGAAGCAGAACTCTCCAGAGAAGAAGCTTACAGATATTTATTAAATGAAAAATATAACAACAATGATAAAGACGGTCAATGGTATGTGAGATACGTAAAAGATTCTCAAACAGGTACTGACAAACCTTATTTTTATAAGGCAAAAGATGTAGAAAGCACAAATTTTGCCGGTGATTACGGTACTGTTTCTTGTTATACTATTGGTTCAACTACAAGAACAAAAGAAGTTGTTAATGCACCGGCTGCAATTCCTGAAAGAGATTCTTCAGGCAGATATATCTCTATTACTTTATATGACAGAGATAAAGAAGGAAATGTTGATAAAACTTCTGCAATTACTTATACATTAACAACAAATACCGTTACAGATGAAGCTGCATATAATAATGCTTTGAATGAATACAATTATCAGCAAGCTCAATATGATAAAAAAGTACAGGATATTAATTCAAAACTTGAAATTGTACAACAACAAGATAAGAGTTTGGAATTGAATTTGAAACAGTTAGATACTGAAGAACAAGCTATCAATACAGAAATGGAAGCTGTACAAAAAGTTATTTCCAAAAACGTTCAAGATACTTTCGGAACATTTAAAACTACCGCATAGTATTAAAAAAGCTTATATTTTCCTTTCCCTTTTTCCTATTGATTTTCCAACGACTCTTGATGAGTCGTTTTTTTTATATCTATTGAAATAAAAAAGTACATGTGTTATAATTTCTTGAAAAAGAGGGTTAATACATGGCAAAAGTTTTGGTTACAATGCCTGATGAGTTTTTAAATAAGGTTGATGGGTTGGCTGATATTGAGCGTCTTTCAAGAAGTGAATTAATTAGAGAAGCTCTTAAAAATTATATGCGCAGATTATCTAAAAATCAAAAAGAAAATGCTTCCCGTAATGCACAAATTTTAGAAGATATAATCGGTTAATATGTTTTATTTTGAGGAGATTAATTCTAAAAAAATTTTGCGTTCTGATTTGATAATAAAAACGCAAGCTTTTTTCACGACACGTGAATTTGTTTTAAAATCTGAAGAATCTGATTTGCAAAGTGTTGTAGAAAATAATAAAACTGAATTATGTAATTTTTTAAATGTGGAACGTAAAAATTTAATATTTCCGGTGCAAACACATAGTGCAAATATTGCCATAGTTCAAGATGATATTTATGATTATTCGGATATCGATGCGTTAGTTCTTTCTGATACAAAACATGCTATATTTTTAAATTTTGCAGATTGTACGCCGATTATTTTATATGATGAAAAGCAAAATATAGGTGCAATTTCGCATGCCGGTTGGAGAGGAACTGTTCAGAAAATTGCGCCTTTAACTGTTTTACAAATGGTTGAAAAATTTGGTACAAAACCGGAAAATATTATTGCATTGATTGGTCCTGCAATCTCCCCTTGTTGTTATGAAGTTGGAGAGGACGTTTTTAATAAATTGAAATTTACGGTTTCAAATTTTAAAAATTTATATGAAAATTTTAACGGAAAAATTCATGTTGATTTAAAAGCAATAAATCGCAGACAGTTGGAAGAAATTGGCGTAAAAAAAATAGATGTTTGCCCGTATTGTACAAGTTGTGATAATGAATATTTCTTTTCATACAGAAAAGAAAATGGTACAACCAACAGGCATAGTGCTGTTTTAAAGCTTGCAGATGATTAAAATTTGTAAAATTATTACTATAAAAGTAGCAAAAATTTTAAGTTGGTAGTATTTTATATAAATAAGGTACGAAAGTAAAAGGGATTGTATGCAAAAATTTCTGTTATTATGCTTGGTAATGTTGTTTACTGCTATAGGTGCAAATGCATCTACAACTGTGTATTATCAAAATACCGGGGTTCCTGTTGCAATTCAGAGAGGGGCGGGGCCAAGGGTTTCAATACATTCTATTCAAAGCAATCCTCATTATAATCCAATGGTTTATAGGAATAATTTTTCTCGTCCTTATAGAAATCCTCGTTTTGCAACTGATCGTTTTGCCAAACCTCGCGGGGTTAATCCTATGAATAATAATAAAGTTGTTATAGGTACTGTTCCTCCAAGACCGGTTGTTAATACTGTTCCTGTTTCAAGATTTGACAGAGGTTATCAACCGAGAGCAAACCGTAGTTATTCTCGTAACGGAATGGTATATTATAACTAAAATTCAATGATTACTGGATTAATATTTTTTTCTTCCGAGCTTAGAATTGTCAGTGCATATTCTTCTTTAAATGTATTGTAGTAAAAGCTTTTTGCAGTATCGTTCAATTTGTATAAAGCTTCTTTATATGTCCAAAACTTGTAAAAATCTTCAGTATTGTTGAAGTTTTCATTATAATGTTTTTCGAATTTTGATAGTTCACGGGGTTTTATGTATTCTATATCAATTGCGCAATTATTGTTATCAAAACATGCAATAACAAAATTTCCCGAATGAGAAATACTAAAATTCAAATCGGAGTTTTTAAAAACGGGTTTCCCCTTAGAATTGGTTATTATTTCAGTATTTTCAATATTATAATATTTTTTTGCACATTCTTTTATTAAGAATCTTCCGATTGCGTGTTCATAGAATCGTTTTTCGGATGTAAAATTTTTGTCCGAGTATTTTTTTAAAAATTCTTTGTTATGTGTTTGTTTAAATTTTTCTATGTTGATATAAAAGACTTGCATAAGTTTAAATAAAAACTAAATATAAAATTTAATCAATATCTGTAGTATCTAAATAACTATTATTTTTGCTTTGAACTAAAATGCTTTAAACAGCTATCTAATATAGCATTGTTCGTTACTTGTCCTTGGAATGTAATATTACGTATTTTTTATTGATTATTAATTGCTAAAATTTGCACTTTACACATACCCATTCTAACGATTAAGTAGTAGGTTAGGCAATGCCTGACAATAAAAGAATGTTGACGGGGGACTTTGCCTGAGCGTTGACGAGCGTATGAAACGCGAGCGTGTAGGTTGGGCTTTCAGCCCAACAAATTTATTATCGTTGAGGCAGAAACCCCAACCTACTTCTATTATGGTGTCGATGGGGTTACTATTTTGGAACCCAACGACAAAAAGATTATAACAAATTTAGGTAGTAAGTTCAACATTTATCAAAAGTTGATATTGCTTATGAAATTAGATACACAGACATATTATAGTATCAGGATGATTTTAGGATTAGAGTATAAAACTTATTTGTAACAATTCAAGAAAAGTTTGCTCAATTAAGCAATTCTCGGAACCCTACTTACTTTATACATGTAAATATATAGGCGGAACATAATATTATGAGTTATGTTCCGCCTATATTAAACATTCAATTAGTTTACTTTACAATCAATTTTTTTGATTGTTCTTTTTCTTTATGTATTTTTGGTGCAATAATTTTAAGAACACCGTGCTCCAATTTTGCTTCTGTTTTATCAATATCTATTTCTTCCGGCAATTGAATTGTCCTTGAATATTCACCATAACTAAACTCAGAATGTTTATAATTTTTGTTTTCTTCTTTTGTTTCATCAAATTTCTTTGCATTAATTTTTAAGAAATCTTTTTCAATATCAATATCCAAATCTTCTTTTTTTACTCCCGGAAGTTCAGCTTTGATATCAAATTCTTTTCCTTTGTCAGCAACCTCTATCGGCATTGAAAGTTTGTCAACATCTTCCCAGTAATTTGCATCAGGAAAATAATTGTCAAAATGTCTGTTAAGTAAAGAGCTGATTTCGTCATTCACAGTTCTAATAAAATTGTCCGGTGTTTTTCTAACTAAAAATTTCATAATTTGCTCCTTTCTTTTTTATTCCTTATTTCTTTCAACACCTATACTATAACTCTTTTTTGCAGAAGATCGTTCTTTCTTAACCTTTATTTAACAATCTTAATAAATCATCAGTTTGTAGGTTGGGTGAAACCCAACATTATATTATGGTGTCGATAAGGTTACTATTTTGGAACCCAACGACAAAAGATTATAACAAATTTAGGTAATAAGTACAATATTTTTCACAGGTTGATATTGCTTATGAAACTTGACACTCAAACGTATTATAATCTTAGGATTTTGCTTGGATATGAAGTAAGTAGTCTTAATATTTTTAACAAAAAGGCAATTTTGTAAGAGAAAAATACTTTATATATATAAGGGAATTATTATGGGGACGTTTTAATGGCCGTTAAACAAATAATAAATTGTGTAACAAAATACTCTGATGATATTATTGGTTTTGGTGTGCGTAAATTGACTATGACAAGCCCTGAAGTTTTAAGATTCGCTCCAAAAACTGTTGGAGATACAATTAACATTTCAAATGTAGATAAATTGAAGTTCTTATTCCCGCAAAATGCACATCAATCTTTAAACAAAGAAATAAGAAGATTAATTTCAGAATTACCATTAGAACATAAAATGCTGGCTGAACGAGGAGGGCAACGTATAACACATCCTAGATATGATTACAATGGATATGGATATACATATTCAGTTAATCGCTTTGTTCATTCTTCAAAAGGTTACACCAACTCGTTAGATGATTGTATTGCGGTTCTTTTACGTAATACAGATGATGCTTATTTATACCATTTGGCTCCTGGTATTCACAAGGATAAAATTGCCATTGCAGATATGCAAAAAGGTTTAAGTGAAACAATTGAAAAACTTGAAATAGGAAATAAAAAATGTACTGCGGTACTAGTTGGAGGACAGGAGGGTGGGAGTAGCGTTCCTTTATACGAAAATATTTTATCGATTTTGAATAAATACAATATAAAACCGCAAGAAGTATTATTTGCAGACGGCCATAAATCTATATATTATGATATTAAAAAAGGTATTGTAGCCGTTGATGATGGTTTATATAACAATATTGATGAGTTGAAAGCAAATTTTCAAAAAGTAAATATTTGAACTTAACAATATAAAAAATACAAAAAAGAACTAATAAGTAGGTCAGGCATTGCCTGACAATAAAATGGTGTCGTAGGGGGGACTTGTCTTGACTTGCTCGCGTTAAACAGCAATTCCGTGTTTTGCTTCTTGTGCTGTTCGCACAATCGCAAAAGCACTCCAGCCTCTGCTCGCAAGTCGCTGAACCCCAAAAGGTGATTCCAGCCCGACCCAACTTCATAATAAAAGAGATGTTAACATAAGTCAACATCTCTTTTATGGTGTCGTTAAGGTTACTATTTTGGAACCTTTTGAACAACCTACCGACAATGAAATATTATCACAAATGATGCAGGCAGACAATATATATCACAGGCTGATATTGCTAATGAAACTGGATACACAAACTTATTACAATATCAGAATAATTTTAGGGTTAGAATGTCGGTAATTTTATGCCAATGAACGAGATATAAGTATAAAATAATTCTTGCTAATAGTATAAAAGATATTATTAGTGGTATTATACCTATTGTATAAAATCCCCAACTTCCATCATTAAATGAACGCAACCATGCTAATGGATTACCTAAAAGTAGGAAGCTCATACCAAAACAAAACAGTATCCCCAAAATAAATAGTATAACCGAAGATTTTATGTATTTTTTAAATTTCTTTTGACTTAATATTTCAAATGGGCAATCTTCCTTTAAATACATATCAAATACTGGCTTGTATTCTTCTTTTAATATATTACTTTGCGAACCAGTAAGTTTATACTTGAAATTTTTAATTCTTCTTAAATATCTAAATATTTTATGAATTTTTGACTTGCTATTATATATATCTCCATCAATTTCATATTCCTCACCTTTTATTATAAGCAATATTGTCATATCCCTAAAAATAGGTTTAACTACGGCATTTGCAACAGAACCTAATGTACATCGAAAAGAAATTCTCGCGGAATCAACATCATTGTACGCACAAGAGAAATTTTTTGTTTTATCAAAATAGGAAATTTTAATATTCTGACTAAAATCTATACATTTTATGAATTTGGAGTGCAACGAACGAACTTTAAATATCCTTTTAAATAACATAATGAAATTTATCATTAGAAGAACTAGAGGAGTAAATAATAATATCTTGCATATAAAACCTATTTCAGGTTCATTTTCTATTGAATAAATCATAGATTGTATATATTCGTTAAAAGAAGCCGAAAAAATAAACATAAATATCAAATTCAATATTATAAAAAATAAAATAATATACCATAATACATTGATAACCCACAATGACATTTCATTTTTAGTATTGTAAATCCTCATAATATACTCCAGCTCATCTTGTATCAATGGTGTCGACGGGGGGACTTGAACCCCCACAGCTCTCGCCACATGCACCTCAAGCATGCGTGTCTACCATTCCACCACATCGACTGGTATTTTTCAAATACCGTCGATGTGCTGGATGTTGCCTTCGGCAACCCTCAGCTTTGTTTCACTACGCATGCAGGCTCACTCTTCCTCACATATGTTGCGGAGGTTCGCTTTGCATCACAAAAACAATTCACAGGATTGTTTTTGTTCGGCAGAGTACCACACGACTGGTATTCGAAATTTTTGTAATATTCAATTGTCACTTTCCAAATACTGTCGATGTGCGAGATGTTGCTGAAAGCAAATCTTTATTAAAACATCAATTGGTATTTGTAAAATATTCAATTATCAACAGAGTTATACTAACACAAATATATTAAAAGTAAATATTATGATCTTCCGATTTCGATAGCGCGAGAAGCCATTGATTTCGTTATATTAACAAGTGCAAGGTTTGCTTCGTAAGCTCTTTGTGCCATTAGGGCATCTGCAATATCAACCATTGCATTTACATTTGAAGCGCGTACGTAACCGTTTTCATCGGCATCCGGGTGTCCGGGTTTATAAATTTTTTCACCTAAAGTCGGGTCTTCAACTACTCCGGAGAATGCAACACCGCCTTGTATAGTTGGAATTGAGCCTACTGCAAAAACATCTTCTTTCATTGAATTTAAAATTCCGTGAAACGACATGTCATCGGTGGAATTTAGAACAGGAATTTTGCGCACATAATTCGGGGTGTCGATGTTGGCAATATTTTTTGCATGGACATCAATTCGTTTTCCGTGAACTTTTAATGCGTTAGCGCCTATGTCGAATGAATCAAGTAATCCCATTTTGTATAAACCTTCTTTCTTGTTTTTTGTTTAATTCCGGCGCTCGCCTTCGGCTCGCGCCTTATAGTTCAAACCTCAAAACTACTTACCGACGTTAATAACGGTTTTCATTTGGGTTATAATATTTGACATTCTGCGAGTTGCCATAGAGTATAGAATAGAGTTTTCTTGGAGTTTTAACAATTCTTCTGCCGAATTAACAGGACCTTCTGACTGATCGGAGATTACGGCGGACGGCCCGAGTTTTTCGGAGAGTTTTGTTTCGAGCGGACTGTTCATAGAACTTAAGTACTGCCCAAAATCTAAATCTTGACGAACATATCCTGGAGTGTCAACGTTAGCAAGGTTTGTGCCGAGCGCTCTTTGGCGTTCGGAGATTAAATCTAACATTAGAGAAACTTTACCTATGCTGTCGAATGATGTATACATTTAAGTCCTTTCTATGATCTTATTTGTATTGCTCTGTCGTACATTGTGTTTGCCATTTTTAGCATTTGCATACTTGCAAGCATTGAGGCATTTAGTCTTAGCAATTCTGATGAAGCTTGGTAAACGCTTACGTTTGAACGTTCAAGCTGACTTTGGCGGAAACAATCGTGAGATTTTACTAAACGTCCTTCGCCTGCGTCATCTGTTGCAATAAGTCTATTCATGTCTGCTTGCTGCATGCCGTCGGGGTTATCAAATCTAATCAATGGGATTGTACCGATTTTTTTGCCTTTTCCTGTTTCGGAGTCGTATGCAAGAACTTGACCGTCTTGTTTAATTTCAAATTTCAAACAATTTGGCGGGATTTTAATACCGTCACCGACAAGCCAGCCGTCAGAGGTTGTGAGGTAGCCGTTTTTGTTACGGCGAAATGCGCCGTCGCGGGTATATTGAACTTCGCCTGATTCGGAAACAACGGGAATATATCCGGGGCCGTCAATTGCGACGTCGTAAGGGTTGTTTGTCATTCTTAAAGAACCTTGTGAGCGGTCAACACGAACGGAGCCGGTCACATAGCCGTCTTCTTTTAAGATGTCTTGGAAGGACACTTTTTTGTAGCCGTTTGTGTTCATGTTGGCGAGATTGTTGGCAATTTCGCCAAAGCGCTCGAATTGTACGAGTGCGTTGTTAGTTCCTTTTGAAATTATACCTTGTAAGTTATACATTTTTTAATCCTCTATGATGTTGTTCCGAGTTGTTGAATTGATTTAGTCAAGACTTCGTTTTGAAGCATAAACATTTCGCGGTTTGCATTAAAATTTTTCATAATTGGCATCATTTTAATAAATTCTTCTTGCAGCGAAACGTTTGAATATTCGTTATAACCTTGTTTGATGTTAGGATCCATTACGGTTAGTCCGTTAGCATCAACGACACCGAGGTTTGCGCAGGTTACGAGTTTATTTTGTTTCGGGTCAAAGACGGAAATTTTGCCGTTTTTGTCTATTTTAATTTGAGTTAATTCTTGCGGAATGAATGGGAATTTTATTGGAACTCCGGCGCTTGAGAGGACATTTGCGCCTTCAAGAGTTACTAATGCGCCGTCTTTACTTATTTTAAATCTTCCGTCGCGTGTAAGTTTTGTTCCGTCTTGGGTTTGGATTTGGAAATAGCCTTTATTTGCTAAAGCTATGTCAAGCGGGTTATCTGAAGCGTTTATACGTCCTACTTTATCATCAATAGTTGTTGATAGAGCGTTTGGTCCGAGATATTCGGCAAAAGAAGGTATAACAACTTCTTTGCGCTGATAGCCTACTTTATCAAATCCGCTGACGTTTTCGTTACTGATACCGAGGATTTCGCTTTGCATGTGCATAGCTCGGATTGATTGCGTCAGCCCTCTTTGGTTGTAATAAATTCCGGAATTTAATCTCATAGTACTACCTTCTGTTTATACACTCTTATTGTCGGATGTTTGGGTTTAATTCTCAAGCTTTTTGTCAAAAATCGTCTGTTTGTATGAGGGGTTTAATGATTTTTTTTCGAAAGTCAAACGGGGAAAATAATTTTTATAGGTGGGGGTTGTAATTTTTCAAAAATATCTTATAATAATAAATAGGAGTTATGTAAAATAACTAAAGTTTACACATGAAAAAAATTAAGGAAAGCGAGGAACAGATGCAAGATTTAGAATTATTTAATCAGCCTGAAACCCGCTCTCTGACTGCATTACAACCTCGGGGGGGGGGGCTTTATAGCTTAAATAAAGACTCTCACGGCAGTCAGATTAGCGAAAACAAGACTGCACAAGAGATTACCAACCCGAGCAGAGCCACGAGCGAAGCGAGAGTTGAGCGTGCGTCAACGGAAACGTTGAGCGGATTGCGAGCCGAGGCTGAAGTTGTTTTAGCTGAGGCTTTTGCCTCTAAGGCTAAAACACGGAACGCCGTTGAAGGCGAGCAACCAAGCGGTTTTCGTTGCAAACGCGAACGGTGGCGTTTAATGCGAGGCACGTTGAATAATAAGGCAGCATTCACCCTTGCCGAAGTGCTAATCACCCTTGCAATTATCGGCGTTGTCGCAGCGATGACAATACCAACATTGATTGCGAAGATTAATAAGATTGTCACAAATAATCAAATAAAAGTATTTGAAGCCAAATTAATTAAAGGCATGAACTTAACCAAGACTGCAGGTGATTTAAACGACACTTATGACTCTACCTATGATTTCTTAGTAAACG
>CAYVSD010000002.1:45596-81862 GCA_964453315.1 uncultured Muribaculaceae bacterium | reverse complement strand
ATGAAAAAACAAGTTACACAAATGATCTTATTGCATTTAATGGAGCAAGTATTGGCTCATCATGTGCAGGTCAAATAGGCGATGTCTGCATAGCCTCAACAGCAGTAATGGCAAACGATGCAATGCTTCCACTTATCCAAGCAGTAGACCCAAGCTATACCATGCCAAAAAATAATAATGGTATAACAAATGATTACTGGCAATTAGCAGTTGATTATTGTGACAAGGTACAAGGAGGCAAAAAATTACCGGATGCAGCTGCTTTAGCAAAGATAGCACGCACACTCTATGGAGATGATACAATCAGCGACGCAAACTCACCCAATTACAAAGGAGGCCTAAACTGGAACGCAAAGAAAGCTGAAGTATTTACCGCTTTAGGAATTGAATCAACCGCGTCTTACTTCACTTTGTGGTCGTCACATAACGGCATATACTACGCGCGTAACTTCACCAGCACGGATACGGGGTACAACAGCGGCGGCCACGGCAACTACGACAATCGGCAGGCGGTTTGTCTTGGAGATTAGCGATTAGATTTATAAAAGGCAATATGCCAATAAGTCTATAAGGCGATATGTTTTTTTGGTCGGCGGCGCGGTGCTCCGCCGACTTTATAAAAACGAATCTTACGAGACTGCGTGATTGCAAACAAATCAAGTTACGACCTTCAAAAGAATAAATTAATTATTCAACTATTTCTGTTTTAAATTCAGGATGTTTATCCATGCATTCTATAATTTGGTCAAACGTCAACAATCCTTGAGTTGCGCCGAATTTTGATACAACGGCCGAGGAATTTATTGACGCTGCAACGAGTGCTTTTGGAATATCTAAATCAAATCTGCTCATAGCTGCGCAGAAAGTTGACGCAAATGCATCTCCTGCGCCCAATGTTGAAGTTACAGGGCCGTCAAACGGCTTGCAATAAAAATAATTTTTCCCGTTATAAGCATAAGCGCCGTTTTTACCGTCAGTTATAACTATTACTTGATAATCAGATATTTTTAATTTGTTAAACATATCTTTCAAGTCAGGATGTAATTTTTCTTGAGAAAATTTCACATCTTTTGTATCCGGTCTTAGATATATTCCTGTTGCCATAGAAGCTTCTTCTTTATTCATAACAACGATATCAGCCAAACTCAAAATTTTGCTTAAATATCCAAAACCTTTTTTAATTCCTGTAGTACCGGCATTAAAGCAAACATACGTGTTATTTTCTTTTGCATACTTGATAATATCATCAAGAACTCTGTTGCTATCTCCGTTTAAAGGTGCGATATACAACAGCTGCGCATTTTTAATCATTTCAAAATCAATTTCAGAGCGTTTGATATGTGCGTTAGCTCCACGATGCGCAAGAACGGTTCTATCTCCCTCAAAACTTGTCAATATAATAGAGAATCCCGTCGTGTCATTTTTATCTTGAATAATTGAACTCAAATCTATAGTTTTATCCTTAAAAAATGAAAACAAACCTTCAGAATAAATATCATCTCCAACCTTAAAAATCGCACCAGTAGAATAACCTAAATTAGAAAAGTTTACGGCTGTATTAACTCCGCCGCCGCCTACTTGAGTATCAAAATCAGTTATTTCCAATTTCGAACCGTAAGGATAACTCATAAAATCCGTAGAATGATCTTTTTTGCGAACAGAAACAACATTCGCATCATCACATTCTACAAAAACATCCATTGTCGCACTTCCAATAGTTACAATATCAACCATTTTGCCTCCTAATTTTCTATATTCTAACACAAATAAAAAAAAGCGGCCGTATATTAATAACGACCGCTGCTTTCATATATGGAGGTATATGAAAAAAACGAACTTAATTTATACAATTAGCTTTGTCCTCATCTGTTACACCTTTAAGTGTAAGATTGATTCTGCCTTTTTCATCAATCTTGATGACTTTAACAACAACCTCGTCACCGATATTCAAATGAGGTTCAATTGTTTCAATTCTTTCGTTGCAAACTTGAGAAATGTGAATCATACCGTCTTTGCCGCCGCCTAATTCAACGAAAGCTCCGATAGGAATAATTCTTACAACTTTGCCTTTTATAACCATTCCGACTTCAGGTTTAAAAGTGATATCTTTAATCATTTTGATTGCGATTTTAGCACCTTCCTGATCGTTAGATGTAATCGTTACAAGTCCAGAATCTTGAATATCAATTTCCGCACCTGACGCGTCAATTATTTCTCTGATTTGCTTTCCACCAGGCCCGATAACAGCTCCGATATCTTCAGCCGGAATTGTAAGAGTCGTAATGCTTGGTGCATAAGGAGATAATTCCTTAGCCGGTTCGGTTATTACTTCTCTCATTTTACCTAAGATATGTAATCTTCCTTCTTTAGCTTGGAACAAAGCTCGACGTAATGTTTCATTAGGAATACCTTTAGCTTTCATATCCATTTGAAGTGCTGTAATTCCTGTGTCATTACCTGTAACTTTAAAGTCCATATCACCCAAGAAATCTTCAATACCTTGAATATCAGTTAATACAACAGGTTCATAACCTTCTTCTTTAATCATACCCATTGCAACACCACCAATCATACATTTAACAGGAACACCTGCATTCATCAACGCCATTGAAGAACCGCAAGTTGAGCCCATTGATGTTGAACCGTTTGATTCTAATACGTCTGATGTTACTCTGATTGTATAACCAAATTCTTCTTGTGAAGGAAGTGCCGGAATATTTGCTCTTTCAGCTAAATTACCGTGGCCAACTTCACGTCTGCCCGGTCCTCTTAAAGGTTTTACTTCACCAACAGAGAATCCAGGGAAGATGTATTTGTGCATATATGTTTTTTCAGTTTGAGGGTCAACACCGTCAAGTTCTTGTTTCATAGCAGGACCTGCTAAAGTTGCAACAGAAAGAATTTGAGTTTGACCTCTTGTAAATACGGCTGAACCATGAGCTCTTGGAATAACACCAACTTCGCACCAAATAGGACGAACTTCGGTTGGTTTTCTTCCGTCAGCTCTTACGCCTTCATCAAGAATCATTGCTCGCATTACATGTTTTTCAGCAGCTTTAAATTCTTCTGCAACAAAGTCAATACCTGTTTCTTCAATAATTTGTTTGATATAATCATCATCAGGTAAAGCATCAATTTTTTCTTTAACAAGTTTTTTAGCTTCTTCTAATTTATTTTGGCGATATTCTCTGTCAAAATTGTGGTAAGCATCATGAATCATAGCACCTGCAGTTTCTTCAATAATTTGAGCAATTCTTGAAGTGTCATAAGGATTTGTAAATTCTTGTTTTTCTACTCCACATTGTTTTGCAAATTCAACTTGCGCGTCACATTGTTTTCTAATTTCACCTTGAGCAAATTCAACAGCGTTCATAATGTCGTCTTCTGTTACGAATTTACATCCTGCTTCAACCATGATTACGCTATCGTGAGTACCTGCTACAACGATATCTAAATCAGATTCGTGTGCTTGTTTGTGAGTAGGGTTAGCAATGAAATTGCCTTCGGCATCTCTTGAAACTCTAACAGCACCAATAGGGCCTTCAAAAGGAGCTCCTGAAAGCATCAAAGCACAAGATGCACCCAACATTGCTAACGTATCAGGTTGATTTTCCTGATCGTAGCTGAATAACTGAGCTACGATTTGAATATCGTTTCTATATCCTTTAGGGAAAAGCGGTCTGATTGGTCTATCTATTAAACGAGAGACTAAAATAGCTTTGTCGCTAGCTTTTCCTTCAGATCTGTTGTATCCGCCCGGGATTCTACCGATAGCAGACATTCTTTCTTCATAATCAATTAATAACGGGAAGAAATCTATACCAACCCTAGGTTCTTTTGATACGACGCAATGAACAAATAACATTGTATCTCCGCATCTTACTGTAACAGAACCGTTAGTAGATTGTGCATACTTTCCGGTTTCAATAGTGACGGTCTTTCCGCCGATTTCTAATTGGAAACTTTTTGTTTCAGGTTTCATTTAATACCTTCTTCTTTCTCGCGCCCCTTGGCGCGTTTAAATATTCACTTCCATTTGTTTACTTTTATATTGTAACGCAAAAAGATTTTAAATGTAAAAATAACAAATTTTTATTTTACGAGTTTTAACAAAATCAACATGCGTATTGAAAATAATTCTTCACAACATTTTGGCGCCAAATGCATTAACAGAATAAATGTAGGAAAACTTGTCGAAAAAACCGGACAATATAAACAAACACAATGTTCATTCGTGCAGCTTGAGCCTCAACTTTGCCCGAAAGATCTTGATGCATTAGAACATATTGCAAAATATTGGGAAAACGATAAATATGTAAATAATATTTATTATCATGCCAGTACGCAAGCACGAGCAAATTTTTATGTATTGACATCACAAAATTATAATTATGAGCATTTGGATCCAGAAATGATATTAGGTGCGGCAGAAATTACTGAAAAATCAGCTAAAAAATGTTTTTTAGACTACATACAAGTAAAACCGAATTACGTGTATGATTATTGCCCTCAATTTAAGGGAGTTGGCAGTGCAATTTTAAATTCGGTTAAAAAACTTTATAATCAAATTAAATTAAGACCTTCTCAGACAGAATCTGTATTAAAGTTTTACGCGCGCAACGGTTTTCGTGAACATTCAAATGAAGGAATACTTCTTATTTGGGATAAAATATTCAGTTAAAAATTTTTATGATAAAATAATAGTCAAGAGATGGCTTCGTAGCTCAGCAGGATAGAGCGGCGGTTTCCTAAACCGCGTCTTGCCCGCGTTCGAGTCGCGGCGGGGCCATTTTTTTATCGTTAGTACTGCGCCTCGCGTTAAACGCCAACGTTCGCACTTGCAACGAAAGCTCAACGCTTACGTTGACGCGTGCTCATCTCTCGCCTACGGCTCGTGGCTCTGCTCGGCTTGGTCGCGGCGGGGCCATTTTTTTATCGTTAGTACTGCGCCTCGCGTTAAACGCCAACGTTCGCACTTGCAACGAAAGCTCAACGCTTACGTTGACGCGTGCTCATCTCTCGCCTACGGCTCGTGGCTCTGCTCGGCTTGGTCGCGGCGGGGCCATTTTTTTATCGTTAGTACTGCCCTTCGCGTTCGGCGGATTTTGCGCAGAGTGGAGTCGACCCTGTTAACAATAAAATTATTTGAAGTGGCAAAAAAAATATTTATGGATTTAAAAAAAATATCATGCATATTAAAAATTATTATTCACAAGCATTAAGCTTTAAAGCAGTAAAAAAAGAATATATGCCAACCGTAAAAGAATTAGACACAAACACGTTAAAATATAATGACAAAAAAATATCTTTTGTGGAATTAAATTCGTTTAATACAAATGACATGATTACATTAAATAATATTTCCAAAGATTGGGATAAATCAATGTTTGCAAAATCAATATACCAAGATGCACGAAACATAAACGAATTAGAAGATATTGACTGCAACGTAAAATTCTATGCAATAACAACACAAAATAAAAATCATGAAAAATTAATTCCGGAAAAAATACTTGGATTATGCGAAATTAAAGAAGAAGGATACAAAAAAGCGTTCGTAGAATTTGTCGAATCAAATCCGGAATCGATAAACAATCCGTACGCGAAATATAAAGCAATAGGGAATGGGATTTTCCAAGCATTAAAAAATTATTATGACAATATCTCATTACAATCCACTGTTACAGCCTTGAAATTTTACGAAAGACAAGGCTTTAAACCTGTAGAAAAATATAGCCGCATTTTACATTGGACAATATAAAACAATTACTCTGATATACATTTCTTAATATTCTTTTTACAAAAAGCAATTATTGCCAATAAATATACTTTATATATACACAGGGGATAATATAAAGAAATTTTACTAGGGGAAAAATGACAGCAGTAAAAGGGGTTTTCAGATATGTTGAAAATACCGGTTCTAGCGGTACTACAACTACCACAAACAATATAGGAGCGGCAAACACTTATAATATGCCAATTTTAAGCTTAGGTACAACGTACTCAGGTAACGAAATTATGACAGGCGGCCTGTTACAATGCCCAATCTTCAATTTACCGCCGCTAACTTTAAACAGCTCATCAAGTACTTCCGGATTTGATTTAGGAATTAATGTAAATACAAAACACAATTTTGGAACAAGTTTATCCGGATATAATGCACAAAAAGGTTCACGACTGGCAAGATATGCAATGGCACATCAAGCTGGGAGTTGGAACAGTTTATGTGCAACTTATGTAAAAAATGCTATACAAGGAACAGGGTTAGGCGAATATAAACCCGGACATGGATTCCAAATGGCGAGTGTATTAAACGGAAACCCGAATTTCAAAAGAGTTTCAAATAATCTTGATGTGAAATCATTACCTGCCGGTTGCATTTTAGTATACGGTAAAGGAGTTGCAGGATATTCCTCATCATACGGCCACGTAGAAATTACAACAGGTAATGGCACTTGTGTTTCCGATAACGTTACACATAACCCAAGACAACACCCAAGCGCAATATTTATACCGGTTTAAATGCGCTCGGGGGGATTCAAACCCCCGACCTTCGCCTTCGGAGAGCGACACTCTATTCAGCTGAGCTACGGGCGCAAAAATTCTATTGATTATCGCCGGCAAGAACTACCGTAAAATCGGATTTCGCACACATATATGAAGATGGTTCATATACAAATTGTCTTGATTTTACCTCTGGAATTTGTTTTTTTAATTCTGCATAATAATCAACTGTAACATATTTTGAATGAGCAATAAATTGAGAATGAATTGAATTTAATGTTCCGGAACAAATAACTTTAATACCGGCATTTTCCAATGCATCTTTAAGCTCTTTTGCTTCTTTTTTATCATCAGTCGAACTCATAATGCTCGCAGTATAAGATTCTTTAACTCCTTGAGGTTTTTCTCTGTAAATAAGTCTGTTTACAACTTCTTGTGTTTTTTCAGGATCCAAAATCCAATAACTGATATAACCTGTTTTATTTGGAGCACCGGGAAGCATTGCTATTTCGATATTATCCATATCAAAGCCTTTTGCAAGCGCCGCATACTGAGTCATTTCATAAGGAGACATATTAGTTTTTACGTATTTGTGAGTAATTGAAACCAATTGAGGAATTTTCACAATAGATTCCGGCTTTTGTAAATCTGCCAACAACCCGCGCAAAAACCACTGCTGCCTTTTAGTTCGACCAATATCACCAGTTGCATCATGACGAAAACGCAAATATTCTACAGCATCTTTTTCTGTTAAATGATGCTTGCCCTTTGTAAAATTAATATGCAATTTTCCTGCATAATCATCGTAGTGCATATTTTTTTCAACATATATATCAACCCCGCCAAGAGCCTTTACGATCTCTCGAACCCCCTCATCATGAAGCATTATATATCTATCAACTTTTACGCCTAAAGAATCTTCAACTGTTTTTATAGTCATGTCAATCCCGCCAATAGCATGGGCAGCATTGATTTTTTGAACCCCCATATTCTTTGGCAAATAAACTTTACTGTCACGCGGAATAGATATTGCGTTTACAGTTTTAGTCCTCGGGTCAATATTTAATAAAATAATTGTATCAGTACGAGTTCCCACCCATAAATCAGAGTCCGCACCGTTTGAATCTACGCCGAGTAATAAAATATTCTGTCTGCGCGGCCCAAACGGCAAATTAAATTCAGGTTTACCTTTTAAATTATTTAACGACAACTTCGCTAAAATAGAAGATATAAAAGAATTTTGTCCGAATTTTTCATTCAAATACTCTTGATTATTAGCAAAAAGTATAATTGCCAATATAGCCGACAAGAAAATTACAAACATCAATGTCAAAATTTTACGAAATGAAGACTGAGAAGTTTTAGATCTTCTTTGGGGTACTTTATAATCTCCAAAAGGATTATCACCTGAGGCTTTTGTATATCTTCTTCTTACACCGTTTCTTGTATATGCGGTGTGTCTTTTTTTATCATTCATCTTCCATTCTCAACAATTTATGCGTAACAAAATAATATTATAAACCCAACCGAAAACCAATAACTTAATAAAATTTTACAAAAAAAATAATACTAAATTTGACGCAAAATTAACTTTTTTCGCAAAAAAATTAAACTTATTTTTCTATTCAAGAATAAAAATTATTTAAATATTTGTATTTTTAGAAAATTATTCAAAAATTCATCTTTACATTTATTTTACATTTCGCTGTTAATAGGCAATTTTTTTTATGCCCTGCTTTTTTTAAACATGTGCTTTGGTTATAATGTAGGTACATTCGGTAGCATCAGACAAATTAAGTATGATAAATAAAGTTGAATTAGGTAGTGTAAATAAAAAGAATACCCCGAAACATGATAATACTGTGGGCAAAGTAAACTTTACCGGTTGAGGTGAAGCTGCTCTTGCTGCTATTCAAGTCTGTGAACAACATCCTATGGTTAATGTTTCTGTACTTGATTTGTCTACCGCAATATTACCGAGAACTTTTTTTGAAACATTTATAGGCTCTAAAAATAAAAATGAAAACGGAGAAGAACAAAAACGCAAACTTAATATTTTAGGCGGTTTTGAGGCCTTCCGCAGAGAATCTTCAGGATTGCTTATCAATTGCCTAATACCAAGTTTTATTGTTATTGGTGTTGCTAAATTGTTAAACAAACCAATCATGGGCAATTATAATAAATCTAATATTACCGGTTCTTGGAGTAACAGCGAATCTATAAACAAAATTCAGAAATTCTTAAATGAAGCTTCAGGAAATGCTCCGGAAGAAAAAATTTATCAAACTTTGAAAAATATGTTTATTTCTATTTCCGGCGCTGACGGAAACAAAGAACGAGCTTTCAAAGATATTTTAGAAAACGATAAAAACTTTGACAAAATACTAAAAGAAACTGCAAGCAGAATCATATCGGGAGAAAAAGAAATTTCAACATCCAAAACACCTTGGGTACAGAAATTCAAAGATTTCTTCCATATAAAAACTTATAAAAACTACACTGATGACTTGTACAATTATATAGTACAAAAGACAGGAATATCCGAAAATATCAAATTTGCAGGTGAAACTAAATATTCTACAAGCAATTTAAGACATATTTGCGATAGTGCATCTGATATGTTGAGTTCACTTGCCAAAGAAAATATTATAAACAACAGTGATGAAGCTGCAAAATATTTTTCAAAAGCTAAAAAACTTATAACGGGTAAAAGTGCACTGGGTCTTGCCGGTGTAATTATACCTCTTGCAATTTCAGCTCAACCTATTAACCGTTGGATTACTCACAAAATGGCAGGTAAAAAAGGTGCGCCTATTTATAACGATGACAAAGAAAGAATTTTAACACCGGCGGAAAATAAAAAATTAACAGTAGAAAAATTCTTTGCAGTACCTTTAATGTGGGCTGTTGCAGGATTATCAATGTTCTTAGACAGACCATCATTAAAAATGTTCCAATTCAAAGGTCTTTTCCCGACAATGGATCAGGCAAGAATAATCTCTGCAGCAACATTCTCAAGCCGCATAGCAGCTTCAGAAGACTCCAACGAATTAAAAGAAAATACAATTCGAGATATTGCAACGTTTTCAAGTTTTTATTTCCTTGGAGATTATGCAGCAAAAGGAATTGCAACTTGGCTTGAAAAACACAATAAACATGGAATAAAACTTATTAACAGATTAAAAGCACCTAAAGAAAATGCAAGCATAATTGAAAAACTTTGGGATTGGGCAAAAAATACAAAAATGAAATCAACAGATGAACTTTCTGCAATAACAGACCCAATAATAAAAGCAAAAGCTAAAAATCTTCGTGCAACTTGTCAATTAGGCAATTTAATATTCTCTTTATTATCACTGGGTGTATTTATTCCACTATATACAAGAACACAAACAAAGAAAAAGCAAATGGAGGCAGAAATGGCTGCTCAAAAATATAAACAAGCAGCAAATTCATATACTCACAATTTAATCAAAGATAATTCACCGGCATTTCAATCTTTTTTAAACGAAAATAAAACCAGACAAAAGGCATAAGAATGAAAATAAACAACAATATACAATTGAATACCCCAAACAGACGCCAAAATCCAAACTTTACCGGCGCAGAAGCCATGCTTAGATTTTTAGATACAAACCAAGCCTGGGGCGCGAATGCCGTTGATTTCTTCTGTATGGTTTTACCAAGAACCATAACAGATTTTGGCCGCGGACCTGAAGCAGGTTTAGAAACTGCTCGCCGTGAAAGCATGGGAACTATCAACGATTCTTCTGTCGGAGCATACGGATTGGCAGCCGGACTTGCTTTGGCTATGGGAATAAATAAAGCTTACGGCTTAACCGATAAAAACAGTATCAAAGCTTCTGCAATATTTGCAGATTCTGAAACAGTTGATGCATTCGGTAAAATTTGGCATGAAAATCTCAAAAAACATAACGGAAATGTTGATAATGCTTTAGATGATTTTATTAAAGACGCATTGAGAAAATACGAAGCTCTAAGCCCTAATGACGTTGGCAAATGGGTTAAATTTGATGAAAATGCTATTGAAAAAGCAACAGAACTCCTAAAAGAAAATATTAAACAGACCGGAGCAAAAATTGATAAAAATCTTGTACGTAATGCTAAAAATATTCTTGTGTCATCTTCTGGAGTTGAAAACAATTATCGTATAATTGCTGATGCAGCAGGCAAAGAACATACTTCAAGGTATGCATTACCTGATGTATTAGAAAATATTACTAAACTCGGAAAAATATTCTCTAAAGAAAAAGTTATAGAAGCATTCAAAAACGCATCTGATATTGATAGCAATACATTCCTAAATGCTTTAAAGAAAATGAACATTAAACGTTCGCTCATTGGTGTAGGTGTTGCTACAGCAGTCGGCTGCTCTGTTCAGCCTATAAATATGTATTTAACACGACGCAAAACCGGTACAGATAATTTCGTAGGCGGAGGAAAACTTGATGATTCCGCTAAATTTAAAGCAGAAAAAGCACTTGTTGCAGCAGGATTCGGCACATTTGTTCTTTCAACTATAGACAGCATGAAAAACATAATTAAACCTGCAAATCTTATTAAAAACCTTCAATTTAAAGGTTTTACACCTACAATTAAACAATTGAAGTTTATTTATGGTGCGACAATAATGTCAAGATTTTTAGCAGCAAGAAACGAAAATGAATTAAAAGAATCTTCAATTAAAGATATTTTAGGATTTGCAAACTGGCTCATATTAGGAAACTTTGTACAAAAACTTGTAGCTCAAAGCATTGACAAATCCCTAATAAAACAAGAAAAAGCCGGTGGTATAATTAATTGGATTAAATCTTCTTCTCTAAAAACCAGAGATGAAATTCTCCATGCTCAATTAGGAGAAAAGGCGTTTAAAGACGGTAAAGCATTAAGCTTTAACGAAATGCTAAAAGCGGCAAAAGGAACTAAAGCTGTAAAACAAGTTAAAATACTTTCTCTTGCACAAATTGCAGGCTATGTATATTCAGGTCTTGTGCTTGGCATAGGTATTCCTAAATTAAATATTTATATGACAAACCGAAGAATGGTAAAAGAAGCTGCAGCTGAAAAAGAACAAAAGAACAACGATTCAAACAATATGCTAAGCCCGCAAAATAGAGAATTTCTTGCCACTCAAAAAGGCTTTACCGGATTTTTAAACTAATTAGCACTTAAAGAATTAGCGCCGGAAACAACTTCTATAATTTCGTTTGTAATATTCATCTGTCTGATTTTATTATATTCAATTGATAATTGTGAAATGATTTTTTCAGCATTACTTGTTGCGGCAGACATAGCCGTCATACGTGCAGCCAATTCACTTGCGTGAGCTTCTGCCAAAGACTGATAAATTATATTTGTTATATACATCGGAACTATTTTTTGCAAAATATGATGCTTATCAGGAATAAACTCCATTAAAGGCTCGGGATTTCCGTCTGAAATTCTTTCTTGAACATCACAAACACCATCAACAGGAAGAACATGCCATTCCTCCACACTATAACTAACCATATTACGAAAACGAGTTGTTATAATTTCTAATTTATCAATTTGATTATTTACAAAATATTCTGCTAAATCTTCCGCGATATAAGATGCATCAGTTGAAGAAGGATTTTCAATTGCCGTAAAATACTTTTTCTCAATTGAAAAACCCATCTCTTTAACCTTGCGTTTTAATAAAACAAGTTCTTCTTGACCGACAACAAAAAATTTCACATCAAGCCCTTGCTCTTTATACTCTTGAGCCTTTTTCAACGCCAATTTTGAAACGTTTACATTATATGCACCGGCTAAGCCTTTATTTGAGCCAATAACAAGCAAACCAACCGATTTTATTTCTCGATTTTCCAAAAGTTTCGGATAATTATCAATTGCAGCTTTGATTTTCAAATTTTCAGAAGAATGAATATCTGTCGAATTTAAAAGATTTCTAAACATAGTCATCATTTCAGATGCATAAGGACGCGAAGCTTTTACAGCAGTTTCAGCATGACGAACTTTTGCCCCCGCAACCATTTTCATCGCTCGGGTAATTTTACTAGTACTCTGCACAGACTGAATTCTGTTTTTAATATCTTTCAAATTCGCCAATTTTAAAATGTCTCCTTAAAAGTATTTAATTCTTTTAATAAAGAAGCCTTGTCTTCATCTGATAATGCCGCACCATCATTTAATCTGTCAGAAAGTTCTTTCATATTGGCATCAAAATGAACAAACCACTCTTTTTTAAATTTTTGAATTTTAGAATTATCTATATCATCAAGCAAACCCTCATTAGCCGCGAAAAGAACAGAAACCTGCTGAGCAACGCTCAATGGATTATATTGAAGCTGTTTTAATACTTCAGTTAATTTTTGACCTCTTACAAGCTGTTTTTTTGTCGCAGCATCAAGATCTGATGCAAATTGAGCAAAAGCTTCCAATTCTCTGTATTGAGCCAAATCAAGTCTTAACTGCCCCGCAACTTGCTTAATCGCTTTAGTTTGCGCAGCACCACCTACACGAGAAACAGAAATACCTGCATTTATAGCAGGTCTAATACCCGCATTAAAAGAATTACTTTCTAAAAAAATTTGTCCATCCGTAATTGAAATAACATTTGTCGGGATATAAGCTGATACATCGCCGGCCTGTGTTTCAATAATCGGAAGTGCCGTAATACTGCCGCCGCCAAGCTCGTCGCTTAATTTTACCGCTCTTTCAAGTAATCTTGAATGCAAATAAAATACATCTCCGGGATATGCTTCACGTCCTGGCGGTCTTTTAAGAAGCAAACTCATAGCACGGTACGCCTGAGCATGTTTTGACAAATCATCGTAAACTATCAAAACATCTTTACCCTGCTCCATAAATTCTTCACCAATAGTAACACCCGCGAATGGTGCAATATACTGGAGCGGAGCAGATTCATCCGCTGTTGAAGAAACTATAATTGAATATGCCATAGCGCCCTTTTCTTCAAGAGTTTTGGCTAATTGAGCAACAGTAGAGGCTTTCTGACCTATTGCTACATAAATACATATTACATCTTTGCCTTTTTGGTTTATAATCGCATCAATTGCAATCGCGGTTTTCCCTGTTTGTCTATCGCCGATTATAAGTTCTCTTTGCCCTCTGCCAATTGGAGTCAACGCATCTATTGCTGTTAATCCCGTTTGTAAAGGTTGGTATACAGAACGTCTTGCAACAATTCCAGGAGCAACTCTTTCAATCGGACGAGTTTTTTCATAATGGAAATCACCTTTTCCGTCTATCGGCTTACCGGTCGGATCGACAATTCTGCCGATTAAACCTTCTCCAACAGGAACTGATGCAATTCTGCCGGTAGTTTTGACAACAGTACCTTCTTTAATATTTTTATAATCTCCAAGAATTACGACTCCGACATTTTCTTCTTCAAGATTCATCGCTATTCCAAGAGTTTCTTTTGAATCATCAAATTGTACAAGTTCGTTTGCCATAACATTACGTAATCCGTAAACTCTGGCAATTCCGTCACCAACTTCCAAAACAGTTCCGGTATTGGAAATTTCTGTCGTTAACTCATAATTATCTATTTTACTTTTAATAATTGAACTTATTTCGTCCGGTTGAATTAATACCATAACTTTTACCTCAATATATTACTACTTAATTTTTTTAATTTTGTACGTACGCTGGAATCTATTACATAATCATCGAATTTGAATTTTAAACCCGCGATTATACTTTCATCCACTTGCCAAGCCGCAGTGATATCAGAATTTAATTTATTTTTTAATTTTTCTAAAATCCTATTTTTTATATCCCCACTTAATTCAATTGATGAAATTATTTCAACATTTTTCTTATTTGAACGCTTATCTAAAACTTGTTTAAAAGCCTCATTTATAGCAAATATTTCACTAAATCTGTTTTTCTCAATAAGAATTTTCAATAAATTAATTATGCGCTTATCAATTTTAGACTCAAATATAGACTCAATAATATCAAATTTTTGGGCCGTAGATATGGAATAATTATCCATTACGACCTTCAAATCCTCTGAATTATTTACAACTTCAACAACTTCTTCCAATTGATTTTTTATAAGTTCAAGAGAATCAACACTCGAATCTATCAAAGCGTTTGCATAATTTTTTGAAATTGTTGAAATCATTTTTTCTGTCATTATATTGATACCTTATCCAATTCATTCAAACTGTCTTCAATAAATTGATTATGCAAATCTGGATTTGACTTTAGCATATCAATAATATTTGCTTCTGCGGCTGCAACAGAATTTTCAATTGTTTCATTAAAAATTTCTGCCCGAACTTTCTTTTCTTCAATATCCAAAACTTTTGACGCACTTTTTGCAATATTTTCAACATATTTATTTGTTGAAATTTCTATTTGTTTTTTCAAATTTTGAGCTTTTTCTTGTGTATCTGATTCAATTTTTTCAATTTCTGCAGGAAGCTTTTTCATTTCTTTTTTTATACAAGTCAAATTTTTATTAGAATTCTCAACAGCTTCATCTGATTTTTTTATCGCAGATTTCACATTTTCTATGGATTTATCAAAACCTGCACTCAAATTTATTTTTGACGCAATCCAACACAACAACGCCACCATTATAATAAAATTTATAGTATTAGATTTTGCTAAATATTGTAAGAAAGAAATTAAGTCATGCATTTATTTCCCTCCCCATTTTCAAAATTTTATCTGTAACAGAATTTGCAAGATCTTTTACAATCGTAGAATTAACGGCGTCTTTAAGTTCTTTTGCCTCAGACATCAATTTTTCTTTATCTGATTGAATTTGAGCTTTTGTTTTTTCTTTTTGTTCAATAGTTTTTTTATTTGATTCAATTTGAGCCTGCTCTATAGCAGATTCTATTTGCAAACGACACTCAATTCTGGTATTTTTCAACTTTTCTTCTTTTTCATTTTGATAATCAAGTGCCTTATTTTCAAGAATTTTAGCTTCATTATAATTATTAGAAATATATTCTTCCCGTTTTCTTATAATTTTTAAAACAGGGTTGTAGAATATAGCATTCATAATAAACATGAACACCACAAAACTCAACATTGCAACTATAAAAGTAGCGTTAAATTCTATCATTATTATACAAAGCCCTATTTAAATACCAACATAATAGCGATAAACAATGCATAAATAGCTGTAGCTTCCGCTAAACCTGCACCGATAATAAAGTTTTTAAAAGCTTCCCCTTTAATTTCCGGTTGGCGTGCTATCGCATCAAGAACGCCTTTTGTTGCAATACCAAGCCCTAAACCTCCGCCTATTGCACCAAAACCGATTGCAATACCTGCACCTAATTTTGCCAAATCTAAAGTTTGTTCAACTGTCATAATTATTCTCCTTTATTCTTCTTGAATTGCCATTGAAATATATGTGGTAGACAAAAGTGTAAATACTAATGCCTGAATTAAAGCTACAAATAATTCAAACAACATAAACGGTAGCGGTAAAACAACCGAAAACAACCCGATAAATGTTGCAACAAGCATTTCGCCTGCAAGAATATTTGCAAAAAGTCGCAAAGCCAACGAAAATGGTCTTACAAAAAGTTCTAAAGTATCCACAAGAGTAATTATTATCCCGTCAATACTGAAACCCTTGAAAAAGAATTTAAATCCGTTTGCCTTCACACCGTAATATATATAATAAATTGACACCACAATTGCCATTGCAGCTGTCATATTTATATCATTGTTTGGAGAAGCAAATTCTCCGCTTGCCAAATGTATTAATCTCAAAGGTAGCTGCCCGAAAAGATTTGCCGTTAAAATAAACATAAATAACGTTAAAATAATCGCAATATGTTTTTGAGCATTATCATTACCCATACTCGTAGAAGCTATATCGTTAAAATATTTTATAATCCCTTCTCCTGCAAGTTGAAGTTTATTAGGAATCATTGAGAGATTTCTTGTCATTACAAACGCAACAAGAATTAATAAAAGCATAGTAAACCACATTGTCAAAATAGTATCCATATTGAAAGAAACACTATGACCAAATAATGATACACTATAAACCCAATGTTCCATATTTCTCCCTTCGGAAATAATGGTAAAACAAAAAAATTTTTTGTGCAAACGAAAGTAAAATTATATTTCCCGACGACCTTCTATTGCTTTTGCAATAGTAATTTCATCTGCATATTCTAAATCAGCCCCAACCGGCAAACCGAAAGCAATACGTGAAACTTTTATTCCAAAAGGCTTTATGAGCTTTGTCAAATATAAACTTGTCGCTTCTCCTTCAACTGAAGGGCTAAGAGCTATTATAACTTCTTTAACTTCTTCGTTTGTAAGTCTTTGCAATAATTCCTTTATGCGAATATCATCAGCTCCAATTCCATCCATAGGGGAAATCAAGCCTTGCAATACGTGATAGAGTCCTTTGTATTCATTTGTTTTTTCAATTGCAATTAAATCTTTTGAATCAGAAACAACACAAATTGTAGATTTATCACGGCCGGTTGAAGAACAAATTTCACAAGGGCTGGAAGCTGAAAGATTAAAACAAACTTCGCATGTACGAGTATTACGTTTGGCATCTATAATTGCATTAGCAAATTTTTCCACATCACCTTCAGACATTTTTAAAGTAAAAAATGCCATACGCTGAGCAGACTTCGGCCCAACTGACGGGAATTTTTGAAACTGCTCTATTAATGCTGCAATCTCTTTCGGGTAAATCATTTGATTAGAAACTTAGTCCCGGAATTTTAATTCCGCCCGTTACTTTTTTCATTCTTTCTTGCATTTCAGAATCAGCTTTTTCGCCTGCATTTTTCATCGCAGTAGAAATAACGTCTTCAAGCATTTCAATTGTTTCAGAATCAACTGAAGCAGGATCTTCCGGATTGATAACTTCCGGAGAAATAGATATAGATTTAAATTTTCCTTCTCCTGTGCATGTTACTTTCACGGCTCCGCCAGCGCTTTCACCGATAATTTCGAGATTTGCAAGCTCTTCTTTCATTTCAGTTGCACGTTTTTGAATATTTTGAACTTGTTTCATCATATTCATAATGTTCATACCCATAATTTTCTCCTTAGTCTGTAACTTTTCTTACTTTAATTTTTATTATACAATAATTATATGCAGAAGAAAACTTATTTACAAGAATCTGTAAAAAACGGTCGGTTAATTCGTTGGAATATGATGCCTCTAAAAGTTTTTATTGCGCCTATGAATTTTTATTCCAAACAAGGAGAGGATACAAAATACAGAACTTACGTAAAACGAGCACTTGACGAATGGCATAAGGTTTCTAACGGCAAAGTTTCTTTTGTAGTTGTGGATAATTTATTAAACTCCCAGATTAATATTGAATGGAAACGTGTTCAAAGACAAGCTCTTGGGCATTGTATTTTTCAATATGACAATGCAAACCGACTATATAGCGCAGAAGTAACCATCGGACTAACAGAAGGTCTTGTTCATGCGGATTATATGGATGAAGAAGAAGTTTATCACACTATACTTCACGAAATAGGACATGCCGTAGGTCTTGGACATAGTCCGTTTAAAAATGACATAATGTACACCCCTCATCAAAAAGGAGTTTTACACGTTGGTTCAGGTGACAGACTTTCTATAAACTGGCTTTATACCTTTCCTCAAGGTAAAACCGTATCAGAAATTGCATCAAAATTTCATACAGCCGGAAGCGATTTAGACGAAATTGTCGCAAAACTGATTTCTAAAGAAACCAAAACCGAATTTGAAAAAGTAAAAGATGGCATAGGAGAAACTCCAACACGCAATTTACTTGAAGAAACATCTCAAATTGCAAACTACAAAAAATATAACCTTGCTATACAAAACGTCCAAATTTCTCAGGATTTACAAGAGCAAATTAAACGTAATTACCGCGACAGCTCAATGAAACAAAAAAAATAAACGATAATATTTTACTCTTTCACTCCGCCTTGCATAATATCATTGATAAAATATTTTCTACCAAGTAAAAATATTCCAATAACCGGCAATGTACAAATTACAGAGCATGCCAGTAAATCACCCCACAATGTAAGTTCTCTAAAACTTCCTTTAAATATTGCCAACCCTACAGGCAAAGTTCGCATACTCTCGGTATTTGTCACAATTAACGGCCACATAAAACTATTCCAGCTTGATACAAACGTAAAAATTCCCAAAGTAATAACTGCCGGCAAAGCTAACGGAAACGCGACTTTTACAAATGTTTGAAAAATATTACACCCGTCAATTTTAGCTGCTTCTTCCAAATCCTTTGGCAAACCCAAGAAATACTGACGCATCATAAAAATTCCAAAACCGCCAAACAACCCAGGAATAATAAGCGCTTGATATGTGTTTACCCAATGCAGTTGGCGCATAAGAAAAAATAAAGGAATAATATTCACCTGCGGCGGCACAAGCATCGTAATCAAAACAAACAAAAATATACCATCACGCCACTTAAAATTTAACCTTGCAAACGCATATCCGGCAAATGCCGCAAAAATAACCTGACCGAAAGTCGTTACAAGAGCAACAAACAAACTGTTTACAAAATATTTCCATAAAGGAATTTTCTCAAATACACTAAAATAATTCTCAAGAGTAAATGGAGAGTAAACTAACTTCCCCCCTTGATTAAAAATTTCACCATTTGGAACAAAAGATAAATTTACCATAGCAAAAAACGGATAAAGCATACTAAATGCAGCAAATATAAGCAACAAATGTCCGACAATTTTTTGCCATTTTCTCATAAACAGATTATATCACACAAATTATTTCACAAGAAGATAGAATTTATAAATAAGACGGGTCAATTTCTCATTATCGCGTAATGCCGTATTAAGCTCACTAAGCAGTTCTTCATGCGGTGCTAAATAATCAAATTCAAAAAGTTCAGCCGTACGAACCCCTAGAATTGAAACAATTTTACCTAAATTTAAATATTATTTTAATAAAATTCTTACAAATTTTGCTTTTGGTAAACTTAAAATAAAACTAAGAGATAAAAAATATAAATACAAATATAAACTTAGAAAAATACGAAATTTAAAATAATAAAACAAAAAGTTAAATAATAATTAATTTATTCTGACTTTGTCAAAAATAACGTTAAAATGAAAATGTGAGGTTTTAATATGTTAGATTTTGACAAGTTTACAAATTATTCTCAAGAAATTTTATCAACAGCAGGCAATCTTATGAGTTCACATCAAAATTCGCAACTTGAGCCTGAACACATTATGCTTGCTATGATTAAAGACGACGGGCTTATTAAAGATTATTTAAATGAACTCGGTCTACTGAACCAAAATTTTATAAATAAGATTGTTTCAAGAGTGGAAAGTTTCCCTAAAATCAGCGGTTCAATACCGACTCAAGGCTTGTATCTATCTAACGACACAAGAAGATTATTAGAATTAGCCATTGAAGAAAGTTCAAATCTGAAAGATGATTTCGTTGGAATTGAAGCAATACTTCTTGGAATGATAAAACTTGAAAACTCTGAAATTAAAAGAATTTTGGAAGGCTTTAATATCTCTGAAAATAAGATTTTAAACATAATGAAAAAAATAAGGGGGAATAAAAAAGTGGATACAAAAAATGCAGAAGAAAACATGAAAGCACTTGAAAAATATTCAACTGATTTAACCGCCCTTGCCAGAAAAGGCAAACTTGATCCTGTTATAGGTCGTGACGAAGAAGTCAGAAGAATTATTCAAGTATTAAACAGACGTACAAAAAACAATCCGGTTTTAATCGGTGAACCCGGAGTTGGTAAAACCGCAATTATTGAAGGACTTGCTCAACGTATAGTCAGAGGTGATGTTCCGGAAAGTTTAAAAGAAGTAAAACTTATTTCTTTAGATCTTGGAGCTTTGGTTGCGGGAGCAAAATTTAGAGGCGAATTTGAAGAACGTTTAAAGGCCGTGTTAAAAGAAGTTGAAGATTCTAACGGCGAAATTGTTATGTTTATAGATGAATTGCATACCGTTGTAGGAGCAGGAGCAACAGAAGGTTCAATGGATGCCGGCAATCTTTTAAAACCAATGCTTGCGCGCGGCATATTGAGAACAATCGGAGCAACAACAATTAATGAATACAGAAAATACATTGAGAAAGATCCGGCTCTTGAAAGACGTTTTCAACCTGTAATGGTTGATGAACCGTCAGTTGAAGATACAATAAGTATTTTGCGCGGGTTGAAAGAAAAATATGAAGTTCATCACGGGGTCAGAATTCTTGATTCTGCAATTGTAGAAGCCGCAAAACTTTCTGACAGATATATAACTGACAGATTTTTACCGGATAAAGCTATTGATTTAATCGATGAAGCTGCAAGTTCACTACGTATTCAAATTGATTCAATGCCTGAAGAGCTTGACGCTTTAACAAGACAAAAAATGCAATTGGAAATTGAGCGCGAAGCAATTAAAAATGAAGAAAGCGAAGAATCTATACGCAAAATTGAAGATATTTCAAAACGGGTAGACGAATTAAATTCAAAAATTCAAGTACTAAAGGACAAATGGGAACAAGAGAAATCTTCAATTACTTCTGAAGCGTCTATAAAAGAACAAATTAATAATGTAAATAACCAAATAGAAGAAGCCGAAAGAAATATGGATCTTCAAAAAGCTGCCGAATTGAAATACGGCAAACTTCTTGAATTACAAAAACAACTTAAAGCCTGTGAAAATAAAGAGCACAGCGAAACAAAACTTTTAAAAGAAGAAGTTGAAGCATCAGACATTGATGAAGTTGTTTCAAAATGGACAGGAGTTCCTGTTACAAAATTGGTTGAATCGGAAATGGACAGACTTTTGAAAATGGAAGATGTTTTACATAAACGTCTTATAGGACAGGAAGAAGCAGTTAATACTGTGTCTGATGCTATTCGTCGTGCACGCTCGGGATTAAAAGATCCTAAACGTCCGATAGGAGCATTCTTATTTTTAGGACCGACAGGTGTTGGTAAAACAGAACTTGCAAAAGCATTGGCGGAATTTATGTTCAACGACGAAAATTCTTTAATAAGAATTGATATGTCCGAATATATGGAAAAACACAATGTAGCACGTCTTGTCGGAGCTCCTCCGGGTTACGTCGGATATGAAGAAGGCGGTCAATTAACAGAAGCGGTAAGAAGAAAGCCATATTCAGTTATATTGTTTGACGAAATAGAAAAAGCACATCCGGATGTATTTAATATAATGCTCCAAATTTTTGATGACGGTCGTTTGACAGATTCAAAAGGGCGAACGATAGATTTTAAAAATACTTTAATCATTATGACAAGTAATATCGGAAGTGACATTATTCTTGAAAACACACTTAATTCGATGATTTCGCCGGAACAGTTTAATGACACAAAAGAAAAAGTTTTGGCAGAGTTACGTACAAGATTCAAACCTGAATTTTTAAATAGAATAGATGAAACTATTTTCTTTAAAGCTTTAACATTACAGCAATTGAGTAAAATTGTGGATATTCAAATGGATTATTTGAAAGATTTGTTAAAGGATCAGGAATTGAGTTTTGAGATAACCGATGATGCTAAAGAATTTTTAGCAACACAGGGCTTTAATCCGGTATATGGGGCAAGACCGTTGAAGCGGGTAATAAGGCAACTTGTAGAAAATCCTCTTTCAAAACAAATTCTTGCAAGAAACTTTAATAACGGAGATAAAATAAAAATAGATCTTGATGATGACAAAATAATATTTAACAAAATTTAAATAAAAAAGCCCTCTAAAAATAAGAGGGCTTTTAATATTTGTTAATATTCTATTAAAAAAAATTATGTTTACCTTTCATGTTATATATACGGCAATTGAAAGGAGAAAAATGAATAAATTAACAATAGATTATAAACAATTCGACAAAATAATACATAATGCATATTGGGCACGTTATGAGATTGATTCCAGATTACAACTGGATGATTCGGCTACAAATTGCTATACTAAACACTTTAAAGATAAAATAAAACACCCAACAACCGGAATGCTGGCGATGAGGGACATAAGCAAAAAACCTTTAAACTATCCTATGGCTTACAATACAAAAATCAATATTCTTGAAAAGCAAATAACACAAACTGCAAAATTAACTCAAGAATTTAACAATTTAATTAATACATTATATCCAAAAACAAGAAAAATAAGAGAATATATAATTAATCACGATAAAGTTGTCATCGGGGAAATAAAGAAAACAAGCGGGATTTCATTGATTAATAATCTTATATACAGATTACTACGCAAATAAAATGTAACAAATTGTTAACAAAAAGGGAAAGAAAATTAAAGTTTTTACTCAAACATACCGACAATTAATATGTCATTAAAAACTATTAATTTTCCTCCTTTTCCCTACTATATAGAGCCCACGGGCTCTTTTTTATTATGTAAATTATTTTCCTGTAGACCCAAATCCGCCTTCACCGCGCGCTGTATCGGTTAATTGAGCAACAACTTCGATTTTTGCCTGCTCATATTTAGAAATAACCATTTGAGCTATGCGTTCTTGAGGTTGAATTGTGTATGCTTCATTTGAAATATTCACAACTGCAACACAAACTTCACCGCGGTAATCTTCATCGATTGTCCCAACACAATTGATTAAAGTAATCCCATGCTTTATAGACATGCCTGAGCGAGGTCTGATTTGAGCTTCATAACCATGCTCTAACTCAATCTTTAAACCTGTAGGAATCAATGTTCTTTCTAACGGCTTCAATTCTATCGGCTCAGATATAGCTGCACACAAATCCATGCCTGCAGCACCTTCTGTTTTGTATTCAGGCAAAACCTGATTATGCGGTAATCTCTCAATCTTCAATACTGTCATAACTATCCCCTTTCTGCTACAGAAAATTATACATGGCTCAAAATTCACTATCAAGCAAATTCAGTTTACATAAATTAACATAATGGCAATTTTTCAACAATTAAATTTTTTATAGTTATATACAAAATATATATAAAGTATGTGTGCTAAAAAAGGAGATTGATATGGCTACAAGAATTGATGGTGACAACAAAGAAAGACCTAATTTAGGTTTTAAAAGATTACAAATTAAACACGATGCACAGCAACTTGAAATGATGCGACTTCAGCAACAAGTTCAAAAAATACAAGAACGAAAAAAAGCTCTTGAAGGCAAGAAAGATGAAGAAGTTGCAATAAAAGGATTTCATTTTGAGTATACAAATAAAACTCAGTTTGATCTGAATGCGATGTATCAAGAAGCGTTGGATGCCCAACAAAAAGAAATTCAAGAAAAATTGAATATATTAGAACAAGAAATAGATAATGAAAAAAATAGAATTCAAGCCGAATTAAAATCAAAACAAGAGCAGCAAGCAAAAAAAGAAGAAAAAGAAAAGTTTTGGAGACAAGTAATATATGAAAATGCTCCTAAGTTTTATAAAGATTAACAAAAAAGGAATGGATTTTATCCATTCCTTTTTTATTACTATATTTTCAAATCTTCTTCTATTTTAGCTAAAATCTCATCAAGTTTTGTCGGGTCTTTAACTCCGCCTTGAGCAAAGTTTGGTTTTCCTCCGCCATTTGCTCCTGTAGCTCTGGCAATTTCACCGACAATTTTTCCGGCATTTACACCTTTTTTCACGAAATAATCAGACACTTTCGCAGCTACTATTTTTTCCCCTGCAAGTACAACGATACTTTCTGTGCCAAGTTTGCGAGAAAGGAGTTCAAGACCTATTTTTACACCAATTTGTGTTAGAGCAGCTACTTTAGATATAAATAACTTACCACCTTCAATATCTTGAGCTTTATCAACAAACGCTGAGAACTTCGCTCTCGCATTTTCTTCTTGGAGTTTTTCAATTTGTTTTTGCAAATCTTTATTATCTTCAAAAAGTTTTTCTACGCGATTTTCAATCTCATCATAATGAGCTTTAAAACGAGAAGCTAAATTATCTGTCACTTCAACTTTCGAATTAATATAATCGATTGCCGCATTTGAAACAACAGCTTCTATACGTCTTGTACCGGCAGCGATTGCGCTTTCTGATACAATTTTAATTACTCTAAGATCTTTCAATTGTCTTGCGTGAGTACCTGCACAAAATTCTTTAGAAATACAATTTCCGTCACGCTCTATTGAAACAACACGAACATTGTCACCGTATTTTTCACCAAAAAGCGCCGTAGCACCAGTCAATTTAGCTTCTTCAATACCCATAACTTTTGTATTGACAATATAACCTTCGCCGATCCATTTATTCATGAGATTTTCGGCTTTTTTAATTTCATCAGGAGTCATTGCTCGCGAAAACGTGAAGTCAAAGCGCATACGCTCATTATCAACATAAGAACCTGCCTGCTTAACTTCATCGCCCAAAACTTTAATCAAAGCAGCCTGTAAAAGGTGAGCTGATGTGTGGTGCACGCGGATTTCTTCACGACGCTCAATATCAATTCTTGCATTAACAATATCACCAATAGTCACATCACCGTTTAAAACCGTACATCTGTGAACATAAAGTTCATTAACCTTAAATGTAGTCAAAACTTCAGCTTTAAAATGATCATTTTCTAAATAACCGCTATCACCAACCTGACCGCCGCATTCAGCATAGAAAGGAGTTTTATTAAGCACAATATCTGTATATCCTTCTCCTTCTATCTGAGCAAGAATTTTAGCATCCGCGCATTCATTTTTTTCGTAACCAATGAAATCTGTCGAACCAACTTCTTTTTCTACTTTGGCATACTTCATATCACCTGTTACAGAAATTTTTGCAGTTGCGGCTTTTGCACGTTCTTTTTGCTCAAGCATAGCGGATTTATAACCTTCTTCGTCAACATTTAAGCCGTTTTCTTGCGCAATTTCTTTGGTTAATTCAAGCGGAAAACCAAAAGTATCATATAATTTGAAAGCACTTTCACCGTCAATATCTTTTTTGGCTTCAATAAATTCTTCTAACAATTTATATCCGCGATCAAGAGTTTTATTAAATCTTTCTTCTTCGGCCTTAATTGTATCAATTACTTTTTGTTTATTTTTAACCAATTCCGGATAAGCTTCGCCGTAATTATCAACAATAACATCAACCAATTTATATAAAAACGGCAATTCCATACCCAAAATTTTGCCGTGACGTAAAGCTCGGCGCAAAATCATACGCAAAACATAACTTCTTCCTTCATTTCCCGGAATTACTCCGTCTGAAATTAAGAAAGTTACACATCTTGCGTGGTCAGTAATGATACGAAGCGAAATGTCGGTTTTTTCGGATTTTTTATAAGGGACACCGCTCATTTCGCTAACTTTATCCATAATCGGTTTTAACAAATCCGTTTCAAAAGTGGACGCAACACCCTGACATACCATTGTAATACGTTCCAATCCCATACCGGTATCAACATTTTTCTTACCCAATGGGGATTGATTACCCTCTTCATCTTGATAAAGCTCAGTAAATACAAGGTTCCAGATTTCAACCCAACGGTCGCATTCACAAGTATCAATACCACAATTCGGATGATCGCATTTATACTGTTCCCCTAAATCATAATGAATTTCGGAGCAAGGTCCGCAAGAACCTGAAGCCCCCGGAGGTCCCCAAAAATTATCTTTTTTACCCTTGCGCAAAATACGTTCAGCCGGAACACCTGCCTGACGCCAAATTTCAAAAGCCTCATCATCTGTTTCAAAAATAGTAATCCACAAGCGCGATTTATCAAGCTTCAAAACTTCTGTTACAAAATACCATGCCCAAGGTATAATTTCTTTTTTATAATAATCTCCGAAAGAAAAATTCCCGAGCATTTCAAAAAACGTATGATGCCGCGGAGTTCTTCCCACATTTTCAATATCAGAATCTTTACCGCCCGCTCTTGCGCATTTTTGACAAGAAGCCGCACGCGCAGGTTCATAAGGACAATCTTGAATACCTAAAAATATCGGTAAAAATTGCAGCATACCTGCTGTAGTTAATAAAACAGTAGGATTGTCCGGCACAAGGCTTGAACTTTCTACAATAGTATGTTGATGTTTATCTTTAAAAAAATCTAAATATAATTTACGAATTTCGTTGCCACTTAGCATAATCTTTTTCCCTTTTTTACTCTTATAGAAAAATTATAATACAAACATAGAGGTGTATAAAATTACACACCTCTATGTTTATTTAGAATATAAAAAAATGTTCATTATTTGTTAGTCACTAACACAAACTGCGGAAAGTTCATAGTAATGAAAACAAGATTGAGTTTTCAACGAACCATTAAAATAAAAATCACAACAATTTGTATTTAATAATTTGTGTTCATCATCTAAACTTAGCATTTGTGCTAATATGTTTTTATGAAGGACTTTATACTCGGCTTATTAGATTGGATTTACAAGAAAAAATGTTATTTCTGTAAAAAATCTTATGAATCAGTACGTATGTGTTCAAAATGCTATAACGAGCTTGAATTTTTACCCGCTCAAATTAACAGAATGTACGGTGACGTTAAAATCTACTGTGCAGGAGTCTATTCCAAAAATCTCCAAAAAATGATACGTGGGCTAAAATATCACAATCAAAAAGATTTAGCTTTTTATCAGGCAAAATTCATGTGGGAATACTGGCAAAGACTTAATCTTGAAGGCGATTTTCAAATAGTTCCAGTTCCGATTTTTCCAAAACGCAAAAAACAAAGAAAATATAACCACATGGAGCTTGTTGCTACTGAATTTGCAAAAATTTCAGGTTATGAAGTTAATTTTGACCTAATAAAAAGAATTAAAGACACAAAAGCCCAATATAAATTAAATAAAACTCAAAGAATGATGAATCTTAACCAAGCCTTTGAAGTTGACAAAAATAAACTTATTGAGAATAAAAAAATATTAATATTAGACGATATTTGCACAACAGGTTCAACATTTGAAGAAATGATTAAAACTTTGAACAAAGAAGGAATTTATGATATAACCTGTTTTGCAACAAGCACACCATTTGAATAAAAATTTTAAATTTTATTATGATACTTTCTGAATTTTCAAAATTTCTACAATCACATAACGACGAATTATTAACACATAAAACATCCCCTCTTGAGCTTTTACATGTTTGGCTTGAACAAATCACAAACAAAAACCCTAAAAGCAACGTAGAAAAAATCGTTCACAGAGAAATTCTATTCTGCAAAAATAATGAAGGTGATTATTTAATAATCGGCAAATCCGACAGCGGGCGCAAGCTAGTAAATGCATTAATTGAATTTGCCAAAAGTTATGATAATTACAACCACGCAAAATGGCTCGAAATTACAGAACAATCTTATAAAAAACAAAATAACTGACAAAATAAAAAAGGCGATATTTCTACCGCCTATTAACCAGATTTACACTATGTAAGTGTTCAGAAAGGAATCTTTTTTACTTGTCCCTACTCTCCCAAATCTAAATGAGAAAATTGAACAATTTTATTTTTACCGCGCTTTTTAGCGTTATACAACGCGTGTTCAGCATATCTTATAATTGTATTTGCATCTTCTTCCGTATCAGGAATACAAGGGAATGTTGAAATTCCACCTGATATAGTAATCGGATGACGTTCTTCTTCGCCCGCAGGAATAAACTCCATACGTTCAATCTCTTTTCTAAATCTTTCTGCAAACAAGAAGGCGTTATCTTCAGAAGTATTTGGCAAAGCCACAACAAACTCTTCATCGCCATAACGTGTTAAAATATCTTCCTTACGAATAACATTTCTTAATTTATCCGCAACAGATTTTAAAAGAACATCTCCCCATTCATAACCATAAATATCATTTACGACCTTGAAAAAGTCTAAATCAAACATCAAAAGAGATAACGGTGTATTATAACGTTTTGCTCTGGAAATTTCTTGTTCCATTCGTTCTAACAAATATCTTCTATTATGAAGACCTGTCAATTCGTCTGTCGTTGCTAAAGTTTTCAATTTATCACGCAATTCTTTAATCTTTAGCATATTTTTTACACGCACAGCCAATTCTTGATTATCAACAGGAGTTTTTACATAATCAAAAGCTATCGCTCTTACTGTTGCACCTTTAAATACTTCTCCAATAAATAAAACAGGAACTTTGAATTTTGTTGTCATTAAAATATCTTTTATATCCGCAACATTCTCGATTACAACAACACTTGGATTTAGTGTTTCGTAATCTTTTAAATTCGCGCCATCCTCAAGTCTTATATTTGAATCCTCAATAGAAGAAACCACTTCTGCAACAGCAGATGACTTTTGGTTGGTATATATAACAATATTCTTCATAAGTCTCCCTCTTGTATACACATTAACATATAGTCTTACATACCGCAAAATTGTTAAATATTGTTACAATAATTTAACAATAACTAAAGATTTTATCCCCGAATGCCGAATACAACAACAGATACGAAAATTATCGAAAGGAAATCTGAAAAATGGGCATTTCAGCTTCACAAGGCAAATTATTATTTATGACCGCTCGAATTTCAAATAATGAATTCCAACAGCAGTCTATTGCTTTTGCGAAGCAAAGACATGCTGACAGAGCTTCAAATGTAAATGACGCATACAATGAAGCATTAGCGGCAACAAAATATCAGATTTTAACAGGTTATAACGGCGTAACAGCCAACTATGAAGATTTAACTTACAATATGTTAACTTCATATAACAGCGCTTCTAGCAGCAGACAATATGTTGTTAAAGACAACAAAGGAAAAATGCTTGTTTCTAATGAATTAGCAAAAGCTTTTCAAGCCGGAAACGGTGATTTTAACAAATTCTTAGAATCAATGGGCTACTCTCAAGTTGACGTAAATATTGATAACACAGAAGAAACTGATGAAGCTATACACAATGCTTGGGACAAATATCTTGTTTCTGTAGGAGAAAGCATCGAAAATATGGGTGATTTAAACTCTCATATCTTAGGTTTTAGCTTTGCTAACGGTTATCCTACATACAAAACTGCTACTGCAACATCAACCGTTATGGGTAAAACTACAACAGAAAGTTTATACAGAGATAATCAAGGTTATTATACAAACAGAGCGACCATTGTGGCTTTACAAGATGAAAACCAAAACTGGGTTGCAGGTTATCAAACTCCTGAACAAAAAGAAACTAATCAGTATACAATTTTAAAAGACGTAACTTATGATAGCGAAAACAACAGATTTAAATATAATAATCAAGAATATGCTGTTTTATTCGCCAACCCAAAAAACAATGCTATTACAGATACCCAAAAAGATTATTTAATGTTAATTTCAGGTTCAAAATATAAATCAAATGACGGAATATTATTTGATATTGATTCGAAATCACACGCACTAAACTATTCCGGAACAACAACTTCTCAAAGAGAATTGTATGATTATGCTTTTGCTCTTACTAAAGCTAAAGCAGACGGCGGCGTAGGCATTTTAAAACAAGATGCAGCAATGGTAAATTATTACAGAAACATCTTTAACGAAATGATGGCTTGCGGTTTTACAACTCTTAGCGGTGAAATTGAAGAAAATGAAGCTAATGTGAATGAAACTAATTTTAAAGATTCACAATGGTTTGTAAATCAACTCAAATCCGGCAATTTAAGAATTTCTTACTATTCATCTGCATCAAAATCTTTTGTGGGAACAACAATTGACGATGATTCTGCCATTATTGAAAAAGAAGATAAATCAAAAATTGCTCAAGCTGAACAAGAATACAATACTCAAATGGATAAAATAGAACACGATGAAAAAATGCTTGATATGGAACTAAATAAATTAGAAGCTGAACATCAAGCCCTTACAACAGAATTAGAATCCATAAATAAAGTAATTCAAAACAACATTAAAGAATCTTTTGGAACTTTTAAATCATCAGCATAAAACCTACTAACTATATTATATTTTTCCCTACATTAATTTTCGTAACTTTTCCCTGCCGCTTTTAAAAAGCGGCTTTTTATTAATATTTCTTAATATTTTTTATATTTATGCAATTTTGATGCCGCAAAAGTTTTTATAAACATGTAGGTTAATATTTTTGTGTAGGTTATAAAAAGGTAGGTTAATTATGAGTATTGGCTCAATAGCAAGAATTGGCTGGAATTACGGCAAAAGAGTAATCAATGTTACCCCTGATTTAGTTTTTGGATTATCCGGAGGAGGCAACGCAACCACGCAAGCCTTAAGTGAAGCAATGCTTAAAGGATATCGTAAAGGCGGAATGTTTAACGCCGCTAAAACCGGATGGCAAACTCTTGAAGGGGCCGCTACAAAATCAAATCTCGGTTTCTGGAGTAAGGTTAAAGCCGGGACAATTAACGGAAGTAAGGCAACATGGGAAGGGTTTACAAACTTTGCTCATAATTATAAAGTCGGCGCAAGAGCAGCAAGAATGGCCGGTAAAAGCAGTATTTTAGCAGGAATGTGGAACGGCTTAAAAGGCTTTTCGAAAGCAGTTCCTTATTTAGGAACGGCGCTATTTGTACTGTTTGAAATACCAAATATATATAATGCAATAAAAGATCAAGGTTTGTGGCAAGGAGCGAAAGAAACCGTAAAAGCCGGTAGCCGTCTTTGCGGAGCAGCAGGTGGCGCAGCAGCAGGCGCTGCCATAGGTTCAGCAATTTGTCCGGGCATAGGAACAGCTATCGGAGGATTAATCGGATGGTTCGCCGGTGAAGCTTTGGCAGGCAAAATTACAGGAAAATCTTATTCTGAGAAAAAAGCCGAACAACAAAATCAACTTGCTCAAGTTCAACAAGAAATGATTGAACAACAAGCTCAAATAGCACAAGCATATCAAAATGCCGCAACCGCTAATCCTTATTCATACGGATTAAATCCGCAAGCACCGACGGTCTTTCAAAGTATGCCAATGAACAATCAACTAAACCTGAAATATGCGAATGATTTTATGTTCCAAAAAACCTTCGCCGGTTAATTAACAAATCATAACTATATACAAACAAAAGCCCGAAATCTGTATAGATTTCGGGCTCAAACTTTTACTTAACTTACACCCCGCAAACATTAAAATCACGTTCTGTTATGGATGCACTGCATTCTAACAATTGAGTTAACAATCTGTTAATTAACTTTTCTACTGTTTTAACTTCTCCTTTAAGTTCTTGAAAGTTTTGTTCTCTTGTTGCTTTCAATGCGTCTTCATAAATTTTGTCTTGATACATAAATTATACTCCTCTGTTGTATTACCTTTAACAATTACTATATCGACCAACTTTATAAAAAACTTTAATTATTTAACATTTTTGTTACAAAATTTCATCTTTTGTAGAGGTTTAAAAATTTTTAAATTAAAATATTAACATGTTATTGGAGGAATAGCTTTAATGATAAAGGATTTTGAGTTAACAGACTACGATTATTATTCAAACAGACGCGACATGGAAATAATTTCCAATATAGTCGACTCTTTGAAAAAAATTCTTGACGAAGATAAAAAAGAAGAGCAGCCTCTATTTTTAAGAATCTCTGATTCTTTAATAATGAATATCGCGCGAAAAGTTGTCCAAGAAAAAAAACGCACTTTTCTTATAGGGATTACAGGCGAAAGCGCCTCGGGCAAAACCGTATTTGTAGACAATACGATTGAAGCCTGCATTAAAGACAAAACCGAAGGAATTTATACTGTTATAAGATGTGATGATTATTATAAAGATACTTCTAAAGAACTTAAAGAAGCAGGCAGCTACGAAGAACTATTTAAAACAGGATTCAGCTTTGATACCCCGGACGCTATAGACTTAGAATTAATGAAAAGTCACTTAGTTTCCTTAAAAGAAGGATTGACTATACGTTCGCCGAAATATAATTTTATAACTTGTGAATCCGACCCAAACGGTGACGAAAAAAAACCGGCAAAAGTTATTTTAACAGAGGGACTTTATGTTTTAAATGAAGGTGTTAGAGATATTATGGACGTAAAAGTCTATGTATTTACCCCTCTTGAAGTAATAAAAGAACGCTGGTATAAACGAGCAAAAGAACGAGGAAAAGAAGGAACTGCTGCAGACATGCAATTTGCAGATGTTAATAAAACCGCACAACAATATATTCGTCCGACTTATGGAATTGCGGATGCGGTAATTAACGGCATGGTAAGCCAAGAATACATAAAAATTATTACTGATAAAATATTTAAAGCCTTGAAAGACATTGAATATTAAACAAAATAGATTTAAGGCGCCGACACATATAATGTGTCGGCGCCTTTTCTTCACCTTACTCTATATCAAGAAGGTTAAAATGCCCTGTGGCAATTAGAACATGGTTGAACCTTAATACAATTCGGGCAATTTTCATAAATAATCGGCATTTGTTCTATTGCGCAATTACTACCTTCAACAACAGGCATAACTTCAATCGGAGCTGCGCAGCCGCAAGGAGTTCCTCTGTCGATCTTAACGCCATGTAATTTTTCGCATTTCGTTAATTTCGGTTTTTCACAACCACAGCCATAACCGCCAAAGCCTCTGCCAAAATTTGTGAACGGATTTAAACTACCCAAACCGTCGTAAGTCCAAGCATGAGCAGGCATTGATAACATCATACCAACAGCCAATAATGATAAAATCTTTTTCATATATTCACCTCCTTAGGTTATTCGGTTACAATATCAGTTTAAAAGTTTTTCATATTTTTCAAATACCCGAAGAGATAAATTATTATTCAACAAAAGTAGTAAGTCTAAAATATTAAATTTATTTCACACAAAAAATAAGCCCTGTGAATATCTCACAAGGCTCATTTCAAATTTATAAGTAAAAGAAATTACTTAGCTATGCTTGCATCTTCTAACAAGATAACTTGAATATCTTCACCTTCTTTAGCTGAATAGTTCAAACCAGGAGTTACTAAACCTGTAATCAAACCAACACCAGCACCAACAGGAGTACCAATTGCGATACCTGTACCGACTTTGTCAGGGTTTGGAATAAATGAGAAGCCAACACCTGCACCTGTACCAACAGCAGCACCGCCAACTGTGTACAATGCAACTTTACCGGCTGTCATCCAAGGACCTTCTTTCAATGCATAATCTTTATAGAAAGGTTTAGCATTCAAAGCTGTAGTTTGTCCGTTAGGAGTAACTACTTTGTCGATTTGAACATAAGCTCTAGCATTTTTGTTGAACCATTGTGGATCTTGGATGTTAATTACATGACCATAGAAAATAGATCCTTCTGGGAACAATAATGTTCCTTCTTCAGTGCAAATATCATCATCACTTCTAAATGTTACGCTATCACCTGCAGCGTGTAATTTTGATTTGAAAGCTTCGTTAAATTCTACTTCCAAAACGTTACCTTCGCGGATGATGTTTCTCAAGTTAGTAATTGTAACTTCGTTAGAAGCAGCTTTTTTAGAAACGTTTAAGTGTTCTGTTCCTAAAATTGTTTCATTAACATTTTTGTATTGAGCTTTAACAAGGTCTAATTTTTTGCTTAATCTGTATAACAATACAGCAGCTTCAGCTCTTGTCAAATCTTCAGTAGGTCTTAAAGCCAATTCATCAGGGTGATTTACATAAATGCCATAAGATAATGTTTTGTTGTAAACACCTTTAGCCCATGCCGGAACTTTTGCAGCATCAGAATATTTTGAAAGTACGTTATTGTTAACGATACCATCAATAGTAATATGACTGATAACTGATTGAGCTTCGTCTCTCAAAATTGAACCGTTTGGTCTGAATGTTCCATCAGGATAACCATAAACCAAACCTAATTGTTGAGATCTTGCTACTGTATCGTGAGCGTCGCCTTTTTTAGCAACATCAGAGAATTTAACATTTGTGTTAATAGCTAAATTTTCGTTGCCTAAAACTTTCAATAAAGCTTTAACGAACTCAACTCTTGAGATTTTTTCTTCAGGTCTGAAATTACCGTTGTTAAGGAACATTACAGAATCACCTACAACGCTTGCAATTTCAGTCTGAGCCCAGTAATTGCTGTCAACATCGTTGATACCCGCAAAAGAAAATGCAGGAGCAACTGTAAGTGAAAGCATACCTGAAACTAATAAACCTGCTAGTAATTTTTTCATTTTTTACTTCCTCTTTCTTTCCTATTACTTAATATGTTATACCAACATCGAGATTATTATAATACAAGAACAAGAAAATGTAAAGGGGCTAAAATTTTTCCATAAAACATATTAAAGGTATGTAACAGATAGTTATATAAATATGTTAATTATTAATAGACCTCTTTCTTTGTTCGGGCAAAGAAAGCCCTCAGAAAGCGGATTGCGAGCAGAGGCTGTAAGGCGGGTCTCAACGCCCCGCCTGAAATGCCGTTTACTGCGAGCAACCAAGCAGAAACCCGCGACCTGAACTCCACTCACTAATAAACCGTAATGGCTTTGCCCCAGCTCGCAAACTCGCGCTTCGCGCTCAGACAATGCTCGCTTTGAACCTGCAAAGCCAAACGTTTATTGTTCGTTCCGTGAAGGTCGTATCAAAAAAAATAAATTAATCTTAACGACCTTATCGTAGAGAGCAATAAATGTTGCGCGAAACAGGGTCAAAGCGGGATCGTGTTTGAGCGAAGCGAGTTATCCCGCTTGGGTTGAGCGCTTACAATTTATTAGCGAACGAAGATCAGGTCGCGGTTTTGTGGAACTTTTGACGCCAAAAGTTCCTCCGTCTGAAAGACCCTGCGGAGCATTTATTCAGTAATATAAAAAATAGTTACATACCTTTAATATGTTTTATGGTCATTTCTTCTCAAATTTTTCAGGATGAGCGGAATTTGATAAAATAATCTCATAAAACTCATTTTTATCAATATTTACTCCCATAGTCTTGGTGTTACAATATTGTTTTTTCTTTTTTTTTAATAACTTTTTATAATCGCCGCTCATAAAATAATTTTAATACAAACTACTCAAAATCAAAAAGTTTTTTAATGTCTATATTTAATGCGTTGGAAATTTTGGCAATAGTCTGAAGTGAAGGCGATTTTTCCCCACGCTCAACAATACCCATTGTGGAGCGCGCAAGTTCTGCCATGTCAGCTAACCCCTCTTGAGAAATATTTTTTCTTATTCTCTCAACTCTAATATTCATGCCGACTTTTTTATCTATATCACTTATATTTATAGACATAATACACATTATAGTATGCAATTGACACATTATTTTACACGTGATATAGTAGTCATGTTGTACACTATATAAGACAAGGAGAAAGAAATGAAAAGATACGATTTCACTTTAACAAAGGGCGCTACGCACACAAACAGACTACAAAGGGTTGGTAACGGATTCACGTTAGCCGAAGTCCTAATCACCCTAGCAATTATTGGTGTTGTCGCAGCGATGACAATACCAACGTTAATTGCAAAGATTAACAATATTGTTACTGATAATCAAATTAAAGTTTTCAATGCAAAAATTATTAAAGGAATGAACTTAACTAAGACAGCAGGTGATTTACTGATACCTCAGCATTTGTATTAACAGACGGAACACCAGTAATAAACACATAATAGTGATCTCCAACCGTTCAACAGAGCAAGAATTGCTAATTCAGCACTTGCAACTATAAACGGTGTAAAAATCATGACATCACCTGTAGTACCAGAACCTGTAACAAAAGCAAAATGTGAAGAACTAAAAGCAAACGGCTATCCAATAAACACATGTTATTACGATGTAGATCGTTGGGCAGGTGCAGTAAAGACATGTAAAGATCAAGGGTATAGATTACCAACAGT
>CAYVSD010000002.1:0-45582 GCA_964453315.1 uncultured Muribaculaceae bacterium | reverse complement strand
AGCCCAAGAACTATACAATGACACAAGCTTAACAACGGTATATAAAGCTGGTCTAACACTGGATACATCAAAGATACCATCTACTTTTTCCGGTTTAGGTTCATCTTGGTACCACTTGTGGTCCAATTCAAAGTCCACAAGTGGTACTAGTGCCGCAAACGGTGGGGGCTTTTATGGTTCGGCTACGTATGTACAAGCCACTGACCGCAAAGCTAGTTCCAGTGTCATGGCGGTTTGTGTAGAATAGCAAGTAAGGTGCGTCGTTTGACGCACCTTATAACATGTCTTAAGTTTATTTTTATGCTAAAATTTCAATCGGGTATGTTGGAGAATTTAGACAAAATCAAGCAGGCGATTGATATTGAGGTGAAATATCGTTACATTGATATTCACGGCAAATCCCAAACTTTTTCGTCTTTTATTCGCGGAATAATACGCACTCAGCTTAAAAAATCCTCTAAAAACTCCCATTGGGCAGTACTTTCTGAAGCTTTTGAAGTTTACCCTTACGTTTCTATAATGGAAAGGCGCAAATCCATTGAGCGTTTGATTAAAGCAATAAAACTCGAGCTTAAAAAAGAAAAATCCGAAAAAGAACAAGAAGAAGCTCGCGCAATTCAACGCAAAAAACATCCGTCAGAAGTTGACGTTATGTATATCAAAGGTGTAGGGCCAAAAGTTGCATACAAATTAAATAAATTAGGAATTTACACCGCGCAAGATTTGATGATGTATTTCCCTAAAAAACACATTGATTATTCAACGAGATCACTTATAAAAAACCTTCGGGAGGGTCAAACAACAACTGTTTTCGGTTACATAAAATCAACAGCAACATTTAACTCCAAAAACAAACTCTCAATCACAAAAGTAACCATAGCTGACGAAAGCGGCTCATTAGAATTGTGTTTTTTCAACGCAAAAGGCAACCGCTACACCCTTGAACGAATGAAAGCACAATTTCCTAAAGGTGCCGGCATAATGGCTTCGGGAGTCGTAAAACGCGACAATTACACAATGAAACTAACGCTAGACAAACCGACATATTCAATTATGGCGGGGGAATTTTTACAGGGAGAAAATTCCAATCTTAATATGGCGCGCATTGTACCTATCTACACCGTTTGCGAAGGTTTAAACATAAAAACCCTGCGAAAAGCAATCTTTGAAGCAATTGAACTCTATAAAAACGAAATAAAAAATATTATCCCTGATTCAATAAAAAAAAGATTAGGGCTTTTAGATAAAAAAATTGCCGTTGAACAAATACATTTCCCTAAAACAATGGATATGCTGGAACACGCAAGATTTTCCTTAATCTTTGAAGAATTATTTTTAGTTCAACTAAAGCTTATCAGATTGCGAGAAAATACTTTCAAAAATACTTCTTGCGTTTCACTTGAAGTTCACCGCAACGGACTCGTTCAACAATTTATAAACAATCTTCCGTTTGAATTAACATCTGCGCAAAAACAAGCAATAAACGAGATTTTAAACGACATGAATTCCGAAAAGCCGATGCAAAGACTTCTTCAAGGAGATGTAGGCAGCGGCAAAACCGTTGTCGCAACAATTATGCTGCTTGCCGCCATAGAAAACGGGTATCAAGGTGCATTTATGGCGCCAACAGAAATTCTTGCCCAACAACATTACAACAATCTTATAAAATGGCTAACCCCATTAGGGTTAAGTGTCGGGTTGTTTATGGGAAGCCAAAAGAAAAAAATCAGAGAGGAATTCGAAACCTCACTACGTAACGGACAAATAAATATTGCAGTCGGCACTCACGCACTAATTCAAGATAATATTGAATTTAACAATCTTGGCGCAATTGTAGTAGATGAACAGCATCGCTTTGGGGTGAAACAGCGAAATATACTAAAGAAAAAATCTCAAAATCCGCAAATGCTTACAATGACTGCAACACCAATTCCAAGAACTCTTGCTTTGACAGTTCACGGAGATTTGGATTTAACAGTAATAAACGAACTTCCAAAAGGACGAAAACCAATAGAAACATATCTTACCGGTTCGCATAAACAAGTTTGGGATCTAATCAAACGGGAAGTTTCTTCAGGACGTCAAGCCTATATTGTATATCCGCTAATCGATGAAAGCGAAGCCCTTTCTGCAAGAGCCGCAACAATCGAAGCCGAAAAACTGCAAAAAGAAATCTTCCCTAATTTGAAAATCGGACTCCTGCACGGAAAATTAAAACCCGACGAAAAAGACAATGTAATGGAAGAATTTAAAAACGGAAAATACGATATCCTTGTTTCCACCACAGTTGTTGAAGTCGGAGTCGACGTACCAAACGCAACCGTTATGGTAATAGAAAATGCTGAACGCTTTGGTTTATCCCAACTACACCAATTAAGAGGTCGTGTCGGACGTTCAAACCTGCAATCATATTGCATATTGATAACTTCTTCCAGAAAACCTGAAACCCGTGAGCGCTTAGATATTATGACTCAAACCAACGATGGATTTATAATTGCAGAAAAAGATTTACAACTAAGAGGCCCCGGAGAATTTTTAGGCACACGTCAAAGCGGTTTGCCGGATTTAATAATTTCAGATATTGTACGTGACGCAAAAATTCTTGAACTTACGCGCAACGAGGCTATTGATTTTATAAAAAATAACAATATAGATAATTACCCGCTTTTGCAAAAAGTAACTTCACTCGAAATGTTTACAGGGCTTGATATATAATTGTAAAGAAAATTTAACACTTCCTTTAATCAAAAAGCAATTTTTATAGAATTATATACTTTATATATATGAGAGAGTATAAATAAAGGATATTATGATGGCAGCAGAACATTTGACACAAAGCAACAAAGAACGAAGAAAACGTTATGCAAAAACACAAAGTGCAGTAGACGCAATAAACAGAACATCTGTTTCATATAACAACGCATATACCGCAACAAATTTGAATATAAAAGCTTACGACGAAGAAACGAAAAACGTTATAAGTAATACCTTCGGTGTTCTTAAACATGATTTTAATGCGTCATGGAACGCTATCGGATTTGAACCAAACGTAAATATTGCTTATGAACAAACAATGATGAACGGCGAAAACAGTTTTGAAATGGACGGTAAAATTTACTATCAACACTCAGGGGTCGGAAACCTGAAAGCTTATAACGAAATTGGAAACCCAAGCGGCGGATGCTTTACAATGCATACAATTGCATAAATTTAAAGGATTGAAAAATGGCAACAGATTTTATCCCAAACGGAACACAAAATAATATACCTGTATATCAAAGACTCGGTCTTGATTTCGCAGATATCTACGGACAAAATTATACAACTTTGCCTGAAAATCCTATTAATAACATTGGCAAGCCTAAAAAACCTGCCGAAGCATACAATTTAGGACAAACTCTAACCGCAAGATTTGACAACAAACCTGACAGAGTATTTGAATTACCAAAAACAAGCACTTTTTCAGTGATAGTATAAAAAACCTCCCTTAAATAAGGAAGGTTTTTTATTTGTGGTACATATTAAAATCTTAACAGCAAGCTGCAGATTTTGATTTTTCAATACATTCTATCAATGTTTTCGCAACAATATCTTGTTCTTCATGAGTTAATTCAGGGAACATAGGAAGTGAAATTACACATTCTGTATTTTTTTCAGTTACAGGCAAAGAACCTTTACCCATACCTAGCCATGCATTAACTTTTTGGAAATGAAGAGGAATAGGATAATAAAGCATAGCACCTATACCATTTTCACCAAGCATTTTATGAACTTCATCTCTATTAGGAATTTTAACAGTATATTGATGATATACACAATAAGTATTATCCAATTCACTAGGAGTTTGAACATCTGAACAAGATGCAAACAATTTGTTATAATATGCTGCATGTTCTCTTCTTTTCGTATTCCATTCATCAATATGTTTAGCCTTAACTCTTAAAATAGCTGCTTGAATTTCATCAAGACGAGAGTTTACACCAAGTTCGTCATTGTGATAACGAACCATAGAACCATGGTTTCTAAGTGCAATCAATCTGTCACGTAATTCTTCGGAATTTACTGTACAAAGTCCACCGTCACCCATTGTTCCAAGGTTTTTAGTCGGGTAAAAACTGTAACAACCGATATCTCCAAATGTACCTACTTTTTTACCTTTAAAAGTTGAACCGATAGCCTGACAGCAATCTTCAATTACTCTCAAATTATGTCTTCTTGCAATATCCATAATCGCATCCATATCACATGGCTGACCGTACAAATGAACAGGTATAATAGCTTTTGTATTAGGGGTAATAGCTGCTTCAATTTTAGAAGGATCAATATTAAATGTATTTTCATCAATATCAACAAAAACAGGTTTTGCACCAACCATACCAATAGCTTCAGCTGTTGCCACAAAAGTAAATGCCGTTGTAATAACTTCATCGCCTGCTCCGATATCTAAAGCTCTCAATGCAACATGTAATGCATCAGTACCGGAGTTAAGTGCAACAGTATACTTACAACCAATATAACTTGCAAGTTCACTTTCTAAAGCTTTTACGTTCGGTCCCAAAATATAACAACCTGAGCGCATAACTTCGCAAACAGCCTTCTCTGCTTCTTCTCCAATTTGTGCATACTGACGTTTTGAATCAAAAATAGGTATCATATAATCTTCTCCTTTATAATGAACTACTGCTTAATGTAATTATTATACCACGGGTTTTGGAGTCTTAATATAATTTTTATATCTTATCTGATAAAAGCAATTCAATAAATTCACGAACGGCCCCATCTCCTCCCTTATGTTCCAGCAAAATTATATTTTCTATTGATTTTATAGCTTTTACAGCATTTTTAGGGCACGCTTTATATTTCACCGCATTTAATAATTCCAAATCATTAATATCATCTCCGATATATGCAACTTCATCTAATGTAATATTCAATTCCGCACAAATCTTTTTAACAAAATCTAATTTTGCCCAATTCCCCATAGAAAGATAATCAATATTCAATTTTTGGAAACGTTTTTCGACAATTGGACTATCTTCAGAAGTAATTATCGCCGTCTTTATACCGGCATCTTTCAGCAACTTAAACCCCATACCGTCTTGAAAATTAAACTTTTTTGCCTCAAGCCCGTTTTCAAAATAATACATACATCCGTCTGTCAAAGTTCCGTCTACATCTGTTGCAAAAAGTTTAATCATTTTTATGTTTCTCCATAAGTTTTTCTATCAATATGAAATCATCCGGTTCATCTATCTCGACAGCAGTATAATCCGGCATTTCATAAACTGAAATCATGCCCGAAAGCCGATTCCTATCTCTAATTATATTCGAAACGGAATTTATATAACACGCACCGTTTTCCATAAAAATCCCTTCAAAATCCTGCCTGCGCGGACGATTTTTATAATCATAATTAATAGATTTTCCGTCTTTTGACCAGAAAAATCGCTTTGTACGAACACAAGACAATGCAGAATCCGCGTTGTCTATATTATATTTTTCATACATTTGCTCAATATGTTTTGACTTTAAAAGTGGCGAAGTTGCCTGAATTAAGAAAAACTTATCATCAAAATTTAAATTCGCAAATTCAATATATTCAAGCATAACGCTTTCTGTTGAAGAAAAATCTTGCGCATTTTCAGGCTTTCTGTCATATATTTCAATCTTTGGCAATTCAAATTTTAATACCGCTTGCTTAATTTCCTCACTATCGGTTGCAATTATAACTTTGTCAATACAACAAGCATCATTCGCAGCCTTTGCCGCCCAATAAACTAAAGGCTGGCCGGCTAATAACTTTATATTTTTTAACGGAATTGATTTACTCCCACCCCTTACCGGTATAAATGCTATATTTGTCATGTTTTTATTATACCTTGCCCATTATTATATTTTAACAATACTTTATTATATCTTTCAATTATATATTTAATTTCTTTTTCTGAAAAATTATTTTCAATAAACCACTCTATCCCATATTCAGGATGTATATTATCAGATAATATATTAATATTTATATTTTTTAAATTATGATAAAGTGCTAATGCTAATCTATGAGACCCATCTAATAAACCCATCTCCGAATTTACTTCAATTGCTGATTCAGTATTATAGCCATTTTCTTCCCAATTTTTAATTAGCTCAATAAATTTTGACTTTGCAACAATAGAATAATTATTGCCAACGCGTAAATCCTGAATTTTATTATATAAAAGCCATCCAAAATCATTTTTATTATAATAATTCTCAATTGCCAACAAACGCACAATCATATCAAATCTGTTAAACTTTTCGTCCTTGAATTGCATAAAAAACAATTCGATAATCGGTATTTCTGATTTAACAATTGTCTTTATTTCCGACATATTAACCGCACATTTAAATTTAATTTTTATACCTAATATTGTAAATATTTTATGCTTATTATTTCCACAATATTCATTTTTAACCGAAAATATTTTTTCAAGTAATTTCATTTTATCCTCTTATATATTAACCTCATGTTTCAATTTTTCTCTTTGCACTTTTTCTATATCAAGTAAATCATTTTGCTTATAAGACAAAGCTTTTTGGACATTACGCAAGTCTCGCGCCAACTTTTGTAATCCTTGAGGTTCTAAGCTCGCCGCATGATCTGTACCCTTCCAAGTTCTATCAAGAGTAAAATGTCTTTCAAAATACGTAGCACCAAGCGCCAAAGCCGCAATATCTACAGCAATACCAAGATGATGACCGGAAAAACCAATGGCCTTGACATCATTACCGTAAATTTCTTTTAGCCTTATTATTTCATTTAAACATATATCTTCAAAAGGTACAGGATAACCTGATGTACAAGCATAAATAACCAAATCTTTTGCCCTGTTTTTGGCTTTAAAAAAGTCAATTATTTTCCTTTCTTCTTCTTGAGTTGTCATTCCAAAAGAAATATGTATTTCACCAGAATAATTATCTCGTAAATACTCTAACATTTGGAAATTTAGATTGCTTGCAGAAGGAACCTTTATCAATTTTGGATTTAAACTAACAATTTCTTTCGCTGCAGTTAAATCCCACGTAGAAGTTGAATATATTAATCCTTCTTCTTCACACCATTTTTTTAATTGTTTATGCTGCTCGATATTGAATTCTAAAAATTCTCTATGCTCTCCGTAAGTTTTACCGTAACTGTTGATAGGATTAGGGTGCGGAGCATTATATTCCTCTTTGGTAAGAAGTTCCTTATTAGTCCTTTTTTGAAATTTTACAATATCAACATATGAATTTTCATTTAAAAATTTAAAAGTAGATAATACTTTAATCATTTTATGAGCGATATTCATATCTCCCTTATGATTACATCCAATTTCAGCAATTATCACCGGCTTTTGCATTAATCTCCCTCCTTTAAAATTTCAATATTTTCGTTTTTTAATTCCGGATGATCTGACAAATATGACTCCGTATAAACATCTTTAAACAAACCCTTCAATCCAACCGGATTAATTGAAATAATTTCAGTCTCAGGATAAAATTCTTTTGCGTAGTCTTTCATCTTTTCCCAACCACGCTTTATATTTTCTACATACAAATGGCGAGGTTTACCGTCTTTTGGCTGTGCATCAGAAGCAGAACCATTTTGACTTGTATCACAACCTACTAAATAAATTTTACTGACCCCTGTCCAAAGAGCAAATGTAACCGCGGGATGAACTACAGACGAATACGTATTAAATGGCTGTATTGATATATCATGAGGATAAGACCAAAGAGCATTCCAATCACAATCTATAAAATAATATCTTTCTGCTTTTGCCAAATCTGCATGAGCTTGATTAATACTAGGTGCACAATAATGTATTCCATAAAATTTTTGACAATTATTCCCTTTATAATTATCAATCGCATCCTGCATATCAGAAGCGTAATCCTGTACAAACAAATAATCTAAATCCGCTTTATTCGCCATAAAAGCCCTGTTTACGCCCAAATATAGCTTATCTTTTTGCTTTTTATAATAATCAAGCGTAGGACCGGACGCCAAAATAACGATTTCCTTTCCCTTGTTACAATTACGATATTTTGGAAAAACATTAGAGTGTAGATTAGGTGCAAGCATATTAATAATACTATTTCTATATAATCTTATTTGCTCACTATTTATTCTTATAAATTTATCGTTAATTTCTTGTTTTAAATTCGTAATATTCTCTATTAAATTACGTATCTGCACAGAATTTTCTTCTATTTTTTTTGCTTGAAGATTTAAAATAGATACAATATTATTATATCGCTTTTTACCGCTTATGCTATCTAAAAAATTTTGAACAAATTTCATTCCACGCCTCATTTTTATATAATATCTTTTACCAAATGTTTATTTAATTCCACCAAATTACGATGATTATCATAATAGTTATATGTTGCTCTTATAATATCAAAAGTATATAAGTAATTAGCAGTATTAAATTTTAAGTCTAAATCTTTTTTTACACTGGGAAGAATGGGTGTCGCATATCCGCCCAAAAGTTCTCCTCCCCGATAATTTATCATTTTAGAAAAAATATGTTTTTTAATCCCTAACAGTTTTAAAATTTCTTTACTCATATACACTAATAAAGAATTTGTCGGATGATTTAACGTCCAAAATAAACGTTCTTTTTTATAATTTTCTTCAATATATTCCGAAATTCCAAAACTCATATCTACTTCTCGTCGTTTTAATTCATTTATGTTTTCACAAACATTCTGCAAAATACCATTCATACAAACATCTTTGTACATAATTTCCAATAAATTTTCTTCAGCAATTTTATTTATATAGCCCCATAAGATAATTTTATTATGATAGGGAGACGGCAACCCTTCACACGGTTGGACTGCAATTCCATTTTCATCATGCAAATAAAACTGTTCAGGAAAATATCCCGTAAAATACGGCACCGGAATCATAAATACATCAGCCTGCGCACCTAAAAGAGTTTTTATACTTTCTGTATCTATCCCAAAATTTTTATACCGTTCACCTACGATTGATTGCGTTATATAAATATCACACTGTTTTACTGTATTCAAATACTCGTCAACATTCCCCTCATTAATCATAAAAATAGGCGTCAGAGATTTTATTTCAAAACCTTTTACAAAATCTTTATTTGTTTTTAATAACTCCGAAATAACCCCTGTTGTACAATTTCCGCTTACACAAACTATATTTTTACCCTTAGCCACTAATCATTATCCTTTATTTTTAATTTCACCTTAATTCCGAATATTGTAATAATTTTATATTTTTTCTTTTCATTTTGCTCATTTCTTATTGAAAAAATTTTTTGAAGCAAATATTTTATAGCCATTTTTGAATTTATTTCAATTTTTTTATTTTTATTTTGATTTTGTATATGATTTATTAATATTGTAAAATATTGCTCGATCCATTCAGGATTATTTGTATAACAAAGTTTTGAGCCTAATTTAATACTGTTTTCAATACTCAACTTTAAAAATCTCTGACGTATCAATTGATAAATATCATAACGCGTTAATTTATGATACTGTCCATATTCTCTAAAAAATCCTTCTTCTCTTTCCCTTAAAGATAATCCAATATTTGAATTTGAAAAACCTCCATCACGAAATGCTATTATTATATTATTTATATAAACCAATGTCTTATTATTCTGTATCATTTTTATAAAAAATACGTTATCGGCTGAAACTTTCAAATTAGAATCATAACTGCCTAGTTCTTTCATAACCTCTGTTTTTATTAAAAATGTTTGATGGCAAGGAAACATATTAAATATAGGCTTTAAATTATCCTTTACCAACCAGTAATTCATAAGCTCAAGCGAGTCAAACTTAACACGTTTTGCACTCGCACAACAAGCATCCGCGCCTGTTTCTTCAGCTTTCATTACAAGCCATTCTACTGCATGAACATCACAATAAAAATCGTCTGAATTAAGACATACAACATACTTCCCATTTGCTTTTAATATGCCTTTATTTAACGCATCATATATTCCCTTGTCAGGTTCAGAATAATATTTAATCCACCCTTTGTTTTGATATTCTTCTAGAACCTCAATTGTTCCATCAGTCGATGCCCCATCAATTACAATATGCTCTATATTTTTATATGTCTGATTTTGTACACTTTCGAGATTTTGTATAAACCAATCTTTCCTGCCATTTTTTATAAGATTATATGTTGCCGTTATTATTGTAACTAATGGTTTTTGTTTTTTACGTTCTTCAACCTCATACATTTTATCCAAAATAATATCAACTGCTTTATCCCAGCTAAATAATTTTGAACGCTCTAAACCTTTTTGTGCCATTTGCTCTCTATATTCATTATCAAAATAATATTTTTCATAAGCTTGAATATGCTGCTCATCACTATCCCAATCTATCATTATACCGGAATCACCAACAACTTCTGGTAAAGAGGAATTATTAGATGTTATAACAGGACATCCGCAAGCCATGGCCTCTAATGGAGGCATTCCAAAACCCTCATATTGAGAAGTATATACAAACCATTCCGCATTACTATATAAAACTTCTAAGTCCTCATCATCTACATAACCCGCTCTTATTATTTTATCTTTATATTTTTCATATTCGGGAACTTCTTTTTCCAATTTTTCAATAAAACCACCCCAAGCCCCACCACCAAGAACATAAACTAAATCATCAATATTATGTTTTTCTATAAACTCTATAAAAGTTTTAACTGCTCTTATTAAATTTTTTCTTGCCTGAAGCGTACATAAAGAAAATAAATATTTTTTATTTTCTGGAATATTATATTTATGATTTATATTTTTTAAATATTTAATATCTTTATTAGGACTATATTTTAAATTAGTAGATAGCAATATTGTTCGGATATTTTGACTATTTATATTTGTATAATTAAGGAAATCTGACTTAGTATAATTAGAATTACTAAAATAATAATCGATATTATTAAGAGATTTAAACAATCCATTTAAAAAAATTAAAGCATTAGGATTATCTTTAAACGTATCATGATTAATAAAAGGAATCATATCATGAAGAACAGTATAACAAGATATTTGAGGGTACTTTTTTATATATTGTTCGACAACTTCTAATGGTGAAAAATACGAATTTATTTCAGATAAGTCATCATTCTCTGTTAATATTTTTATATCAGATATACCTATTAGATTTAATAAATTTCTTCTTTTTTCTAAAAAAGAGTAAGGAATATATAAAAAAACATTTACTTCTTTACGTTTAATCAATGCTTTTAATAAATTTAATGCTACAAAATATATCCCTGTTTTTCTTAAACTATTCTCTACCGCTTGAACAAAAATTTGACCGCCAAAAAGAATATTTATATTACCGTTATTCATCAAAACTCTCCTTTTTATCAAACAAATGAAAAATCAAATAATCTTCAAAACGTTTACAAAAATCTTTTTTATAATAGAAAAATTTATCTTGTTTGAATACAATATCACGTTCAGATACAAATTTATTATTTATATACTTTATAATTAGTTCAACGGCATCTTCTTTATTCAATGCAATATTGAATAAGATTTTTTCTTTATTGTTATACGGCTCAATTACATCCGCTGTTGTCCCATATAACTTACACTCCTCAATATCATTTATATTATAAAAAATAACGGGCTTATTCTGAAGGAAAAATTCAAAACACATTGAGGAATAATCTGTAAGTATTAAAGATGCTGTTGTTTTTACCTCGGCTATATCATCCTCTGAAACAATCTCTATACCATTTTCCATAAAAATATCTTTCACTTTTGATGAAATTGTATGGTGAAGCCCAATTTTTAATTTTATATCATTTGCTTGAGTAAAACTTTGCAATTTTGAATCTGTTAATATATCAATTATTGTTTTTATATATGTACAATCCTTTATATTTTTAACTTTTGTAAGATAATCTCTTTTTGTAAAATATACAAAAATCGATTTTTCTTTCTGATTAACTGACTCATCTTGTATTTTGTCCCATCTGAAAAGTCCATTCTTTATAATTTGTTCTTCTTTAAAGCCTCCGTTATTTATAAATATTTCTTTCTCAAAATCATTTGAAACCATCACTTTATCAAAAATATTACAACCATATATATTAGGCAAAATAAAATCCGGCTTAAAATAAGTTATGCCATGTTGAGTAAATATTGAAAATATAAACGGAGATTTTTTAATTATTTCATTTAATTTTATTTTAAAACTGGTTATAACTTGAAAGCTATCACAAAAATATTTCAACCTTGGCATTAAAATAAACATTTTTAATTTAAATTTTAAATCACAATTCCCAGTCCAAGGAATAATATGAGATTTATATTTTTGTTTTAACTTTTTATAATATGGAGATTTCTTATTAATAATATAATAAGGTACAATTTTTTTCTTTGGAGAATCATACAAATATTGAAAAAGAGTATAATTGTCCATTATATTTGCTTTTGCTTCAAAAGCATTATCTACCAATATAACTTTATCCCTTTTTATAGGAAACTTGGATAATAATTTTAATATTTTATACGATATGTCATTATTAAAATTAGTACTTTTAACCTTTATAACAGGTATTCCTAAAATTTTAATAATTGATTGCTTTTCCTTTGTTTCTTTACGAAAAACTGTTATAAATTTAAATAATTTCCAATTAACTACATTATCATCCTCTATTCTATAAAATAACGGAATAAAATTAAATAAATAATACTTATCTACATTCATAATTCTCTACCTGCTTAATAAACATTGAACAAACAGTAAATATTTCTACTTTCTTATCTTATCGTTGGTTAGAAAGTCACTGTAAACAATTCTAACCCCCTCTTCAAGGTCAGTTTCAGCCCTCCAACCAAGAGCGTTTATTCTGGAAACATCCATTAATTTTCTCATTGTGCCATCGGGCTTCGTCTTATCAAAAATCAACTCGCCTTCATAACCCACAACTTTTTTAATAATATTTGCAAGTTCCAAAATAGTGACTTCTTTACCGGTACCGATATTAATAAATTCACCGATTTCATCGGCATCTTTATTTTCCATTAAATACACAACCCCCTTTGCAAGATCATCAGCAAACATAAACTCTCTAAGAGGTGTACCGGTTCCCCAAACTGTAACTTGAGGTAATTTTTTTTCTTTTGCTTCATGAAAACGCCTTACAAGCATTGGTAAAACATGAGCATTTTCCATATCATAATTGTCATTTAATCCATACAAATTACAAGGCATTACCGAAATATAATTTGTACCGTATTCTCTATTGTAAGCACTACACAATTTTAAACCCGAAATTTTAGCTAAAGCATACATCTCATTAGTTTTTTCAAGCGTTGAAGACAATAAGTATTCTTCTTTCATTGGCTGCGGCGCATTTTTAGGATAAATACAACTTGAACCTAAAAAACAAAGTTTTTTAACCTTATTTTTAAATGCATTTTCAATTACATTTAACTGTATTTTCATATTTTCATTAAAAAATTCAACAGGAAAAGTATTATTTCCTTTAATTCCGCCAACTTTTGCAGCAGAAAGAATTACCCAATCAGGTTTTTCTTTTTCAAAAAATTCTGCAACAGCTGCCGAATTCAATAAATCAAGTTCCGAATGTGTTTTATAAACTAAATTTGTATACCCTTTTCTTTCAAATTCTCTTTTAATCGCACTACCTACAAGCCCTCTGTGACCTGCAACATACACTTTAATATTTTTATTCATTACATACCCTTCTATTATTAACTCTTATACTTAATTTTATACCCAAGAAATATAAAACTTTATGTTTTTTCCCGTTTGAAAAATCATTTCTTATTGAAAATATTTTTCTTACTAAAGTTTTACCTTTATAACACTTCCATATCTTTACTCTATTTGGATTTGGTTTTCTTTGTACCCAATCCAAAATCAAATATTTATTTTCTTCCCAATTTTTATAACCTTTTTCAATATATTTAATAGTATTATCTTGAATTTTCTTAATATCAGCCAACGTTATTTTTTTAGTATCGCCAATTTCATATAAATAACCGGTTTCTCCATTTATAATATATTCATTCATTGTAGGATTATTCGGAGCAATTACGCATCTTCCCATAGCCATTGCCTCAAGAAAGCTCATACCAATTCCTTCTAAATATCTTGGAGCAAAATAAATAGCAGCTTTTTGTATTTGATTAATCAAATCTTCTTTAGTATCAAACCAAGTTGTAATTTCTGATTTATCCTCTAAAAGAGCTGGGGGTTCAATAAAAATTTGTTCCGGATCCGGCGCATTATGCAAATATAATTTTTTAATATTATCTAACCCTAATACATTTAAAACAGTATTTGCATTGATATATTTTACCCTTTGCCACAAAAATATAGAATTTTCTTCGCCATAATCATAAATAGATAATGGTTTAGGGAAATATTGTATATAATATGAACTAAAACCTCTTTTAAATAATTGTGTATGTAATGTTTTTGAAAAATTTATAATATTAACATCTGCATACTCCAGCCATAATTCATCATTTACATCAACACAACCGTCATACATCGGGAAATACACTATCCTATCATAGGTTAAATATTTTTTTAACATTTTGACAGAAGGCATTATTTGCCATAAAACAATTACGTCATAACTTTTTCCGTCCAACTGTTGAAATTTTTGTAAAGAATCACTATATGGATTAAAATCAAATTTCTCAATCTCATAAGATTTTTGGAATAATTCTTGTATAAATTGACTTGATTTTGTTTTATTATGATAAGAATGGCCAACAAATAAAAGCTTTTTCATCCCTATACCTCCTGAGGGATAAGAACTTCGTAACCATTTTCCTTCATAATACGTTCTTTTTGTGCTCGTTTAAGATCTTCTGCGACCATTTCTTTAACAAGAGCTTTTAAGTCATAAGTAGGTTTCCAACCCAGCTCTTTTCTTGCGCGTGAACTATCTCCCAACAACAAATCAACTTCAGCCGGTCTGAAATATCTTGGATCAACCTCAATAAGAACTTTTCCTGTTTTCTTATCTATACCCTTTTCATCAAGGCCTTTTCCGACAAATTCAAGTTCATAGCCAAGTGCTTCAAAAGTCATTCTGCAAAAATCTCTAATCGATGTGGTAACTCCCGTTGCAAGAACATAATCTGAAGGTTTATCCTGCTGTAAAATTCTCCACATTCCTTCGACATAATCTCTTGCATGTCCCCAATCACGTTTAGCATCAAGATTTCCCAAATACAATTTATCCTGCAAACCTTCTTTAATATTAGTTGCAGCCATTGTAATTTTTCTGGTAACAAAAGTTTCGCCTCTGCGTGGAGATTCATGATTAAACAATATACCGTTTGATGCAAAAATACCAAAAGATTCTCTATAATTTATACAAATCCAATATGCATAAAGCTTTGCAACTGCGTATGGTGAACGCGGATAAAACGGAGTTTTCTCATTCTGTATCGGTTCTTGAATTAATCCGTACAATTCGGACGTTGAAGCCTGATAAAATTTTGTTTTATTTTCAAGCTTATTTAATCTAATCGCTTCTAATAGTCTTAATGTCCCCAAAGCATCTGTATCCGCTGTGTATTCAGGACAATCCCAACTAACTTTAACATGAGATTGCGCTGCCAAATTATATATTTCATCAGGCTCTATATCGTGAACTAACTTAATCAAATTTGACGAATCGGTCAAATCGCCGTAGTGCAAAATAAAATTAGGATGTTTGTGTAAATCTTGATATAAATGATCAATTCTTGCAGTATTAAAAATAGATGTTCTTCTTTTAATTCCGTGAACTTCATAACCTTTTTCAAGTAATAATTCTGCAAGATAACTTCCGTCTTGTCCGGTAATACCAGTTATTAAGGCTTTTTTCATTAAAAACACTCCCTGCTCAACTTAAATTATTTATCACAAAAAATCGTACCATAAACTTTTCAGAAATTTACGGCATGTTAAATTTTATGATAAAAATTTAGCCAAAATAACCTATTCGGCTAATAACCAAAAAACCGAAAAAACCATATAGAGAGCCTATTCTATTTATTTAATAAATATTTATAAATTATTTTTCATAATGTTAATCATTTTATTTGCACATTTTTCCCAAGAGAACTGCTTTGACCTTTCTAAACCTTTTTGAGCCATTTCTTTTCGATAATTTTCATCAAAATAATATTTTTCATACGCTTCTACATGTTGTTCATCGCTATCCCAATCTATCATTATCCCCGCATCACCAACAACCTCCGGTAAAGAAGTATTATTTGAAGTAATAACAGGACAAGCGCATGACATCGCTTCTAATGGAGGCAGACCAAAACCTTCATATTGAGATGTATAAACAAACCACTGTGCATTTGAATATAAACACGGTAAATCTTCATCATCAATATATCCTGCACGAATTATTTTATCTTTATATTCATCTAAAGAAAAAATTTCTTTTTTCAACTTACCAATAAACATATCCCAATGACTCCCACCAAGAACAAAAACTAAATCTTCTATATTATGCTTTTTAATAAAATCCACAAAACTCTTAACCGTACGAATTAAATTTTTTCTTGGTTCAAGAGTACACAAACTAAACACATATTTAGAATTTTTTGGAATATTATATTTTTTCCTTATCTCATCAAAATTATTTACTGTAGGATTAAATAAATTATTTCTTCCTAACAATGTTGAATAAATCTTATTTTTATTTATTTTTTTATTATATTTTAGAAAATCAAACATTGTATAATCCGAATTAGCAAAATAAGTATCTTCTGCATTCAAATAATTATACATTTCACGAAACCAACCTTCATTAGGATAATATTCTTTAAGTACAATTGGGATTACGTCATGCAGTAAAACATATTTTTTAATATATTTACGTTTTTGTATAAATTTTGGAGGGGCGAATGCAGGAGAAAAATATGTATTAATATTTTTAAGAATAAAAAATCTTTTAATATTAAATAAAATTTTTTCAAAATGATAATCAAGCGCAAAAATATACATTATTATTTGTAATATAAAACTAAAAATATATTCTTTATTGTTTTTTGCTTGCTTTCTGAAAGACTTAATCGCTTTATAAAAATTTACTCTTGTATTATACAATTCATTAGTAAATATTTTAAATTTTCTATCAAAATTCTCTTGTAATACAACATTCAAATTTGCAAAATTATTTTTTTCACAATATAAAATAACATCTGTTTCAGGGTTTTTTATAAACTCTTTTAAAAGATTTATTGCACAAAAATAAATACCTGTCCTAGAACTATTTTTTAATGCGCCATTCGAAATTATATTTCCATCAAACAATAATTTTATTTTACCCAAAATCATGCCTTTCTTACTTAAACATCACATTTTATTCAAAATGTGATGTTGCCCCGAAACCCAAATAAAATAAGCGCTCACAAAATCGAATAACAAATTTTAACAATTCTTGATTTAAAGAATTGCTCGTGTTATGCTTATATAGCAACGAAATAAAAAGAAGATAACATTTTGAATAAAATGTGATGTTGCTTTAATTTTTTTTAAAGAATAAAGTCATTATAACTTTGGTAAATTTCTTCCTGTTCAATCCCAATATACCGAAGCGTTGTTTGCGGATTTGAATGGTTAAATATTTTTTGCAGCATGGCTACATCCTTAAATTTTTTATAATGATGATACCCGAAAGTCTTTCTCAAAGTATGCGTCCCGACTTTTGCCTCAATACCAACAGCCTTGCAAGCTTTTTTAATAATATGATACGCCGCAAATCTCTCTAATCTGTTATTAAATACAGATTTAAACAATGGCTCCTGCGGTATTTTATTTCGGGTGTAATTTTCTAACATCGGCTTTAACTTTGAATTTATCGGAAATTTTTTAAATTTCTTCGTCTTTTTCTCAACTATTTGAATAAAATTTTTGCCCTGTATATCTCCTACATTCAACGCCAAAATATCAGAAATCCTAAGACCGCTATTCGTGCCCAATATAAAAAGCAACAAATCTCTTTTACTTCGCAAAGCTAAAAAACTTTCCACTCTACGTAAATCATCTATAGCCCTTATGGGCTCAACTACCGTCATATAATTCTCCTTTCTTATTATAAAACAAAACTTAATGATATTTCCATATTTATATTTTTTGTTACAATTTTTTAAAACGAAATAAACAAAAAAATAACAATATGCATAACAACATCTAATTACGCAATTATATTATTTAAAAAAAAGAATTATAAAGAATATTTTATAAAATAATACTTAGTTCAAAAATTTTTGATTATCAAATAACAAATTTTAGTTTTACCGAATTTAAAATAAGAAACAATATAAAAAAAAACATTAATAGATCACGAATTAAATAATCATATTTTACAAAGACTACCTATTGAATTACAAAATAATTTAATTCAAACAGGAAACCAAATTATTGATAAAGTTATGAAAGCCGCAGAAATATCAGGGTTAGAACCATCAAATATTCCATTAACCAAAACATACCGTAAACCGGATGAATATATAATTAAATACAGATGCAAAAAAGCAAGACTTGCAGACGGTTTTACAGAATTATGCGAATTATATCCAAAACTGGGAGGAATAAATAAAAAATGAAGATTTTTCCGATAAATATATATAATCCAAATTTACAAACAAACCGATCAAAATCCTATAATAATTATAAAGTTTCACATTGTTATCCTACAGACAAAATAACCTTTAACGGTAAAATAAATAACGAAATCGAAAAAAAAATAATTATAATAATTGGTGCTCCTAATAGTGGAAAAGGAACTCTTGCGCGTTCTTTATCCGATTATTTTTCAATTCCGACAATCGGAACCGGAGATATTATAAGAGACGAAATAAAAAAGGGTAATAAATTTAATGACATTGCAAGACAATTTATGGAAAATATAGGTACTGTTCCAAAATTCACTCAATTGATAAAAACATTTTTAGCAAATACAATAAAGCAAAGATTAAAATTACCTGCGTATAAAAATGGATTTGTATTAGAAGGTTATCCAAGAACTCTTGAAGAAGCTGAAGAGTTAAAAACAATTTTAAATACAGAGAAAAATGTAGAGCTTAAAGTAGTACATCTTGATGTAAATACTCCGCTATTATTTGAGCGCAGCGCTAATCGATTTATATGTAAGGATTGCCATAGGACGTATTCATTCAAAAATCATAAGAATTTACCAAAATGCGAATGCGGCGGAACTTTAATAAAACGACATGATGATACTCCGGAAATTTTAGAAAGACGAATAAAAAAATATGAAACTGAAACCCTGCCAGTTGTTAACTATTACAGAGATAAAGCGGTAAAAATAACCGTTAAAAATGCCACTACTAAAGCTGATGACGTTTTAGAAGAAATATTATCTAAAATTTCCAAATAATAAAAACTTAATATACACTCGTTCGCAATCAACGTGCCCTCACCTTTATCATTCCAATTGAAAAAGCCCTGCAAAAGGAGGACTTTTTTAATTCGAGAACGACGCATCAAGGTTCAAACTTTATAAGAAATTTACGAACACTTGAACAATACACCAAGTCAGGTATTTATTTTTATATCTTTATTTATCTAAGCTACTTTAAGTGTGTAACCAAGTTCCTTTAGAACTTTCAATACTGTATCAAACTGGGGTGTAACTTCACCGTTGAATATTGCATACAGATTACTTCTTGAAATTCCTGTTTTACGAGAAATGTTTGAAATATTATCTTTTGCTCTTACGACATATTCTAAAGAACGCATAAAAGCGTTAAGGTTACCATCCTTTAAATATTCATCCAAATTCAAAGATAACCATTCTTTTATATCTTCTTCAGTTTTCAATTCGTCTGCTATCATTCCTGACAAGTCAAAATCTTTAATATTTTTCATTTTATATTCCTTTCAAGTTTTTTATTATTTCTTGTGCTTTTTTAATATCTTTTGGTTGTGATTGTTTATCACCGCCATTTATAAGTAGAACAATTGTGCTATTTTCTAATGTGTAATACACTCTATATCCTGAACCAAAGTTAAATCTAAGTTCATAAAGATATTCATCAATCTGTTTATAATCTCAAATTTGCTCTATGATTGAAAAATTCGGCATTGTTACATGATGAATTGTAACATTTTTGTAATATTTGTAAACAACCATACAAATTTTGGGTCGAAATATACTTTATATATACAAGATATTAGTTTTTTATATGGAGCTTATTATGACAAATCAAGTAACCGTTAATCAAGGTGATTCATTAGTAAAAATAGTTAAAAGAGAATATGGATTAACAAATAATACAGACATAATGAATACTGTTAATTTGATTAAACAAAAAAATAATTTAAAAAATGTTAATATAATTAAAGTCGGTCAACAACTTGAATTACCGGAACAACTAAGACTTAACAATGTAACTATATTTGGTAAAAATAATGAAAAAACTGTTTTAAAATCAAATGAAAAAAATTATTACAGAGCGAATGATGTTTTCGGTGATACAGCAACGAAGAAAAATGAATATCCAAATCAAGGATTCGTAGATTCTATGCTTAATGCAATTACGAAAGCAACAGAATATGTTGAAGACGTTATAGTAAACGTGAGGGGCTTCTTTACAAACGAAACATCTAGAGATGCAAAAATGGCAGACATACTTGCTAAGCAAATCGGAACTTGGACAAGAAATGGTGAAACAGTTGGTGGTGGCTTTGCATTAGCAAACGGAAATGACGGAAACCCTACTGATGCATATAGATTTGCACTATCTATGAACAATGATGATTATACAACCAGAGAAACAGAATATAATGGTAAAAAAGAACCACATGCATACTTTGACGGTACAAAATCTGATAATAACATTACTTTGTTTGCGACTGAAGAGATAAATGGAAAAGAGTACATTGCAATGAGAGACAGCGAAGGTAAAGTTCATTATTTCGATAAATCGGATAACCTAAAAGAAGTTGAAATATAATAAAATTATTAGTTTGTGTATATTTTTTGCCGCAAAAAAGAGCCTCTAAAAAGACTCTTAATTTTAATGGCGGGACCGACGAGCGGATTTGCGGACGGACGACACGAAGTTAGTCCGGATAGAGAGGAAACGAAGAGACTAAAGCGAAAGGTTTAAAAGCGGAGTTTTCTGAGCGTGGAGCAAATCCAAGACAGGCTGTCTTGACCTGTTCGCATTAAACGTGTCTACGGATTTTCTTTTCAGAAACTTCGTTTCTTCCAAAGAAAAGTCCTCCGCACTCTGCTTACAGGTCGCTTGAACTCGGGCAGGTTTTTGTAAAATAACAGTCGGTTTGAGAAGAAAAAACAAAGAATTTGATAGTTATCAAAAGTAGGGTAGACTTTAGTCTACCAATACTTTATTATGGTATTATGTCAAATTTTAAACGATATTATCAAGATAAAAATATTGTGTTTATTACGATTGTTACTTATGATCGTCAACAAATTTTGGTTAAAAATATCGATTTATTAAGACAATCCTTCAAGAAGGTTAAATATAATTATGAAATTATTGCAGGTATTATCATGCCAGATCACTTACATATCTTAATTAAAACTGACAAAGCTTCTGAATATTCTAAAATAATAGCGTCATTAAAATCAAATTTTTCAAGGTTAATGCCAAAGAATATGAATCAAACAGAAGCTCAATTAAGCAGAGGCGAAAAGGGGATATGGCAACGGAAATACTATGACCATATAATTAGAGATGCAAAGGATTTTAATAAACATTTGGATTATATTCATTACAATTCTGTGAAACATTTAAATATTTCACCAAAAGATTGGGAAATTTCTTCTTTTAAAAAATTTGTAAAACAAGGTTTGTATCAAGAAGATTGGTGTAATTTTGATGATAAGAATGGTGTTTTGAATATGGATTTAGAGTGAACATTATGGAATTGGTAGACTAAAGTCTACCCTACTACTACTTGATTTGTTGCATGATGAATTGTAACAAAATTGTAACATTCTCTAAGCATTAGGCAATTTTTTTTTATTTTGTTTTTATTACAAATGTAAATAGTGTGTGTTTTTAATTGAAAGGTGGTTTATATGGCGATAAGTCCAATTACTAATTCAATGTTAACTGTAACAAATAATAACAATGGTTCAACGATTATTAATTATGATGACCCTAATATGAGAGATGAAGAATGTACTTATACATTTAATAAAGATGGAAGTGCAAGTCGTGTTTCTAATGCTTGGGGTACAAAAACGGAATTTCCAAAGGGTACATTTATTTACAATGGAAAAGAAACTCCATTAGAAATGGTCAATGAATTTAATTCTTATCAAGATGATAAAAATAAGCTAAATGTGTTAGCATAAATATTAAAATATCTGAGAAAAATTGATAAAAATAAGGTGCATTGCAATACATCGTTTAAATAAATAAAAAACAGACTTGGTGGTCTGTTTTTTATTGTAAATGGCGGGAACGACGAGGCTGTCTTGGATTATTGGCAGTTGCCCCTTTTTATTTCAGTCTTTCAATAATCCTCAAATATTCTTTTTGAGATTCTAATACCATTTCGGAAATAAAGTTTGTAAACGGGATAATATCATTTTTTAATTGAGCATCTTGCAATCCTGCAATGTAATCATTTCTTACTATAGGAGGAATTGTTATTATGTTATATCCTGCATTTAATAATGCCAAGTTCATTAATAATCTTGCAGTTCTCCCGTTACCATCAATAAAGGGATGTATGCTTACAATTCTTTCATGTAACCAAGCTGCAAATTCCACTGGATGCATTTTGTCTTTATTTAATCCTATATTAGAAACAAATTCTTTCATTAATTTCGGAATATCTTGATGCTTAGGCAATTCAAATTCACTTCCTGTTATCAATACATTACAATTACGATATTTACCCGCATTTTTTTCATCAATATTGGAATAAAGCATTTTATGAAGTTCTAATATTGTATCTTCAGAAATCGGTACATTACGATTTGCAATATCAAAAAGTAAATCATAGGCATTGGAATTTCCTATTACTTCCAAGTGGTCTTTAACAGGTTTTCCGCCAATTGTTATACCGTCTTCAATAATAATTTTGGTTTCATTTAGGCTTAATGAATTTCCTTCAATCGCATTTGAAGTATAAGTAAAACTAATTTTAAAATACGCTTTAATTTGTTTTAGAATATTTTCATCTAAAGGTCTATAAACATCTATTTTATTTTTGTACTCATCATTATCCGTAAAGCGATTGTTGTACATTGTATCTCCTAATAAATAAGCCCGCAATGCGGGCTTTTAATAATGGCGGGAACGACGAGGCTCGAACTCGCGACCTCATGCGTGACAGGCATGCGCTCTAACCAAACTGAGCTACGCTCCCATTTGTCTTTTCTGTATTTATTATATTTACTCAAAATTAAAATGCAAGAGATTTTTTAAAAAAGTTAATTGCAACATTGACAATCCTATTTTTCATGCAAAAATTAGCTATGGTAATACATATTAACTTCACCCCAAATAATATTAAATCATATCCCAATACATATAATGATACTTTGGCTAATCAAGATTTAATGCCAAATAATGAAAACTCGAATTTGCATTGGAACAAACCAACCAAAACAAAAATTATTGTTATGAAACAACCCCCAAAAAATAAAAATTTGGTTGATTTTTTAACTGATAATAAAATTTACAATTCCATAAAATTATATTTTACAAAATACAAAAGCAATATAAAACATACTTACGATCATAAAATATTCTATTCAATAATTGAAAAACAACTCTATGGAAAAAACACTATTGACAGTATTACACATGATTTAGACAAATTGATTTTATATATATTAGGATTTCCACACGATTTTGTAGCAAAATTTCATCGCAAAATATCATCCCATCACACACTAAGCGGGAAAAACATTAATATTACGAGTATGGTTTGCGACGCAATCGCCTCCTCTCCGGATTTTAAACCTAACAAAAAATTAACAACCAGAGACTATTTTAAATCTAACAATAAATTACAAACAATAAAAGGTCTCGCCGAACTGCTTGAAAAACATAATTACGGCGAAAACCTTAATATTGAACAAATTAAAAATAAAAAACAAAAATTTAACGGCCCTAAAGGTTTATATAAGCTATCTAAAAAAACTCTTAAACTTTTATTCAGGTAAAAACGTTCCAATTAATGCCAAAAGCAATAACATTCCGCCAAGTATTGACCAAAATGTATTTATCCCGCGCCATTTATTTATTGGTGCATCCGGGAAATTCTCTTCATTTACTTTATTAATTTTATCCTGAATTACTGCAATTACAGCAACACTTGCAAAACATACCAACCACCATGGATCAGGTAATTTATACAAAATATTTAATACCAAATACAACACCGCAAACAACGCAGCATTAAAAGATTCTACATTAAATTTCCTAACATATCTGTCGATTACAGGAAATAACCAAAAACCCGTAATTCCTGCAAATAAAGCTCGCCAAAACGGACTTACTTTATATCCGAATTTAACCGCTAAAGTTTTCCAACTTTTATAAAACCAAACTATTTCATAAATTCCTAAAGTCAATATCGAAAGCCATACAACCTTTTTTACAGAAATTGTTTCAAAGCATAATTTGCTTTCATCAAGCTCTGTGCAATCTCCTTGAACAATATCACTCCAATCCGTCATAATTTATCTCTCCTTTTATTACACCAAACATACTAAACTCCCGTATATTAATACTTTTTAGCAGCAATGTCAACAAAAAAGAAAAGCTCTGATTCAAACAGAGCTTTTAGTAATATAAAATGAATTGTATTTTTCAAATTAATCCTTATATAAAGGAGCTAATTTCTTCGACTGTTGAGGAATCACTCCTTCTTCAATTGATTGATAAATTCTATAATCAATTTCACTAAAGCAATTATCTATACTTTCAATTTCTTTGAGTTTTAAATCATCAATATTTCCGCTTTCAATCATATTTGCAATAAAATCAAAACGATCAACATGTTCTCTAAATCTATCTGTAGCGTAATCTTTAGCCTGCCATGTTGTAATCAAAAACGGCCAATCTGAACTTTGTAATAACAAGTTCTCTCTTGCTAATTGATTTAAAGCCCTATGTAACAATTTATCCTCAGGTATTTCAGGATATTTATCCGCAATAGAAGTTATACGCTTTTCACAAGAATGAATTATAGGCCACATCCACTCAGTCAAATGATTATTCCATACATAAAAATGTCCGCCTTGTCCCCAAGAAGATTCCGGTATCTGTATAGCTTCTACAGGAGGATGAGAATGCAAATACTCGCCTGCAGTCATTCTTTCAATTTGAGGTAAGAATTTACTTAATTTTCTGATAACTTGCTTGATAAATTCAATACCTTCAAACCACCAGTGTCCGTATAATTCCGTATCAAACGAAACCATAATTAAACCTTCTTTACCGTTATGAGATTTTTTGTAATCTTCTAACAAACCATAAAGCAATGAAGTGTAATGATCTGAATTTGAATTTACCTGATTTAGCGCTAAAACAGGGTCATACAACATTTTGTCGCCTAAATCCGTAGTAGAAGACGTAATTCTCCAATAATTCATGCCGGATTTATCATCTTTTTTATGAAATTCTCTGTAACAACCATCCCCTGGATATCCGTCAGCCGCAGACCAAACCTGAAAACCGGCTCTGTCATTTCTGCCCATAACCGCAACTTGTGCATCCGGCAACCAATAAGCTGAATATGTATCATATCCGGTCGGTTCACGTTTTGGCAAAGGGATGTACTCAATATTACCGTAAATTCCAACAACTCTGCGGCAACCTATAGAATTACCGCCTTCAATAACATGAGATTCCGTAAAGAAATATTCAATATCATTATTTTGAAGAGTCACTTCAATAGCAGGACGCCAATGCTTTTGACCATCTTTGCCAACATATTCATACCCCTGACGGTATGCACACTCAGGAAGCCAAGCCCCTTTTGCTTTTTTACCGAAAAGTCTTTTTGTTGTATCTGAACCCACTTTAAATTGAGCATTCAAATTGTTATCTGTTGCCAATAACGGAGAAAATCCGTGAGTAGCACCTGAAGTTGTAATTTCTATACAACCCAAATCCTGCAATTTTTTAAATTGAGCAATCAAATCCATGTGGTATTTATTCACAAATGAATCTTTAATATTGCTATACCAATCAAAATAATATTTTGCTAAATATTTAAGATGTTGAGAATAAGGAACTTTTTCATCAGGATAACGTTCCAAATCTTTCGAAACACTTTTTATTTTTTCGTCCAAATATTTCACAAAACCTTGTTTCAGATGTTCATCATTTAATTGTTCAGCCAAAATTGGAGTAATGCCCACAGTTAATTTTGCCTTAATCCCCTCTTCATAATAAAGTTCAGATATAGCATTAACCAAAGGAACATAAGTTTCAGCCATACACTCATAAAGATTTTCTTCTCCAAAAGGCCACATTCCCGCTTTTCTATAGAACGGTAAGTGACTGTGTAACATAAATACGAATTGTCCTAATGCCATTATTGCCTCCAATATTTCTGAACTATATAACCTAATATAATTCAATTATGTACAAATTATATATACCACAAACGGATACAAATATTAATACTTTTGGGCTAACTCTCGTGAATAATTTTACAAACATTAATAATAAATCATTAAAATTAATGTTTTATCCAATGGAAACTTTTAACGTAATTAGTTCCATTAATATCACCAAAAATTTCTGCTTTAAATACACGTAAAACTTTATCTTTATCAAAATTAGGAATTTTATGAATATTACTTGTAGATTGAGGATTTATATCATTAATTTTTATACCAGGAATAGTATTAAATAATCTGTTTAATGACATATTTCTGATTAAACCTAACAACGAAGAAAAATCTGCTGATAAACTGCCATAAACATCCATATCGGCAACAAGATTAAGTAAATTATAACTTCCTGTCAAATACAAATTCAAATCTTTGCCGCTGGAATAAACATTTATCTCATCAGCAATTCCGTCTTTTACCTTTATTTCGCCGCTGATTAAATCAAAATCTCCTGTTTTTAACGGTGTAATCAAATCAATAATACCATTTATCGAAACACCGGTCACACCGCCTGTAATAAGATTACCCGCCTTCAAAAGATATTCTAATGAACCCAATTTTGGCATTCTGCCGTTTGCGACATTGAAACTTCCTTCGCCTGATAATGTTTGCAGGCAATCAACACTTGAAGTGCCTTTACAATACGCTATCAGATTTCCTGTCACATTTCCATACATTTGTCCCGGCATTTCTAAGAAATTTTCACTTATAATTTCAGCATCTGCATTATTTATATTCATTTTTGCAGAGCCTTCGAATTTATTTAAATCATAAGTTATACTTCCGTCAATCTCTCCGTTTGCAAGATTAAATGAATACTTATCAATATGCATAATATGATCGGAATTTAAATATCCATGAGCCTGAAAATCAGTTGCTTGAGCTTTTTTAATTAAAATTTTATCAGCCTGAATTATCAAATTTTTAATAATAAATTGATCAGGAGTTAAACCAACAGCAGAAGAAGAGTTTAATCTGTCACTTCTTAATTTATCCGCATCAAAATCATTAAACGTATTTGCTATTAAATTTAAATCAAGAACATCTGTTTGTATTGCCGCATCTTCAACAACAAACGGAGGAGTCGCGTTATTTTTAATTTTCGCATTCAATAAAATATCATTTGTAAGGACAATTCCTTTAGCGTTCAATTTAATTATATCTTCCAAAAACTCTATATTAATATCGCGAATTGTAGAATCAAAAAGAGGGATATCAACACTTGTTATACTAAGATCTCCCAATACAATAGGAACAACAGATGTACCGTTAATCGTAATATCCGTATTAAATACGCCTTGTTTAATAGTCGGTTTTTTAAGTAATATATTAAAAATTCTCGCATCAGTTGGCGAATTTGTTTTAACTTTAAAATTATTAAATTTCAAAATATTATTTTTTAATACAGAAATTTCACCTGACGAAAACAATTGATTTTGAACAGAAGTTCTTTGGTTTTGGGATGAAATTATCTGATTATATTTCATAGAATTAATTTTTATTTTATTAGGAGAAATAACAGCATCCGTAACCAAAGAAATCGGATTTGTCATAATTTCACCATCAGAATTTGAACCGGTAGGTGCACCGGATAAAGTTGCACCCATATAATAAAGATATGAATTTTCCCTTACGTCAAGTTTTGAATTTGTATATAATTTATTTAAATAACCTTTTAAATTTGCACTAAAATTAACATCACCTTTTAACTTTATAGGATAAACCGATTTTGCATTAAAAAACCTGTCAAAAAACATTTGAGTCGGTTTTGCATTAACAAACAAATTTATATATTGAGTATTTAAAATATCTGAAATACTGCCGTTTATAAATACAGGCATTGAACTTAATCTTGAATTAATCCTTTCAAGATAAAGATTATTATTTCGAATATTTGCGCTGCCATTCAAAATTTTTATCAACGCATCGTGAGGTTTATAAATAAAACTAATATTTTCTAAATTAGTATTACAATTTATTTTCCCGTTTTTGATATTACCTTTAATATCAACACTTCCGCGATAATCAATAATATCATTGATTATTTTTTTAAATTCATCCGGCACATCGATATTATTCTTAATATCTGACAACGATGCGATATTGAAATTTTCGAAATCATAAACAGCGTCCGATATTCTCATTTTGTCATAAATATTTTCAGCCGTAAAAGAAAGATTAAACGGATTATTTTCAAACAGCCCCTTTAATCCTTTTACACTTAATTCACCATTATTAATCGAAAATTCACCGCCGGTTGTTTTTATTGAACTTGCAGAATTCATATTAGGCAAAATTTTACCATTTGCCTTTACCTTATTAAAATCAAGATTATCAGCATCAGCAATTCCGTTATAACCGCCGTTAAAATTAACCTTCATTTGTCCGATATCATTTTTATACGGCAAACTTAATGACGGATATAACAAATCCAAACCGTCTTTTAACTTGAAGTCATTTGAATACGCTTTTAAATTTAAAATTTTATCACTGGCCGAACCTTCAACAAAAACTTTTGAATTACGAGCATAACCATCAATTTTATAATCCGCATTCTTATCTTTGAAATTCACAACACCATTAATTTTAGTAAGAGGTAAATGAGTATTTTTTAAAGTTGTTTCAGCATTATGAATTGTAACAGTTCCTTTTGCAAAAACATCTTTATTAAACTTTATAGTTTCAGCGTCCTTTGCGGTTCCGTAAATATTTAAAAACAAATCAGCTTTTCCTGAAGGTTTAGTAAAAGCTTTTACAACCCTTTGAACTTCCGCTAAATCAGGAGAAGAATTTATTACTTTTAAAATTTTTACAAGATCCTGATTCCACGTCTTTGCAAACACATCAAGCTTTCCGTTTACATTACAAAATCCGTAAATTTCTGTTTTTAAACCGTTTATAAGACCATTGTGAGTTTTAAAATCAATTTTTGTATCATTAAAATTCACTTCGCCTGAACCGTTTGTCATAACGAGATTGTTAATTTGTATAAAAGATGCCGTCGCATTACGAAATTTTATCTGCCCAAAAAGGTGAGGGTCAATCTTTTTACCTGCACTACGCAAACTTATCCCGCCGACACCGCTTGCTTTCATAACCGGAACAGGACCCAATTTGAATTGTAATATTTCATGCAAAGGAACCAATACTTCACGAGCTGTCGCTAAATCAACAGAATCAGTACTATTAATATTTAATTCCGTATACTTTGAACCATCTATTTTTGCAGTACCCGTAACAGAAACATTCTGAGTCTTTGTAACAGGAACATAAACATCAACATCCATAAGCTGCCCCCTGAAAGTCAAATCGACTTTAGCACCCGCAGGAGCTGTTTTTATCGGGCGTATAAGGTGCCCGTCACGTATGGATACTTTCCCTGTCACATGAGGATACAAACCTTTACCGTTAAAAGTTATTTTACCCTTTCCGTTACCATAAAACACATATTTTTTGAGCGCATAAAAGTTAAACTCCTCAACCATTTCACTCATCCATGGTAAAATTTGACAAATTTCATCAAGCCTGCTACTGTCAACTCCAATAGCGAAATCTTTAAATACAGGGGTTTTCCCGCCAATACCCGTAATTTTTCCGTTAACTTCCGCTCTTGTATTTTTTATATCTAAAGTAGTATTTTTAAAATTAACGCCACCATCGACAGTTTCAAAATTCACTTTCAAAGAAAGTTTATCCGCGTAATGAATACGTGCTACATCATCTTTACCTTTAACATCAAGACCTTTTGTCAATATATTCGTATAAATTACTTTATGGCCGGATTTTGATTCTTTTGTGACAGATACAAAATTTAATTTTCCGTTTATTTTTTTTATAAAACCTTTTGACAAAATATTCACATAATCTGAAATAAAAGAAAGATCAAAATTTTCTATTTTACCGTTTATTTTAAATTTGTTTTCATGAAATTTATCCATCGGCAAATTAATATTCACATCAAAGAAATAAGGATTTGACTTGCTTCCTACCTTAAAATCTCCTTTTGTTGAAAATTTTATAAGATTATTATCCTGATATACACCATTAGAAAAATAATCTCCGACAAGACTAGCCTTTTGATTATTTAATTTGTCATTCAATCTAACATCATAAGGCCCTACATTTAAATCAACTGAAGCCAATTTAAAATTTTCATTATTGTCAGTTTTTACAAGATAATCACCCAGATAAATTTGTTTATCTTTTGACAAAACAAAAGACACAAATTCTTTATCTGCCGTCAAATCGGATATTTCAATTTTTTTAAATAACAAAGGCAAAAACTTTATTTTTAATTTAACATTATCTACCGACAAAGCAACCGACTTATCCTTATTAACAACAGATATACTGTTTGTTTTAATTAATGCTCCACCCCATTTCATAGAAAGTTCAGGGAACCCGATATCAACAGGTATTCCTGACTGTTCAAGAATTTTCTGTTCAATAAAATCTTTTTTTGCCGGCAAATTAACCGCAGCAGGTATTCCCCACACATATCCTGCCATGAGTACAGTTGCTATACCAAAAACTGCTGCTATTTTCCCGTAACTAATCATATTATAATTATTATATTATAATTCTTTTGATATTAAAAGTCATACAAATTTATTATTTTTAATACTACCCGTATCGGGAGTAATAAACAAAAATAACAATACTTTTTGGCAATTATTAAACATTAAATATGCTTAATAATAAAAAAGTTATGATAGTTAGGAATTTTATGACTTATCTTTTAAATTATACAAAAAAGCTTGCAGAAAAAATCCAATATTATAATGCAATGATAGATTTCACCGATGAAACACATTGGCTAAACCCTTTTTATAACCAGCAAGAAATTACTGTTATATGGCTTGATAATAGCGAAAAAGATAATTAATGTTAATAAATTTTAATATTTCTCCAAAACACTAAAGAATATATTTTTTCAACCGATTATTTACATGTATTTTCATGTAAAAGGTTAAGAATGTCAGAAGAAAAATATTTACAATTTAGCAATAACAAAGACAAATATACTTGGAATACGGACGGTAAAATTAATAAAAACAAATTTGCCGAAGGATCAAAAATACGTAAATTCCTAGATATTTTTGATAAAAACGGAGACGGGATTATTGAAGGGAAAGAAATCGCATCTCTTTTTGGTTCCTTAGAAATAAGTGCAAATAAAAACGGCAATTCTGTTTTTGAAACAAAAGAAGCAGAAGAATACCTTGAAAATACAAAAGATATAGACGGGAAATCTCTAAAAGAGGACGGAATAAGCGTAAACGAACTTTTCGGTTTTGTTAAAACCATAATGAAAAAATCTCAAAATTCCGAAATACAAAATATAAACATCGGAGAAACCGAATATTCCTACGAAGAAACAGAAAATATTGCTATAAAAAATATTTCAAAAGATGTTCAATCCGCCCGCGAATTATTCCGCGATCAAATGTCTCAGTCAGGAAGTGTAAGCAAATTCGCAGATTGGGTAAAAGATATATTTGGCAGTGATAATGTTTCTTACAAAATAGATGAAACTCTCGCTTGGGAAGCATTAAGCGCGTCTTTACTTGAACAGGCTCAAACAGGAGACCTAACTGTACGTTCTTATTTGGAACAAAAACTACAGCTTGCCTATGCATTATTACCTGATCCTGATGAAGGACTTTTTGGCGGATTAATTGACAATTTACCTAAAATCTCTGCCAAAGAACTTGAAAAACTAGGAATAAAACTCAATAAAAATATATCTAAAGAAAACAAAGAAAAATATATTAAAGCAGAAATTTTAAAAAAAGCTCTGGAAAATTTAAAACCCGAAGAACTTGAAGTTTATATGATAAATCTTTCTCAAGCTTCAACCGATGAACGTGCCGAAATATCAAAACAAATGACACAAGATATCGTCGGGGAATTCTTAGGCAGTAAAGAAGTAAGTTTTTCAACAACTTCCGGCACAAAAAAACAAAAAGTTAAAAACCCGCAATACGATGAAACAAAAGCCCAAGCAGCTGCAAAATGGAATAAAGAACATCCTGACAGCAGCGCGAAACTCTACTATTCAATTCCAAAATACATAGAAATAGAGGTTCCTAACGACGTTCCGTCTCTTATTGTAGGAAATCCGTCTAATCGAGATGGTTCATTGGGTGAAATAAAAAATATACAAGCAGATAAACTAAAAACTTTTGAAGAAACATTTTATGATGAACGCGGCGTTCGGTACGATCCTCAATCAATTATGGATTATGAACAGAAAAATGCAGGTACTCAATTCCTTGTGCAAATGCACAACACAATTCAAAATTTAAAATTATCTATTTATAAAGCATCTTCAAAAGTTGATGCTAATATTCATAATCACACGGGTTTAGAATATCCTGAAGATAGTTTCAAGTTAAATCAGGTATTATGTAACAATCTTTCGATATTATATAATGGCGATACTGAGAAAATTCAAGAATTTATAACTTCTGTTCTCGGAGAAAATGTCACTATAGAAGAAACAATCTCAAATAAAAATTTTAAAACCAGAGAAATAAAATATGCAACAAATGCTCAACTTGTAAAACTCGGTAATGCCATTGTTGAAATGATGGAAAAGAATTACCAAAAAGCTCTTGGCGGTAAAACTCTTGAACAACACGCTCAAGAAACTAAAAACGCTTATGAAAAAGCATACGGTCATAATAACATTTTAGATAAAGTAAATGAATATATAGAAAGCCAACAAGAAAGTGTCGGCAATATTCACACAGCCATAACGGTAGGCTCAATGATATGTATGATTGGCGGTCAATTAATTCCTGTCGGAGGTCAAGCCGGTGCAGCATTAATTGCCGCAGGTATGACAGGCGCAACACTTGGAAGTCCGATGCTGGAATTTGCCGAAAAAGTAACGAGTGAAGCCGGCATAAGCAAAGAAGAACTTAAAGATATCGGTATAGAAATCGTACAAAACGCCGCAATGCTTGCTGCAGGTATTAAATCAGGGCAAATATCTTCAAAAGCATATCTTTCAATGGTTGCACAAAAAATGCCTAAATTGATTGCTTTTGCGGGTGAAGTCGGTATTGATTCGACAATAGGTATACTTTCAACACTAGCCATAACCGGAGAACTTGATATAACAGGTGAGGGAATATCCCAAATACAAGCATTCTTAGTCGGTCTTGCTCATTCTAAATTTAAAATGGGAAGATTTTTTGATACTCACGCAGGAGATGTTCACACAAAACGTTCAAATGAAGAAACATCTCATACAAAAACAAATGATGACACAAAAATAAAAAGCACAGATTCCGACATTAAAACCTCAAAAGTTAATGAAGAATCTGAAAAGATTGCTAAAGGAAAAGGAAAAGGAAAAACAAAATCAAATAATAATAAAACTGAAACAAAAATCTCTGACGAAGAAATTATACAATCAATTCAAATATTACGACAGCAATATTTAGATAGTAAAAAAACTTTAGACAAAATTTTTGATGACAGCGGACTTAACAATCTTGAAGGTTTGGAAAGATTTGAGTCACGTGTAAAAAGTGAATCCAGCCTAAGAGATAAAATTCGCAATTATCTTAAAGATAATCCTAATGCAACAATTGAAGAAGCTCTCACAGCAGAAATTCGTGATGCATACGGTGCAAGAACAATTCTCAAAACAGATATAGATTATACAAATCACCCTGAAGTTAAAGCCCTGCTTGAAGCAGGAGATGAGCGCGGAGCAATGCTTAAAGCTGCAGAACTTCAATCTGCACCTGCTGTAAAACAATTAAAAAGAATGATCGATATGATAGCTTCAGGCGAAGCTGATTTTGAAATTACAAGAATTACAAATTACGTATCAAAAGACGGTATACCATATTTTTCCGAAAATCAATTGGCGGATATCGCTTGGTATGCAGCGAAAAAAGGTATAAAAGGATTTGATCAGGTTATCAGAATTGAAAACAATAAAGCAATTGACGCGAAAGGTAAAAATATAACAAAAAGCCAACCGTCAGGTTACAGTGCTTTGCAAATGAATATTAAAACAAAAGACGGCAAAGTTCTTGAATGGCAAATGCGCGGAAAAGATGTCAACGATTTTGCCGAAGGAGAACATATACCGTATGATTTACGCACAGGCAAAAATATTCTCGGAGATCATCCTGAACTTGAACCGTTATATAAACCTTTACAAAAATTGCTATGCGGTACAGGCGAAGAAAAAATTGGCAAAATGCCTGATGAAGCCTATAATGAATACAACAGATATTTAGATGATTATTACACATATTTACGCAAAAAAGAACTAGGCTTTAAAGCAGATGAACCAAAACTTTCTGAATACGGAAACGGATATAAGTTTGATGAAAAATTAGATGCGCAAAATCTCATGAAACTTCATAAAATTGCGCAAGATGTTAAAAATAAAAAAATTACAATTGAAAAAGCTTTGAAAGATTATGAATACGCTATTACTCAGAAAAAATTTGATAATTTAATAGATAAATATAAAGATAATCCGTTACAAATGCTTGAAGATATCAATGTCGGAGAGACCATACAAAAAGCTCAGACCCAAGGCAGACAAGATGTAATTGATTTAATAAATAAAGCTTATAATTTAAGTATTGAACCTGAAAAACAATTAAAAGCAATTTTAGACGAAAATACTGAGCTTAAACGAATTTATAATTCTGACAGAAAATCAAAAATAATAATTGATAAAATTTTTGAAGCAGAATATGATGCCAAATATGACCCTGAAACAGGAGAAAAACTAACCGGCAAAACTAAAATTAATCATATCAAAAAAGTTCTTAACGAAAATTTAGACGATATTAAAAAAGATATTAAATTTAGAGATATCAAGTCAAAATTAGATTCTAACGTAGTAAGTTCTGCAGAAAAAGCAAATATTTACAAAAAATATCTTGACGAAGAATTTGGTAAAAATACAACAGGTAAATACGCTAATGTAAGAAAATTATGTGAAAAAATTGATAACGAATTTGGTGTCAAAATTATACTTCCTGCAAACACCCAAGAAGCAGGAGTTGCTTTAAAATTAATCTATCAAGAGCTTTCAAATTTCAGGATGCATGCAGCTCAAGATGGCGAAACTGCAAAATTCCCTCAAACAATGCGATTCAGTCATATTTCTTATGACGGATTTATAAAAGGTAATGCCGCCGGTGTTGCATTAAGAAACAAATTTGATAATTCTTGGGAAGACATAAACCTGGACGGCTTAAATATAGAAAATGTGAAATATACGCTGCGCCATGAATTAACACACGTTAATGACAAACTTGATACATACGAATTCCCGCAAGACATTGATGTAAAAAAATACGCTCAAGAATTTTTAAATGCAGGTATTGATGTTGAGCATATTCCTTATGCGTACAAAAATCGTAAAGAATTTATTTCTGTAGCCTCAGAAGGAGATATGCGCGCATATTCTGATGAATTTAAAGAAGTACTAAAAAAATTAGGCATGCCTGAATGGATGATGACAATGCAAAATATGCGTCTGTCAAACAAACCGGTTACACAATATGAAACATTACGTTTAAAAGAGCTTATGGACAATCTTGAAGTCGGGAATAAAGATACCAACACAGAAATTAACGTGCCATATAAAACTAATAATAAATTTTTAACTAAAAAACAACCATATAAGCTTGATTTGAAAAATTTGCCTGTACTTGAACTGCCAAACGGTCAAATAATAAATTTGAATAATTATGCTTCCGCCATTTACAAATTACACGAAGGACAAAAAATCATAATCGGCAGAGAAGGCAACATAAAAATTAATGACCCTAGCGGTAAAGTATCCAGAAATCATATTGTTATATACAAACAAAACGGTGTTATAAAACTGCAAGATATATCCACTAACGGGACAAAAATAGTTGAAAAATATTCCAAATACAATGGCAATACTTCACATAATCAATACTACAATACTTCTGCTTATCCAAAAATAACAACACCGGAAAAATATCCTCAACAACTCATAAAAGGACAAAAATATTTATTAGAACCTTATACAAATCCGAATACTTCCATCACTCTCGGAGGTGTAATCAGTGTTGATGTTAACAGCAATCTTTTTAGAAAAATGTTCTTCGATTTAAAAGAAGGAGAAGAATTTACCGTAGGAAGCTGGGAAGGAAACGCCGATTATAAAATAGGTTCCAATTATATTGGTGTCTCTAGAATACATCTCGTTGTCAGAAAAGAAAACGGGAAAATGGTTATTGTAGACAAGTCTTCTTTGGGTTCAGCCGTAATAAATAATCATTGCGATCCCGTTACCCCAAAAGATGTCAAAAAAATGTTTGGCGGCGGCATATTTACAAAAGGCAGCCTGACTCCAACATATTTGCTATCCCAAGTATACAACCATTTACAAGTAAATAAAGAGAACTTCTTTGATTTAGATAAAGAAGATTATCGTATTATTGCAGAATTAATGAATAAAGAAAACGGTAAATATATTCATATATGGAATGCGACCTCCAAAACAGACCAAATGAGAAACATCGAAAAACTCGCAATAATGGTGAAAGTTCTTCGTGCAACAGGCGCTGTAAATGATTTTATTAATCTTGGCCCTAATGAATGGGAATTAGTTGTAAACGGCTGCTGTAATAAAACAAGGTTTGCAATTGATTCCATTCTGGACTATAAGCAAAATTCTAATTTCATGAATAAAATATTATCAGGAGACAATTATAACATAGAAAAATACGGACCTTATATTAACAGACTAACAACCTTTTTAAATATGCAAGTTATTAATAAAAAAGTTAGATTATATCGAGGCGAAGGCTATAACGGAGTTTTAAGCCTTGTAAAAACAAAAAACGGTGTACCTATAGGAAAAGCTATGGAAAATCTTATCAAAAAAGGTGCATCTAACTATGAAATAATGAAATTTATAGACGAAGAATTAATGGGCTTAAATGTAACCCAAGAAAGATTTATGTCCACAACATTAACTAAAGAATTTGCACAAAATTGGGCTCAAAACGGCAGTATGGGTTCAGACGCCACCTATGGCTGCATAAGATGGGATATTTATGCGCCTGCAGGAACAAAAGGTGCTTTCGTTGAAGATTTAAATCTCTTTTACGACAAAGAAAATGAAGTTTTAATCCAAAGAAATTCTACACTTGCAATTACAAATGTAAGATTTGATTGGAGCACAAAAACGTGGGTAATCGAAGCAACAATAGTTCAAAATAAAATACCTCAATAAGGAGCAACATAAATGAATAACAATACAAACCACATTCCTGAATTCATATTAAAAGACGGAGACACCGCAGGTATTACCGTTCAAAAAGTAAAATTCTTTCCTGAAGACATTGAAAAAATGAAAAAAATGTCCCTTGAAGATAGAATTGCATATAAATCAAGACTGAAAATCGAAGGTAAATATACATACGAGGAGAACGAATAAATGAAAATTTTAAAAACAAGTAAGCCATTTATCGCTAATCTTGTGCAAAAATCTAAAGAATTTATATATAAAAACAACCAAAAACTAAAAGTGTTGCTTAAAGACACTTTTTGCAAAGAACAACCGCAAATTGCACAAAATATTCGTCATGAAGGAGATACCTTTAAACATACTCCGGAATTTATATTAAAAGACGGAGATACCGCAGGTATTACCGTTCAAAAAGTAAAATTCTTTCCTGAAGACATTAAAAAAATGAGAAAAATGTCCCTTGAAGAAAGAATTGCATATAAATCCGAATTAAAAAGGAAAGGTTTATATAAAACTGAATAATTATTGAAATAGTAATTATTTACAAAACATAAATAACGATATAAAATAGAAACGAGGTTTATATGGATAAAATAAACATTCACAGAATTAATAATTTGAGATTTGAAGGAGTAAAGGTTAAAAAGCCTATGAATATTGAACAATGGTTTGAAAATACATTAAAAAAACTACATGACAGAGCACAACGCGAAGTGCCTGAATATGGTGATTTCAAAATTATTGACGAAAAATTTGTTAATCCGGATAAAAATCTTAAAGTTACAGATTTTGAAATAAAAATTGTAAATCCTCCTAAAAACATTGAAGATCAGGAAATTTTACGAGGAATATATATTACAGCCTATAATTCACCTTCTCCATACAAAGCAGAAAGACTTATCGCTGCCGGCACAAAGAAAGAAATATTAGAAAAATTACAATCAAAAGAATTTCTTAATGAAATCTTAGACGCTGCCAAAAGCTTATCTCATAGCTTAGAAGATATATAAAAAAATTGAAATATAAGAGGGCGCGGGATAAAATCCCGCGCCCTCTTATTAATTTATTATTCATAGCGCAAAGCATCTATAGGATTCAATAATGAAGCCTTATAAGCAGGATAATAACCAAATCCTATACCAATTGCGGCTGAAAACCCTAACGACAACAAAATAGAAGGCAAAGTTATTGCAATATTCATACCGGCAAAGATATGCATTAAATGCGCACCTCCTATTCCAATTACCACTCCGATTAAACCTCCGGTCATAGACAATAAAAACGATTCAATTAAAAATTGAAATCTTATATCACTTGCTTTTGCACCGATTGCCATTCGTATGCCAATTTCTTTAGTTCTTTCTGTTACCGAAACAAGCATAATATTCATTATCCCAATTCCGCCAACAATCAGAGAAACACCGGCAATAGCACCTAATAATAATGCCATTGTTTTTGTCGTTGATTTTATTGTTTCCTGCATTTCAGCCAAATTACGTATTTCAAAATCATCATCTTGTTTTGCCCCAATATGATGACGATTTCTAATAATTTCGTAAATATCCTGCTGGGTAAGCGATATTACTTCATCATTTTGAGCTTTAACAGAAATCATACCTACAGTTCCGGGGAAATCCGTTCCAAAAACCTTTCTCTGGGCTGTTGTTATAGGTATAAAAATAATATCATCCTGATCCTGCCCCATTCCGCTTGAACCCTTAGCTTTCAAAAGCCCAATAATTTTGAACGGAATATTTCCGACACGAATAGTTTTTCCAATGGGATCAACATCACCAAACAATTCTGTAGATACGGTTTGTCCTATAATTGCGACTTTTGTCCCGTTTTTTATATCATCCCGAATAAACCCGCGTCCGGCTTCTATTTCATAATTTCTTATAAAAAAGTAAGCCATTGTTGTACCGCCAACAGTAGTTGACCAATTTTGATTACCATAAGTCAATTGTTTTGATTCAGACGAATACGGAGCAACAGCTAATACTCCACGAGCTTTATCTTCAATTGCTTGAGAATCTTTCATTGTTAGAGTAGGTTTTGTACCCATACCCATACGTACACCGCCTGATTTTGCGGACGCCGAACGTATCATAAGAAGATTACTGCCCATAGATTCCATATCGGCAGCAATTTTTTTACTAGCGCCTGAGCCGACTGCAAGCATAATAATTACGGCGCTTACTCCAATAATTATGCCCAAACTTGTGAGCATTGAACGCATTTTGTTTATTCTTAATGACACAGTTGCCATTTTTAATATTGATTTGAAATCCAACATTTACGTTTCCCTTGTCCTTTGCTTTAACCAAACGGATTTTGGTTCATCAAGAACAATTTTCCCGTCCTTAAATTTAACAACTCTTTGGGTATATTCGGCAATATCAGGTTCGTGAGTAACAAGAACTATAGTCTTACCAAATTGCTCATTTAATTTTACAAAAAACTCCATAACTTCAATACTTGTTTTTGTATCAAGATTACCTGTAGGCTCATCAGCAAATATAACAGGAGCATCATTTACAAGAGCACGGGCTATAGCAACTCTTTGCTGCTGACCACCTGACATTTGATTTGGCATATGATCTTCTCGATTTTTAAGCCCGACAATTTCCAAAGCCTGCTTCCCGCGCTTTAACCTTTCTTCCTCCGAAATACCCTTATAAATCATCGGCAAACAAACATTATCCAAAGCACTTGTACGTGAAATCAAATTAAACCCCTGAAAAACAAATCCCATTTTTTCACAACGCACCTGCGCAAGCCGATTAGAATCAAGGCTCAACATATCTTCACCGTCAAAATAATAAGAACCTGAAGTCGGTTTGTCCAAAGTTCCGAGCATGTTCATAAAAGTAGATTTACCCGAACCGGAAGTTCCCATAATTGCAACAAATTCACCTTTTTTTACACTCAAAGACACATCGTCCAAGGCATTAAATGATTCTTCACCTGTTGAATAAGTTTTTATTGCATGTTTTACTTCAATTAAATCCATTTAATTTACCCCTTAAAACATACCCGGAGGGCCGCCGCGACGCTTGCCTGCAGATTTCGATTTACTTTTGCCTTTAGAAGAACTAATAATAATTTTATCTCCCTCTTGTAAATTTTCAGAAATAATTTCAACATTTGTATCGTTGCTCGCACCTTCTTTAATATCAATTCTGACAGGTTTTTTATCCCGCAAAACCCACAAACCTTGATTTTTATATTTCTGTCCTGTTGCATCAGGAGAATATTTTAAAGCAACAGAAGGAGCACAAAGCACATTTTCACTTTTATTAATAATAATAGATACATTAGCAGTCATACCGGGTTTTAAAGTCAAATCATCATTATTTACACTAACTATAACCGTATAAGTCACAACATTTGATGTCGTTGTAGAATCTAAACGCACTTGAGTAACCTTACCTTCAAAAGTTCTGTCAGGATAACCATCAAGCGTATATTCAACATCTTGTCCTTCTTTAACTTTGCCGATATCAGCTTCTGATACATTAACTTCAATTTGCATTTTTTTCAAATCCTGAGCGATAACAAAAAGTTCAGGAGCCTGAAAACTTGCGGCAACCGGCTGACCAACGTCAACATCTCTTGATATAATTGTACCGTCTACCGGTGCGATGATTTTTGTATAACCTAAATTTGTCATCGCAGTATTATAATTTGCTCTTGCCTGAGCTATCGAAGCCCTTTGCGCACCAACAGAAGCTTTTTTGGCTAAATAATTACTTTCCGCTTGATCTAACTCGCTGCGAGCTATAAAATTTTTCGCATACAAATTTTTATATCTGTTATAAGTTTTTTCAGCATAAACCATTTCAGCATTAAGCTTTGCAAGATTTGCTTCAGCGTTATTTATTTGCGCACGATTTTGATCAACAGAAGCCTGAAAATTCGCCGGATCAATTTGCGCAAGCAACTGACCTTTTTTCACCTCAGAATTATAATCCGCATAAATTTCCTTCATAAGACCTGACACTGTAGAACCAACGCTTACCGTATTTACAGGATTTATTGTTCCCGAAGCCTCTACAACTTCAGTAATCGTACATTTGAAAAGCGATTGAGTTTCATAATTGACTTTATGAGAATTAACAAAATAAATTATGCCAATAATAAATGCAATTAAAATAATCACAAATAATACCCGTTTTTTTGATAACATATTTTTAATATCATTTATTTCCATTTTTCTTATCCTCTAAAGTTGTAGTAACTCTTTGCGGAAGAGCAATAACACTTTCCAAATTAGCTCTTGCAACATTATATTTATAAATAGTTTCAATATAAGAATTTTGAGCTTTATTATAATTTACTTTAGCGTCCTGAAGCTCAATATAATCTCCCAATCCGACATAATAACGACCTTCAGCGAGTTCATAATTTTCTAAAGTTTGACGAACTTTAACACCCTGTAATGGAATTTGTTTTTCCAATTCTATCATATTAATATAGGCATTTTGTACCGCAAAATATATATCTTGATTTAATTTATTCAACGAATTTTGAGCGATATCAACTTGATATTTAGCTGAATCAACTTCATATTTTTGGGCCATAATGTTTAATGAACTGGATAGATTTACACCCACGCTCAAAGAATTTGTATTCTCTTGATTTCTAAAACCATAACCGGCCTGAGCAGAAAAATCAGGATAATAATTTCTTTTTACCATTAACAAATGTTCTTTTACAGCATCAAGAGTAGAATTATAAGCTTTCAAATCTGCACGATTTTTATATGCGATATCGATACATTCTTCAAAAGAATATGGAAATTCATCAATTTTATAATCTGTGAGAACCTCTAATTTTTCAATAGCCGATGTCAATTGCTTTGCATCACTAACACTAACGGGAACTTCATCGGATTCTTTAGAAGTAGTTTGAGTTATTTTAGACAAGTCCACATCTGCAACATTATCTTTTAAATTTACATTTCCGTCTGAAATAGAATATGATGGAACATTTGTTAAATACATTGCATTATTCAAATTAACAAGCGAATTTTTATACGTATTTTGAGATTTTATCAGCGTAATTTTTGAATCACTCAATGTAACTTCGGCATTTACAAGATCAATTTTTGATTTTAAACCTTCATCAAAATAAGCTTTTGTTCTCAAATAGTTTCTCTCATTTATATCTACATAGGCTTCGTTAACCAAAACTGTTGCACGTGCTGCCAAAACCTCATAATAACGCTGTTTAACCGCAAAAATAGTTTGTCGAACAATATCATAAAAAGTAAATTCATCAGCAATCATATAGAATTTTTCCATACGAATACGTGCGTTTGTCTTACCAAAATTCCACAACAACTGATTTAACGTCGCCTGAACAGTATAGCTATTAATATCACTGCTAAAATGCTTCGCACGCGTATCAGTGAAAGTATATCCCGTTCCGACTCCTACCGTCGGGAAAAATTCTGAACGAGCCAAACCTACACCGGCTTTTGAAATCCCATAATTATATCTTGCATTTTTTATTGCAGGGTTATTGTTCAAAGCCAACCCTATACAATCATCGAGAGAAAGAACCGAACCTTTTTCGACTTTTATATCACTAATCGCAAACACGCTGTTACATGTTAATACATATATTACCAATATGCTTGCTGCTATTTTTTGTAGGATTTTCAATAGGGTTTCTCCTAGCCCAGATATTTCTGGAGGGTTGCTTTATCAAATACTTCTACACTGTTTTTAGAGTGAATAAATACCATTGCCGTAATTATTGATTTTAAAGTATCAAAATCAGAAAAAGACATTTTACTTCTCAAATCGTCCATATTATTTGCCAAAAATTCCATAATAATCGTTTTATTATCATGTACAAGATTTGAAAAATAATCAAAAGCTTCTTTAGACTTTATCCCTTCAAGATAAATAATATCAGGTGATTGAAATTCAATAAATCTTGCGGCTTTATCCATATTAAAACCGACATTTTCATTGAATTCACATTGATTAACACCACTAAGCTCGTATTTTGAAATACTTTCAAGTGTCATAATATTTTTATTCTGAGCTTTAGCAGCTTCCAACAGCAGAGAATAAATAACGTGGGTTTTACCGCTTAAAGATGAACCGCAAACAAGAATTATCCCAGGCTTTTCAAGGGCATTACGAATTTCTGATAATTCCGTTTTATTTGAAATAATATGATTCAAATCCTTTGGCGGCTTATAAATTTTCAAAAAAATTCTTTCACCCATAATTGTAGGAAAAGTTGAAACACTTGCTATTACAACGATATTGTCAACTTTAAAACATAATTTTCCAAGCTGCGGAACTTCCGAAACAGAAGGGTCTAACTCTGATAAACTCTTTAATTTTGCAATAAATGAAGATATTAACACAGCAGGAATAAAACCTTTATTATTCAATTCCCCATTACGCTTAAAATTCACACCCAATCCGGAATCTTCGCCCTGAAAAATAACTTCGTGTATATCCTCAAGAATTGCTTGTTTTAAAATTGCTCTGATAATTTTTTGTATATGATTATCGCTCAAATCTTCTTTATGAAGTTCATCTTGCCAATCGTAGCCAACATTTATTGATGTAGAAATATCTCCGACAGAAACATCCTGCTTATAATACTTTTCTATAGCATTGTAAATACTTTCTTCCGAGGCCAAAACAGGTTCTATTTCACATTCTGCGGTTTCCATAATTTTATCAATTGCAAAAAGATTACGAGGATCAGACATAGCAACCGTCAAAGTATTTTCAATTTTAAACAACGGAATAATTTTATATCTTCTGGCATCAGAATAATTTATAAATTTCAAACAATTCGTATCCAATTGATAATCTTCAAGATTAACAAAAGGAGTATGCAATTTCATTTCAAGAAATTTTATAAGCTGTTCTTCCGTTAAAAAACCTGAATTAATTAAAGCCTGACCTATATTTATATTTTGCGCATTCGCAAGCTCTTGCGCTTGTTCAACAACTTCATATTGAACAAGTCCTTCTCTTACAAGGTCATATTTCAAAGTTTCAAGAGTTTTATTTGTTATTGTTGTCATATTAATTATCTTTTTGCAAATATTTTTGTACTGTTTTAACTACATCATCCAAATCAAAAGGCTTTGTAATATATTCATCCGCACCGGTTTCTTCCCCGATAAGTTTATCTTCTTCCTGACTTCTTGCCGTAACCATAAGAATCGGTATATCTTTATATTTTTTATCGAATTTCAACAAACGACTAATCTTATAGCCGTTAATTCTCGGCATCATAACGTCAAGAATAATCAAATCCGGCATAATTTCACGTGCAAGTTTTAACCCGTCTTCCCCGTTATAAGCGCAATAACAAGTATAATTACAGCCCTCTAAAACAAATTTTAAACTTTCAACTATATCCTGCTCATCATCTACAATAAGAATTTTTTGCATAACATCCCCTAGTCTTTGATAAAACAGTATAACACATTTATTTTATAAGGTAAATTTGTAACAAATATTATATTCTTACTTAAAATTATAAACATAATTATAGAGAATAATTATGATAAATATATAAGGTAACACATTACAAAAAGGAAGTGACATCAAATATTGTACCTACCGCTGCTATTCTAGAGTAAAGGCAGTATGTA
>CAYVSD010000001.1:64076-82786 GCA_964453315.1 uncultured Muribaculaceae bacterium | reverse complement strand
CTAAGCTCATCCTTCGCTAAGAAATTCTTTTCTCTCCCTAGGAGAGATAGAGTATTTCCCTCTCCTATGGACACAAGCTCGAGCAGACGAGGAACGAGTCTTGCGAGACTGCGTGCATGCGAGCGTAGCGAGTCGCAGAGGGAGTAAGGGTGAGGGTTGTTCCCCGCAAGGGACTATTGTTGGGCAAGAATGCCCAACTTACAATTTTTAAAGGCGATAAGTCTATAAGGCGATAAGTTCTTTTGGGTCGGGCGGGGATAAAATCCCCGCTCGTTTAATAATATTTATCTCCGAGGTTCGGGAATTTTTTCTCCCATTTCCATCATAACTTGCAAGGTCAATTTTAATTGGTGTTTATAATTTTCAAACGCACGTTTTTTAGTTTTAGCACAAAACGTAAAACTCGGAATCTCTTTTATCTCCACATAATGATACGGATTTCCTTCAAAATCCAAGTCTTCTCCCTCAATTAGAGTCCAATTCAAGTTTAAATAATAGTTTAAATCTTTTACTACTGCTTCTGTCATTTACAATTAATTATCCAACGAAGAATCTGACAGCGGTTGAGATATCATTATCCCCTCTCCGCCTACAACATCGGCCTTGTGGCCGTCTATATACAAATATACGGGCAAATTAGAGTTCAATTTTGCAGTTTTTATCAGCTGATAGAGTCTTTTATATAAACTGTCTGCACCACCGCCATAAACATAATTTGAGTTTAAATTTACAATAACTTTATCTGATTGTTCTGAGATGTTTATAACTTCAGAACCGGACGGAATTTCAGTATAAACACCATACTGTCTTTCTTCAGGTCTTGGTCCCATAACAAGAGAGGTAATAGCAAACCTAATCTTGCTTCCGTCTACATCCTTATTATATTCACGTTTTACAGCTTTATAAACTTCTTCATTATGATCATTTTTGCCTATAAAGTAAATATTTACATATTCTTTTGCCGCAACTTCTTTAGTTTTATCGGCATCTTCCTCCTCAACAGAGCGCTGAGAAACTTCAATATCGTTCGGTTGAACTTCAGGTTTCGGCATCAAAACATTATAGCCAATCAAACCTACTACAACCACCATACAAAAACCAATAAAAATTAATAATAATTTTTGTTTTTTATCCATTATTCAAACCCCTTAATTTTTAGGAATTACCGCAATTGCATCTATATTAACGATATCATCTGTAATATTAACGTTTTTAACAGAAACTTTTGCATGTACATTATCTAAAATTTTTACTGAAAAATCAAGCGGATTTAAATAATTTATAATATAATCAATCTTGCTTAAATTAAGTTTTACTCCGCCTGTAGAAAGTTTTGTATTTTCAAAATCTATGCTTCCGTCAAAAGCTTTTAAATCAGCCCCTATTGTAATCTTCTTTTCATATTTAATAAAAGGCACAGCAACGTTTATATTATAATAAAATTTGTTATTTTTAATTTCTACATTGGTTGAAGAAATTTTTATTCCGCCAAGCCCCAATCTGTTTACATCATTGATAACTTTCTTATACTTTTCGGATTGCATTGTTTTATCTATATCTGAAGCATTCATTTTTAAGGATATTGATATCGGCAAATCCTCCATAAATGTTACACTATTATCATTTGGTTTAATGTAATTGAAATCACAAAGCGTTTTCATTTCTAATGAAGAAAGATAAATTCCATTTATATTAAGATTTTCACCTTTTATACTCATAGATTTGAATATACCGTTTTTCAAATCCCTTGCGCTGTAAGACTTGAGATCATATTTAATCTTTCCTTCTTTGACAATTTTAGAAAATTCTCTTTTCATTACGGATTCGGCAACTTTTTCACCTAAAAAATTCATACCCGAAATATTACTCATAACTGACATAAATTTATTATTCATATCATACGGAGTAACGCAGCTATATGTACAACCTGCCATAACCGCATTATTTGAAATCAATAACATTCCCAATAAAATCAAAAATTTTTTCATAAAACCTCAAGCACCTTCTTTGTTAAAATTCTGTTATTATCTGTAATTCCTATGGCATATATATTATCACTATAAACTAAAATTACAACCTCACCCGTTTCTGAATGTATTTTATTTTCAACACTCATACCATGGCTTACCCGTTCTTTTTCGTCATAATTAAGTATATATTTTTTTTGTTTTAAAAAATCCAACGGATTTAACAAATGTTGTTTCACTATTTCCTCAGAAATTAAATCTTCAAGTTTTACAGCGTTTTCGACCAAAAAACATCCGGCTTTCGTGCGAACGAGGTCTGTTAAATAAGCACCACATAAAAGATTTTCGCCCAAATCATTTGCAATTGAACGAATATAAGTGCCCTTTGAGCATTCTATATAAATTTCAGCACTCTGATTTTCTTCATCAAAAGAACGCAATTCAATTTTATAAATTTTAATTTTTCGCGATTTTATTTCAACATTTTCTCCGGCTCTGGCGTAGTCATAAAGCTTTTTGCCATTAACCTTTATAGCTGAATATATAGGAGGTTTTTGTTCAATTTCACCTTCAAAAATTTTTAGTGCATTCTCCAATTGAGATTGAGTAATTTTATTATCATATCTTTGTAAAATTTGCCCTTCTTTGTCGTAAGTATCAGTTTTAGCTCCAAATTGAATAGTTGCCAAATAAGCTTTGTCATCAGACAGATATTCAATAAGTTTTGTCGTCTTACCGATACAAATCGGTAAAACTCCCTGAGCAAACGGATCTAACGTTCCGGTATGACCGATTTGACGAACATGCGTAACCCTGCGCAACCGTGCAACAACATCAAAAGATGTCATTCCAACAGGTTTATATACATTAAGAAAACCAAACAATTACTTGATTTCCCCTCTTGAAATCTTATTTATTAAATCAACAACTCTTGAAGATTCTTCAAGACCGTTTGTATAAACAAATTTTAATTCCGGAGTGAGCCGCAATCGCAAAACTTTACCAACATGATAACGAATTTTTGGCGTTGATTTTTCAATAACTTCTTTAGAAGTCTTTATATCATCTTCTGAACCAAGAACGCTATATATAACTTTTGCAAACGAATTATCATGAGAAACTTCAACATCAACAATCGATACAACACCTTTTAAACCTCTGATTTCTTTTCGCAAAATTTCAGAGATATCACGCATTAATTCTTTTCTTACACGTTCATTTCTTAATGTCATAATAAAAAATCCTTATAAAGATGTTCTTTCAATTTCTTCTTGAGTAGAAACTTGAATTATATCGCCTTCACGCAAATCATTAAATTTGCCGAAAGAAATACCACATTCAAAGCCTTGAGCAACTTCCTTAACATCATCTTTAAAACGTTTAAGTTGTTCAATCGCACCTCGGAAAATTTCTTCTCCGTCACGTATAATAACAGCGTCTTTCGAACGAACAATCTTACCTTCTGTTACATAACAACCTGCAATCTTTGCAGTTTTACCAATAGTAAAGACTTGGCGAACTTCAGCTTTACCAAGCTCAACTTCCTTAATTTCCGGCTCAAGAAGAGAAAGCATGGTTTTTTCAACATCTTCCAAAACCTGATAAATGATGTCATATTTTTTAATTGTAACACCTTCTTTTTCAGCTGCAGCCAGAGCATTCGAATCTTCTTTAACTGTAAAGCCCAAAATCAAAGCGCCTGAAGCAGCTGCAAGCATAACATCCGCTTCAGAAATATCACCCACTCCAACGTGAATAATTTTAGGTAAAATTTCTTTTGATTCAAGCTGAGCAATCGCTTGTGTAACAGCTTCTGCCGAACCATTTGTGTTTGCTTTAATAATCAAATTCAATTGAGGGATTTCTTCACCGCCGGCAACAGCTTCTTTTCTAATATGAGCAGGAAGCATAGCATCTAAGCGCTTTTCACGAGCTTTTTGCTTGCGTTCTTCACTTATAGATTTCATTTCTTTTTCGTTTTGAACAACCTCAAAATAATCACCCGCTGACGGAACTTCAGAAAGACCTAAAATCTCAACCGGAGTTGAAGGTTCTGCCTTTTGTATTCTTTCGCCACTATCTGACAACAGCGCTCTCACTCTGCCGCAAGCTGTACCGACAACAATACAATTACCCGTTCTTAACGTGCCGTTTTGAACTAAAAGTGTAGCAACAGGACCTTTACCTTTATCCAAGTTTGCTTCAATAACTACACCGGAAGCCTCTGCTTTAGGATTAGCTTTAAGATCTTGAATATCTGCAACAAGCAAGATATATTCTAACAATTCATCAATACCGGTACCTTGAAGTGCCGAGACTTTGACAGTAATTGTTGTTCCGCCCCAAGCTTCAGGAACAAGACCATGTTCGGTCAATTGTTGCAAAACTTTATCAGGATTAGCATCCGGCTTATCACATTTATTAACGGCAACAATAATAGGAATCTCTGCTGCTTTTGCGTGATTTATAGCTTCTACTGTTTGCGGCATTATACCGTCATCGGCTGCAACAACAAGAATAGCAATATCTGTTGCTTGAGCTCCGCGCGCCCTCATTTCCGTAAAAGCTTCGTGACCCGGAGTATCCAAGAATACAATTTTTTTGTCTTTATTATCATCCAAATAAACCGTATAAGCACCGATAGACTGAGTAATACCGCCGACTTCTGTTGCAACAATTTTGTGTTTTGTAGCACGAATACTGTCTAACAAAGTAGTTTTACCGTGGTCTACGTGACCCATAATACTAATAACAGGCGCTCTGCGTTTTAAAAGCTTCTTATCAACATTAGCCAAAGCATTTTTCTTTTCTTCTTTTTGCAGTTCTTCTTCAATATAGGCGTCAACATCTTCGGTTAAAACTTCCAAATCGAACTCATCACAGACTTTTTTGATAACATCAACGTCAATAAGCTGGTTGACCGTAGCCATAACGCCATTCAACATTAAAAATTTTACAATTTCTGCAGGAGTTTTATTAATTTTCTCAGACAGCTCTGAAATCGTCATCGCTTGAGTTACAACTATTTGCGTAACTTCTTCCGCTTGAGCTGTTTTTTGAGTTTTCTTTTTATGATGCTGAGCTGCAGCTTTTTCTAATGAAATTCTTTCTTGTTCTTCTTTTTTAGAATTAAAATCTTTATCTTTTCTTGTTGATTTATGTTTAGAATTAGAACCACCCGGTTTGTTTTCATAAATATCCTGAGGAATTATACGACGTTCTAAAGGTTTTTTGCCTGCAAAATCTCTGGAAGACGCTCCATTTTGAGGTCTTGGCGATCTTTCAAATCTTTTTTCACCTGTTTTTTCATCCCTTTTAAACGGTTTTTTATATGGTCTTTCGCCTGAAGCAGAATCCGCAGGACGCTTAGGAGCATGCCTTACAATTTCTAAACGATTGACAGGTTTTGCACTTTCAACACGTCTTACTCTTTCAATTTTTGGAATAACAGGTTTATGTTCTTCTTTTTTTTCCGGAGTTTGAGGCTTTTCTACGGCTTTTTCTTCCTTAACAACTTCCTTTACCTCTTCAACTTGAGGTTTTGGTTCTTCAACCGGTTTCGCTTTTTTTACAACAAAGGCTTTTGGCTTAGCTTTTTTCACACCGCCATTTGCAATAAATTCTTTAACTTTTTTTATTTGTTCTTGAGTTACCGAACTCGAATGTGTCTTACCGGTAACACCGATTTGTGCAAATTTCTCAACAACCTCCTTACTCGGAAGCCCTAATTCTTTTGCAACTTCACTTATTCTAACTGTTTCGTAACTCATCTAATAATTGTCCTTTCAATTCTTGTGGTACAGAAGTTTTCAAATGTTTTGAAATTTTATTTTTTTGAAAAGCTTTTTCTATACAAGATTTATTATAGCAAAGATATACCGATCTGCCAAATATTTTTGAATTCGGCTTGATTACAACATTTGAGCTGTTTACATCTGCCGTAATCTTTATTAAATCTTCTCGTTCTTTAATATTCCAACAACCGATACAACGTCTTTGCGTCAATTTATCCTCTGTTATTTTACCTGTGCTAATTTTTCTAATTTTAACTTTTGATCATATTCAATCAACAGTTCAATTAATTCATCCAAATCGCCGTCTATAACTGTCCAAACGTTAAGATTATGTCCAATTCGATGATCGGTTAACCGTCCTTGCGGAAAGTTATATGTTCTTATACGTTCACTTCTGTCTCCGGTTCCTACTTGAGAACGTCTGAGATCAGTTATTTCCTGCATCTGTTTTTGAACTTCCATATCATAAAGTTTAGAACGTAAGATTTGCATAGCACGTTCTTTATTCTGGAGTTGTGAACGTTCTTCCGTACAGAAAATCATTATTCCTGTAGGTTTGTGAAATAATCGGGCAGCGGTTTCAACTTTATTAACATTTTGTCCGCCTGCGCCCCCTGAACGGGCCGTAGACATTTCAATATCTTCCGGTTTGATTTCAATTTCAACGTCATCGACTTCCGGCATCACGGCAACTGTTGCTGTTGAAGTATGAACACGTCCTTGTGATTCTGTTTCAGGAACTCTTTGAACTCTGTGAACCCCTGATTCATATTTCAATCTTGAATATACAGCATCACCTTTTATTGAAATGATAATTTCAGAATAACCGCCTGCTTCGCATTCTGTTTTAGAAAGAATTTGAGTCTGCCAACCTTGTTTGTCTGCAAATTTTAAATACATTCTTGCAAGATCACCTGCAAATATATTTGCTTCGTCTCCTCCGGCTCCTCCACGGATTTCAAGCATAATATCTTTGTCATCCATTGGGTCTTTTGGAAGTAAAAGGCGCTTCATTCTTTCTTCATAATCGGGCAATTTTGCTTCATTTTCTTCAATATCCGCTTTCAACATTGAGCGCATATCTTCATCTTTTTCGCCCTGCAAAAGTTCTTTATCATCATCAATGGTTTTTGTTGCCTTCAACCAGTCATAATATAATTCAACGGTTTCTTCCATTGATTTACGCTGTTTTGACAAATCTCGAAACTTATTATAATCCTGAATTACCGCAGGATCTGATAATGTTTCACCTAATTCTTTATACTTCTTTTCTATCTGAAGTATTTGTTCTAACATATCTTTCATACTTCAATGATATCAAGAACATAAAATTTTTCAAATACTCCGCTTATTTTACATTCAATAAAGTCTTTGCATAATCCAAATCAGCCGGATGCGTAATTTTAATATTTTCGACATTTCCTTCAACAATATGAATTTCGACAGGATTATATTTTAAAACAAGACCGCAGTCATCGCTAAAACTTTCATCTTTAGACGAAAGAAGATGAGCTTTTTTTATAACAGACAATTTAAAACATTGAGGAGTTTGGCTTGCATGCAAAACATTGCGATCAGGTATGCTTTTAATTATACTATCCTTCACGACTAAAATAGTATCAGTTATTGGTCTTGCTACATCCACAGCATCGTATTTTTTTAAAGCAGAAATACAATTATTCAATACATTTTGAGATAATAAAGGTCTTGCGCAATCATGAATTAACACATTTGCATCTTCTTCATCAATAGAATTTACTCCGATAAAAGAACTTTGCTTACGAGTTTCTCCCCCATCCAAAATTTTTAAAAGTTTTTTATATTTATTTTCAACAATTTTAAGAGCTAAATCCCTATAATTGGGATTTATAACCAATATAATTTCATTGATATAACTATTTATTTCAAAAATATCCAAAGACAGTTCAAGAATAGTCTTTTCACCTATTTTTTCAAACTGTTTAGGCAAACTTGACCCAAATCTTGATCCTGTACCTGACGCCAAAACTATTGCATAATTTTTCAATTTATCATTAATCATAATAATCCTTTTATAATGTCTTTTAATTCCTCAAATACCGGAGCCCATTCATTTTGTAATCTTGCTTTCAAAGGTTTTACAGATTTGTACCAGCCTGTATCTTCTCTAAATTTGAACCATCTGAAATTTGTTTGCTTATTAAACAATCCAATTGTTTTTACACCCAATGCTCCTGCTAAATTCAAAATAACATTATCTGTTGAAACAATTAAATCCATATTTTTAATCGCACAAGCTGTATCCGTAAAATTATTAAAAGTTTTTCCAAGAGAAATTACACCTTCAATTTTTTCCGAATCCTTTTGCAAAGAATATAACTTAACTCCGTCAAAATTTAACAATGATTTAAAATAATTGAAACCGACATCTCTACCGGTATAATTTGCATTTTTATCCCCGCTATATGAAATTCCAATTTTAAAAGAATTGTCAGAAAAATCTTTTTCTTTAGTTTTTATGTTTAAATAACCAGTTGAATACGGTAGATCTTCACTATCAACTCCTGTTATTAATGGAACATCCAGCAGCATAACCGGCACATCATATTGAATTTCGGATATATTTTTTTTATTCGATAAAATTTCAATACCTTCAAAAATTTCTGATGAAGCAATCAAGTCTTTCAATTCGTCTTGAACTACAAAATATATTTTTTTTACTTTATTTTTTAATAAAGGAACAAATCTGGAATACATTATTGTATCACCAAAACCCTGCTCATAATGAACAAGAATTGTTTTATTTGTCAAATCCTCTTGCAAACGTTCAATATCTTCCATTGTCGGTGTTAAAGTTGTACTGAAAACTTCATTATTAACTAAATTTCTATACGCAAAATATTTATGCCCCTTTTGAAAATTTCCGTTATGAATAAGAAAACATCCGTAGTTATAATAATCAGTAGGAGTCGGATTATTATTTAACAGCTGATTATAATATTTATCGGCTTTTTCATTTTGCTCAAGTTTTTCTGAACAAAATGCAAGCCCGTGCAAAATTAAACGTTCATCAGGTTTTAGCAAATTTGCTTGTTCATAACACCACAGCTGTTTTTCAAGCGAATTATCCCCATAAACTTTTGAATATAAATTAGCAAGAACCGTAAATACAGAAGAATGGGTTTTATCAATTTCTAAATATTTTTCATAATATTCTATGGCCTTAGAATAATCTTTCAGTTCAAAATTATAATGATTTGCAAGCGTAATATATTCAATAAGTTGCTTTTCGACGTTTTTATAATCATTATGCATAAGTGTATAATAACATAATTTTATAAAAAATACATGAGAAATTATCTTTCAATATATTGAACAGCGGTAGAGTGAATTATATCATTTGCGAAATTGGCAAAAGTTTCTTTATTTTCATTCGGATGTACTAAACTCGCAATTCTTTTTGTAAATTTCGCCATATAAGTATATACCGCTAAATCCTTATTACAATGAAGCGGAACATCCACTCCGTTTAATATAAATCTGTACATTGCATTTTTTTTTCGAACATCATTATATATAGCATACTGAACGTCCAAAGAAACCTCATCAGGTTTTTCATGATTAAAAAAATCCCTTTGACTGTATGTTTTTACTTTAGCAATTAAATTCTTAAAATCGGATAAATCTTGCCCGGTAGCATCATCTGTCAAGTTCCCTCTGAATCGCATTGTCAAATTATCATAAAGGGATGTTGCTTCCGGAATAATAGTTTTTATTTCCGTCGAACTTAAAGGCCTATAGCCTACATAAATATTATTTATTCCAGTAAATGATACTTCCATAATAATCATTTATAAAACAATAAAAATATTTTTTGCTATTTGGTTAAAAATATTTATACAACGCCTTGAGCAACCATTGCACTCGCTAATTTCTGAAATGCTGCAATATTTGCACCCATTACATAATTGCCATGATGGTTAAATTCATCAGAAGCATTTTTACATTCTTCAAAAATATGAACCATAATTTTATCAAGCTTTTCTTCTACTTCTTCAAAAGTATAATAATATCTCATACTGTTTTGGCTCATTTCGATTGCAGAAGTTGCTACACCCCCAGCATTTGCTGCTTTTGCAGGGGCTACCAAAACATTATTTGCCAACAAATAATCTGTTGCTTCTTGCGTACAAGGCATGTTTGCGCCTTCACCAATAGCTATAACACCATTTCCAACAAGAATTTTTGCGGCCTCAAGATTTAATTCATTTTGAGTTGCACAAGGAAGAGCTATATCAGTTTTTATATTCCACACAGAGGAATGATCGCCGTTATTTTCAAAATATTGTGCATTTGAATGGCATTCTAAATACTCTTTAATTCTGCCTCTTTTAACTTCCTTTATCTCTTTTACACAATCTAAATCAATTCCGTCAGGATCATAAATACATCCGTTAGAATCACTCATCGCCACAACTTTTGCACCCATTATTTGAGCTTTTTCACAAGCATAAATTGCAACATTACCTGAACCTGAAATAGTAACCGTTTTTCCCGAAACTGAATTATTATGAGCAGATAACATTTCTCTCATAAAAAACATTAAACCGTAACCTGTTGCTTCTTTTCTGGCAAGAGAACCACCGTAAGATACATCTTTACCGGTTAATACACCACCTTCATAAGCATTTCTTATTCTTTTATATTGTCCAAATAAGTATCCGATTTCTCTGGCACCAACACCAATATCTCCGGCAGGGACATCAACATCTGCTCCTATGTGACGGTACAATTCTGTCATAAAACTTTGGCAAAAACGCATGATTTCTCCGTCTGATTTACCTTTAGGGTTAAAATCACTTCCGCCTTTTGCGCCACCTATAGGCAAACCTGTTAATGCATTTTTAAATATTTGTTCAAAACCTAAAAATTTCATTATACTAAGATTTACGCTTGGGTGAAATCTCAACCCGCCCTTATATGGTCCTATTAAAGAACTATATTGAACTCTATAACCTCTGTTAACAACAACCTTACCACTATCATCAACCCAAGGAACACGAAAAAGTATACATCTTTCGGGTTCAACCATTCTTTCTAATAACGCTAGATTTTCAAATTCGCGATGCTTATCAATTACAGGTTCAATCGTTGACAAAACCTCTTTTACAGCCTGTAAATATTCAGGCTGATCCGCATTTAATTTTTCTGTTTGTTCTATAACTTCTGATAAATATTTATTCATATCTTAATTCCTCATCCCTTTTTGTTTTATACAATGTTTTTATGGCAAATGCAAGAGTTTCTTAAAAAAAATTTAATCAATCGGCTAATATCATAGCAAATTTTAAAGCGTATTACATATAATATGTTATACATTTTTATAGCGATTTGTATAGGATTAATATGCTTTCAAAGTTGGCAAATTCACATATATAAAAAAACAAAAGAATGTGAAAAATCTTTAGTTGCAGAAATTTCTCATGATTTAAAATCCCCGACATCTGCTCAAATTAACATGCTTAATCTCCTTTTGCAAGGACAATTCGGTCAACTTAATCCCGAACAACAAAAAATGGTCGAATTAACCAGAAATTCCGAAAAATACATGTCGAATTTAATCTCCAACGTTTTATCATCATATAAAATTGATTGTGGAGAATTAATTTTAAAGAAAGAAAAATTTGATGTTTTTGCAATTATACACGAGATTTGTCAAGAACTTAAATATTTAGCAAAAGAAAAACAGCAATCAATTATAGTCAATTCAGATTTAAAAAAGTGTTACATATATGCAGACCCGATACAAATTCGCAGAGTTATTTCAAATCTTATTTCAAATGCGCTAACTTACGGTTTTGAAAAAAGTCTTATAGTTATTGATTTACTTCAAAATGAAAAATATACGGAATTATCAATAATGAACAAAAGTAATGCGCTTACTAAGCAAGAAATGAAAAATATTTTTAATAAATTCTCCAAAACTAAAAATTCGAACTATAACAAATCAAGCACAGGATTAGGATTATACAACATAAAAAAAATAATAAAACTTCATCAAGGTAAAATTTCAGCTAAATGCACACCTGACGGAATATTTACCTTTGAATTTAAAATTCCTTCAACAAAAAATATTTACGCCAAAAGGTTCCAATAAAATTTATATGATATAATTCAAATAAAATTACGGAGTAAATTTTGTACACAAAATCTGAACTTATAGACATTTTAAAAGACGAAAGTCAAAATGAATATATTTTTTCTCTTGCAGATAAAATCCGAAAAGAAAATGTTGGAGATGAAGTTCATTTACGCGCTTTAATTGAATTTTCAAATATTTGCCGTTGCAATTGTAAATACTGCGGATTGCGTTCTGCTAATACAAATATTGAAAGATACCGATTAGCAAAAGATGAAATTTTAGCTTGCGCCTCTCATGCTGTTGAAATGGGCTATAAAACTGTTGTACTTCAAAGTGGAGAAGATCAATATTTTTCTACAGATAAAATGTGCGAAATTATTTCTGAAATCAAAAAACTTAATGTTGCCCTTACTCTAAGCATCGGAGAACGCAGTTATGAAGAATATAAAACATTTAAAGAAGCAGGCGCGGACAGATATCTTATAAGAATAGAAACAACAGACCAAAATCTTTATAAACAAATGCATCCTAATATGGATTTTAATAATCGTCTAAGATGTCTTAAAGATTTAAAAGAGCTTGGATATGAAGTCGGTACAGGCTGTCTTGTCGGACTTCCAAATCAAACAATAGAATCACTTGCAGATGATATTTTATTTTTCGAAGAAATAAATGCAGACATGATTGGAATCGGACCTTTTATTCCTCATCAAAATACACCACTAAAAAATGCCGGCGCTGGAAATTTTGATCTTGCCAGAAAAGTCATGGCATTAACAAGGATAATACTTCCTGATATCAATATTCCTGCAACAACAGCAATGGAAACTCTTAACCCAAATGGCAGAATTCTTGCATTACAGAGCGGAGCAAATGTTGTAATGCCTAATGTAACATCACTCGAATATAGAAAAAAATACGAAATTTATCCTAACAAAATTTGCTTAAATGAAGCTCCTGATAAATGCAGAAGCTGCATAAGCGCAAAAATTAAATCTATCGGACGTACAATAGCAACAAGCTACGGATTTAGCCACAACAAAGGTTAACAAAAAAAAATAACCCTGCGAATTTTTTAATTTTATTTTTTTTTATTGTTCTATTCTTTTCATTTTGATTTAAGTAATGCATAATTTTTTTATTTATTAAATATATAACAAATTTTTATTGTTTATCTGTTTTTTATGTATAATAAAAAAGAAATTTTATTAAAGGATAGTATAAATATGAAAAAAATTTTAATGACAGGAATAACTGGGCTCGTAGGTGCAGGATTTGCGACAAATTTATTAAGAAACAATCCGGATTATGTGATTGTATCTCTTAGCAGAAGTTTTGGTAATAAATCAGGACTTGACAGAACTATAGAAATAATAAAACAGCAGTGCGAAATGGATTATAAAACAGATGCGGAAGAACTACTTTCTCGTATTGAAATAGTTGAAGGAACTCTTGAAGATTTTCCCGAAGCTGAAATGTTATCAAAAGGACCTTATGATACATTCTTTCACTGTGCTGCCAGTGTTAATTTAGGTAAAGATCCTGATAAAAAAACATATAATACTAATTTTTACGGTACTAAATCCGCCTTATCCGTTGCAAAAAAACTTGGATTAAAAACTTTCCACTATGTAGGAACAGCTTATGTTGCAGGTAAAAGTAGCGGAGTTGTAATGGAAGATTCAATGCCTGCAACAGATTGGAATAATTCATATGAAAAAAGTAAATTTGATAGTGAAAAGCTTGTAAGAGAATCCGGTTTTAACTATACAATATACCGTCCTGCAATTATCGTAGGTAAACTTTCTGATGGCATAATAAGAAAACCTCTTGCATTTTATCGAATACTTGAATTTTTGGCTAAAGTAAAAATAAGCGGATGTAAACGTGCAGGATTACCATTAAATGGACAATTCAGTACAAATTTAAGACTTGCGGCAGGAACTTCTGATAAAATATACTTTGTTCCTCAAGACTATGTTCAGCAAACAATAGCAAAGTTATTTGTTTTGCCTGTTTGTAATAAGACATATCACTTAACAGGAATGTCGCCTGTTTCAACAAAAATGATTGAAACTGCAGTTTGTGAAGCATTACAAACAACAGGACTTCGTATTGTTGATAATGTTGAAAATCCTTCAAAAGAAGAAAAATTAGTTCAACGTATGCTTGATGATTTGCTACCTTATTTTAAATCTGATATAACTTTCGATAATACAAATGTTATAAATGCATTGGGTAGAGATGCTCTTGATTGGAAGTTGGATTTAGATTTTTTAAGAAAAATGATACATGCATATTATAAAGAACATAATCCTGAATTATTAAAATAAAAAAGAGCTAAAATATGTATAACGCACTTCTTCAAAATAATTTTGAAAAATTAAATACTGATAATATAAAGGTTTCAGTTATTGTTCCAACACATAAACCGAATATCAAGTATTTTTTACGATGTTTTGATTCTATCAAAAATCAAACGTTTGGCTTTAATAATATAGAAGTTATTATTGTTGTTCATAACACTAATGATGAATTTTTTGAAAAAATAAAAGATTTAGTAAAAGATTATGATAATGTTAAACTTTTAAAATTGAACAACGATAAACATTCCGCTTCCAGTCCAAGAAACTATGGCATGAAATTTGTAACTAATAAATATGTAACTTTTTTAGATGATGATGATGCTTTAAAAGAAAATTTTATTAAAGATTCCCTGAATTATATGACAAATAATAATGCGCAGTTTGTTTCTTATGCCCGCAAAAATATACGTGATGATCATAATATTGTAAATATAAAATATAATGAACTTGAAACAAAAATAAATAAAGAAATCATTTATAATATCAATAACAATGCAGATAATATTCCTTTTGAACAAGCTGTTTTTGTTACAGGAAAATTGTTTGATTTTGATTTTATAAAAAAGCATCATATTTTATTTAATGAAGATATTACTGTTTTTGAGGACTTTTTATTTGTATCAGAAATTATACGTTCGAAATCCGTATGTGTTCAGCCTCATATTTTGGGGTATTACTATCATCTTAATGAGGACAGTATAGTTAACAATTTAAATCGTACAGATGTTGATGTATTAAAATGTATTGAAGGGATTGTAAATATTATAGAAAAAATAAAATCTTCACAATATCTTTCAAAAATAGGGCTTAATGAACTTGTTGCTTATGTTGGTGTTACGATGTTTTCATCAGTTAATATATCTTATTCAACAAGGTGCAAAGTTAGAGATTTAATGCAAAAATATATAAAATTATTGTGGGTTGTTGACAAAAATAACATTTATGTAAAAAACAGAAGCAAAATGAATTACAAGATTATGGAAACAGAAATAAAGCATCCTATGATAGCTTATGTTTTATCCAAAACTTTAAAGCTATTAAGAATAAACCCAATATTATTGGTAAGTTTTTTTACAAATACGTTTGATTAAATTTTTACTGTTTATATGTAACTAGCCTAAATTACTTTATTCCTTGTTGCAATAACCAAATATTCATTATCAATTTTTCAGGAAGATACTTTGACATAATTCTGCACATATTTACATAGAAACCGTATACGGACATGTCTTTGCCTTTGTATGCATCTTTTAGTGCTTTTTTTGCAACAACATCCGGTTCAACCATAAAAACAAAATTCTTTGTTCCTTTTTCAGCATTAATACAACCGCGTTTGTATAAGTCTGTATTCATCCACCCCGGACAAACTGCAGTTACTTTTATTCCCTTTTCTTTTAATTCAACATTTAATGCTTGTGAATAATTTTTTACAAAAGATTTTGTCGCACTATAAATATTTTGATAAGGAACAGGCTGAAATGCGGCTTGTGATGCTACATTTATGATATGAGAGCCTTTTTTCATAAATGGAATACAAATTAATCCCATTGAGACAACCCCTGATATATTGAGGTTAATCATATTAACAGATTCGTCAATAGATATGTCTTCATAAGAGCAAAACTTTGCAAATCCTGCGTTATTTATTAATATTTTTAAATTCACATTTTGAGTTTCTAAAAATTTGCCAAAGTTTTTGATGTTTTCAGTGTCAGATAAATCAATAGAGTATGGTTGAATTTTATCACCATATTCTGATTTTAAACTATTTAATTTCTCTTCGTTTCTTGAAAGCACAAATATTTTATCAAGACTATTATCGTTAATTAAAAGTTTAACAAATTCTTTGCCTAATCCGCTACTTGCACCAGTTATTATTGCAATATTACTTTTTTTCATATATCTACTATATAACAAACAAAATTCGAAAGATTTTAATTAAACTTATATTTACAAATCTCAGTCAAAATAGTGCAAAAATAGTCCGGCAAATCTCTACACTATAAATCTGCCTTAAACTCCCAACAACTCGGCATTATAGCCGATAAGAATGCATCTAAACCGTCCTGAAAGGTTATAGTCCACAATAAAAAAAAGACCTCTTACGAAGTCTTTAATTGGCTGGGGCGGAAGGACTCGAACCTCCGAGATGGCTGGACCAAAACCAGCTGCCTTACCACTTGGCGACGCCCCAATATTTAGTTTTAACACTATAATACTACCCGCTAAAAACTCTTTGTCAATAATTATTTTCCATAACAAATAAAAGACACCCGAAAGTGCCCTTTATTACAAATAAATTTATAAATATTATTATAATTATGCTTCTTCAACAGATGCACTTTTCTTTGAAAATAAACCTGCAATGCCATTCCAAACCCATTTAGCAGCTTTGCCTATCGCAGGGGCAGCTGTATCCTTAGCCCAATTATAAAATTTCTTCAATGTGCCCGGATTATTTCTTTCTAATGTACCGACCATCGTACCAAGTTCTTCGCCAAAACTTGTCTTAACTTCAAATGTTTGCTGCTGTTGACCCATGTTCGCAAACATCGGCATAAACCCATATCGTTGTTGATATAGATTCATCATATACGGCGTCGTTTGATTATATGCATTATAACGATTATAATTACTACGATACATATTCATTAAGTAATTATTTCCATTATTAATGGTAAATCTAGAACTTGACATATCTCAATCCTCATTTTATACTCTCATGTATATAAAGTTTATATACTGATAAAAATTGCTTTTTGGTTATAAAAAGAGTTAACAATTCTTAATATATAATTTTATCCGCTTTAGATAAAAACTCTAAAAGACCTATAACTTTAATATTTTTAGCGTTTTTTAATTTTAATCCGCATCGCAATCCCAATAAACAAGACGGGCAAGTTGTAACTACATACTGAGCCCCGCTATCTATCATATTCTGCGCCTTTTTTTTCATAATTAATTTAGACAATTTATTTTGCTTCAGAGCAAAACTTCCGGCAAATCCACAGCAGTCATCATACCCTTTTGACCTTATATACTGTACACTTTCACAATTTTGTATAATTTTTTCAAAAAAAACATCGCTTTTTAAATGACACGGTTTGTGAAATGTTATTTTAACAGGACTTTTAAAAACAAATTTAATATTTTCTTTTGCTATTAAATCTCCCCAATTCAAGAATTTTTCCGTATTTATTGAACAATTTTCAAAATATTTCGGATAATCCAAAATAGTAGATTCACAGCTTGCGCAATCAGTTACCAAATAATCATAATCACAATCAAACTTCTTAATGTTATTTTTTGCGCACTGTTCAAATCTTTTTATGTTGCCATCGGACAAAAAAGGTAATCCGCAACAATCAAAATTAGCTTCCAAAATTTTTATATCTGTATTTTTTAAAATTTTATTTATATAACGATCCGTATTTGGAAAAATTTTATTTACACAACCTTTAAAATATAAAACGACTGTTTTTGGAGCTTTACACTCATATCGTTTTAGACGAAAAAGACTTGTAAAAAAAGATAATAAATCAATTATTAATAAAAAAACAAATCTACTTTGTATAAAATACAATATTTTTGATAAAAATTTATTCTTCATGTAATCTTGCTTTGCGACATTAAAAATTTTGCAAGCATCAATATTACTTGGACAAAAATTCGTGCATTTTCCACAACGCAAACACATATTCAAATATTTATCAATATTTTTTGAAAGCTCCAAGTCACCTTTAACAACGCCGTGCAGCATAACAAATTTACCTTTTGAAACAGCACAATCATTTTTACTAATTTCATACAAAGGACAAACCGATTGGCATAAACCACACTTTGAACACTTGTTTAACTCTTTTTCAAAATCTTTTAGCTGCATAACCATATATTAACATAAATTAATATTTTCAACGAAATATTAAACTTTTAACTTGAAATTACCGAATAAATAACTATAAGAAAATAACGGAATAATTATGACTGATTCACAATTCAACTTTAACAGACCATACAAACCTTTCGGATTAAATGTTGCAGTTCCTGAAAGAAGTATTAAACAAGCGCAAGATACTCTTGAGACCTTGATTAAAGCTCCAACGACACCTTTATTTGAATTTTTGGAGAAAAATCACGAGGTGTTTAATGGAGATGTTGCATTTGAAATTAATAAAGTTGAAGCACAAAATTTTACTATTGGCTCAGCAATGAGAATTGAAGACGAAAAGATTAACGGAAAACCGCCTCATTTTGATATGCACTTCTAATGCGTAAGCCGATGTGAAGCGCCGGAGCGACTTTGCGAGAGCAAAGACGGCAGGGCGCGAAACATAATATCACCGCCGTTGCGAATGAAGCGTTAGCGCAATGAGCGCAGCAATCTGTGATTGCACAGGCGGAAAATGAGTAAGCCGATGTGAAGCGCCGGAGCGACTTTGCGAGAGCAAAGACGGCAGGGCGC
>CAYVSD010000001.1:52314-63976 GCA_964453315.1 uncultured Muribaculaceae bacterium | reverse complement strand
AGCGCCGGAGCGACTTTGCGAGAGCAAAGACGGCAGGGCGCGAAACATAATATCACCGCCGTTGCGAATGAAGCGTTAGCGCAATGAGCGCAGCAATCTGTGATTGCACAGGCGGAACATGCGTAAGCCGATGTGTAGCGCCGGAGCGACTTTGCGAGAGCAAAGACGGCAGGGCGCGAAATCGGCGAACTATTTGCCCAATTCACAAGCCTTTTGAGTTGTTTTTTCAATTACATTGAAAAATAACTCGTGTGATTTTTTAGATTTCATTTCTTGAATTCCTACAAATGTGCAGCCGCCTTTTGTTGCGACATTATCAATTAAAGTTTGCACAGAAGTTTCGCCGCGATTAAAAACCATTTGAGCTGAACCCAAAGCTGTTTGAGCAGCCAAAATAAGAGATTTTTCATAATCCAGACCGAGTTTTTCTCCTGCTCTGGCCATATCCTCTATAATTTGATAAAAAAATGCAGGTCCTGAACCGGAAATTGCGGTAACTATATCCATCTGAGATTCATCAACTTCAATACATTTTCCTATATTAGAAAGAAGTTTTTTAATAAATTCTACATCATCATGATTAACATCCGAAGCAGGACAGATTCCAAACATTCCTAATTTCACAAGTGCAGGAGTATTTGGCATAATACGAATAATGTGAGCCTGTTTTAAAATATTTTTTATTTTTGATATTTTAACACCTGCAGCAATTGAAACAATTAACTTTTCTGATGATATATCATCCTTTATTTCTGTTAAAACACTTTCTACCTGATTAGGTTTTGTAGCGATAAAAATAATGTCAGAAATTTTTACAAGTTCTCTATTGTCTGTCAAAACATCAATATTTAATCTTTCAGCTGATGATTGCGCTATTTCAGAGTTAATTTCAGAACCTTTAATATTAAAATCATGACCTCTGCAAGCATTAATTATCGCGCTTGCCATTTTCCCGCAACCAATAAAACCTATATTTTGCTTCATAATAATTAACCATTCCTTTCGTCACTTATTGACTAATATTTTTTTTATTATAACATTTGAATTATACGACAAATAAATAGCAAAGGAAATATAAAATGAAACGTACACTAGAAGGCACTAAAAGAAAAAGACAAAATGTAAGCGGTTTCAGAGCAAGAATGGCTACTGCTGGCGGCAGAGAAGTTCTTAACAGACGCAGAGCAAAAGGACGTCATCAATTAGCTATCACTGCTAAAGAACGTGCTTAATTATAGGCTATAGGTCTATAAGGCGATAGAACTCTGTACAGGATTAATTAAAAAAAATGATTCCAAAACAATATCGTCTAAAAAAAAGAATCGCTTTTAAGGCAACATATAAAGTAAAACACTCCACCCATTCGGGCGGAGTAACTTTGTTTGCGGGGTTAGAAAAAAAAGAAGATTACCCGACAAAAGTAGGCTTTGTTGTAAGTAAAAAAACTCATAAACGCGCTGTCCGCCGCAACAGACTAAAAAGACTTATGCGAGAGAGTTATAGACAATTATTAAAAGAAAACAATTTAGGAAATTCTCAAAAATACATCTCTCTAATTTTTATTGGCAGTGAAAATGCGTTGAATAAAAATTTATGCGAAATCAAAAACAGCATAAAAAAAACTTTGGAGAAAATTTAAATGCTTGAAGGAATGTATGTAGAAAATATATTAATGCACCCTGAGAGCAGAGCATACCCGCAATATCCGACAATTACAGCAGGAGATACACTCGGAACGCAATCCATATACCGTTACAGCCTGCGAGAATCATCATATCCGACATTATCAATTGTAGACACACTTTCTGACGGGCAAGGAAACTACATATATCCGGGGCACTATGAACTTGCACTCTCAGACGAAATGGATTTTTTAATATTAATACAAGGGAAACAACCTATTGCCATACTTCCTGTTTTTAAATTAGAGATTGAAACAAGCGAAAAATCTCAAATAATGGATAATAAAGCTCTTAAAAAGAAAAAAAAGAGAGATAAAGAAATTGCAAAAACAAATAAAAAACGAGCAAAAGTCGGAATGCCGCCAATTAATGACGAAGAAGAAATATATCAAGAAGCATCAATTGAATACATAAAAAGTGGCGGATACTATTTAATAAGATATGAACGCGGGGATGTAAAAGCCTGGAGTGCCATTAAATCAAACTGATTCCAATTAACCTTCAGAAATATACACCTGATTTCCGAGTTTTGCTTTTAATCTTGCTTCGGCTCTTGCAATTGCCGCTTCTGCACGTTTAGCGTCAATTCTAGCTTTTGCTTCTCTTAAACGTCTTTTTGCACGATCAAGGGCTTCTTTTGCGCGCAATTCATCAATTTCTTCACCTGCTTCTGCGGTATTTGTCAAAATCAAACAATTATTGTCCTTAAACTGCAAAATACCACCCATCGTAGTAAACATCATAACATTTGAACCGATTTTAATACGAGTAACGCCAATATCAAGCGCAGCCATCACCGGAACGTGGTCTTTTAACAGACCAAATTCGCCATCTACACCTTTGGTATAGATTTCATCAACATCATTATCAAAAACGACTCTTTCTTGCGTTATGATTTTTAAATTCAAACCTTACTCCTTCATCGTCTTGGCTTTTTCAACAGCTTCGTCAATCGTACCGACCATATAGAAGGCCTGTTCAGGCAAATCATCGTATTTTCCTTCAATAATTTCTTTAAATCCTTTAACAGTATCTTCTATTTTTACGTATTTACCTTTATTGCCGCTAAACTGTTCTGCAACAAAGAACGGCTGAGATAAAAATCTTTGAATTTTTCTCGCGCGATTTACTGTTTCTTTATCTTCTTCAGATAATTCGTCCATACCTAAAATCGCAATCAAATCTTGCAAATCTTTATATTTTTGCAAAATTTCAAGAACTTTTCTGGTCGTTTCATAATGTTCATCCCCGACAATATTAGGATCTAGTGCTCTTGAATTGGATTCCAACGGATCAACAGCAGGATAAATACCCAAAGACGCAATATTTCTTGATAATACAGTTGAAGCATCCAAATGAGAAAATGTCGTAGCAGGTGCAGGATCTGTTAAGTCATCTGCCGGCACATATATAGCCTGAACTGACGTAATAGAGCCGTCTTTAGTTGAAGTAATACGCTCTTGCAATTCGCCCATTTCAGTTGCAAGAGTAGGCTGATAACCAACAGCAGAAGGCATACGGCCTAACAATGCAGAAACTTCGGAACCCGCTTGAGTAAACCTGAAAATATTATCAATAAACAACAAAACATCCTGTTTTGAGTAATCTCTAAAATATTCCGCAGCAGTAAGAGCAGACAAGCCTACTCTCATTCTTGCTCCCGGCGGTTCGTTCATTTGACCGTAAATTAATCCTACTTTATTAATAACACCGCTTTCTTTAAATTCATTCCAAAGGTCATTTCCTTCACGTGTTCTTTCTCCAACACCGCCGAATACTGAAACACCATTATGAGCCATTGCAATATTATGAATTAACTCTTGAATAAGTACGGTTTTTCCGACACCCGCACCGCCAAAAAGTCCAATCTTACCACCCTTTTGGTATGGCTGTAATAAATCGATGGCTTTTATACCTGTTTCTAAAATTTCAATATCGGTATTTTGATCAACAAGTTTTGGTGCTTCACGGTGAATAGGCAAATAGGTATCTGTTTGAATTTCACCTTCATTATCAACAGGATCACCTGTAACATTCAAAATTCTTCCCAATATAGCGTTGCCTACAGGAATTTTTATCGGCTCATTAGTATTTTCAACCTTCATTCCGCGTTTTAAGCCGTCAGTCGATGACATTGCAACGGTTCTGACCTTGTTAGAACCAAGCATTTGCTGAACTTCAGCCACAATTTTATTTCCGTCAGATGTATAAATATTTAATGCCGTATAAATATTTGGCAATTCCCCATCAGGAAATTCCACGTCAATAACAGGCCCTATAACCTTTGTAATCACCCCTTGTCCAGAAGTTAATGTTTCCATTTTCCCTCTCCTTATTACATATTTTATTATTAACAAGAAAAGTTTTTTATTTCAAGTTAATTTTTATTTATAAACGTAGCAAAAAAAAAATTTCTTGTGTATTATCATGCTATCACGACAAATAATTGGGAAAAACATGCAATCTTTATTGGAAAAAGATATCAATAAAATATTAAAACCTGATTTGAGTTCTCGCTCCGGACGAGAGCTTTATGCGTTTTATCTTCAATCAAAATTCAAACAAATATTTGTTTACGATACAAAACAAGAATCACCTATTATAAATGCAATTCATCCAAATTTTATAAATCGTTTTTCCAGAAGAATAATTGATAACCCTAAAAAGAGAATGCTTATAGGTGTAACAGGAGAATCTGCATCAGGAAAATCTACTATTTGTCATGAAATAAAAAATGTCATTGAACAATTGTCTCTTCCTGTTACTGTTTTAAGTACAGATAACTATTTTAATGACATTTCAGCTTTAATTAATAAATACGGATCTTTTGACAGCTTGCGTGATAACGGATACGACATTGATGCTCCGACAAGTTTTCAGTTAGATATTTTAAGAAATGATTTAGAAGATCTTTCGGATGGACTTGATATAAAAGCACCGATGTACCTTCCTAACGGAACAGGTGTTTCTGTTCCAAAAGCACTTGACGTTAAATCTCAAAAAATTATTGTTGTAGAAGGTATTGCAACAATGTATGAAAACGTGAAAGATACATTTGATATAAAAATCTATGTTGAAACAGATAATGACCTGAGAAAAGAAAGATTTATGTCAAGAGCAATTCAAGAGAGAAATCAAAGCGAAGAAAATGCTCTAAAACATTGGAATTATCTTGCCAGCGCTGGAGAAAAATATGTTAAACCGTTTAGAAAAGAAGCTGATTTAGTATTAAACGGCAATTCAAATTTAAAATATTTTGCACGTATATTAGAATACATTTACGGTATTACAAACAATTTTCAACAATAATTAATTTTCAATTAAACAAAAACTTTTTGGTAATTTATTTTCAATTCTTGCTAAAAGCGCAGAAGGCTTGATATTTAGAGCTTCACAAACACTCCAAATTGATATTAATTTAGGTTCATTAGTACAATTTTCCAATCTTGATAAAAGCGATGTCTGCAAATCATATTCATAAGACAGCATACGTAAAGATTTTCCTTGCTTAACACGCTCTGCTCTAAGCTCTTGCCCTAATAATTTGAATATTAATTCAGATTTTTTTAGTATTTGAGTGTTGCATATATAGAATTTTAATGATCAAATGTTTTTGATATTTCTATATATAGAACATGGGAGAAAATTAAGAAAAAAGTACAAGGTTTTACTTTAGTCGAGGTTTTAATTACATTGGCAATCATCGGGATAGTGACGGCGATCGTTGGGTAACAACAATGAAAGCATGCCAAGACTCAGGCGGCAGATTACCAACCGAAGCGGAATTAGCATCAATAGCAACAGCATTATACGGCGGTAAACAGGGTGGCGGAAGTTTCAGCACAAGTGACTTATTAGGCTTCGACTATAACGGCGCAGGTAACATCGGTTCAGACGAGGCGATACCATCTGCTTTTTCTGGGCTTAGGCTCCTCTTGGCACCACTTATGGTCCGGTTCAGAGGAAAGCGCTAGCTACGCGTACAGCCGATACTTCAAAAATTCCTACACGTACAAATACCACCTCAACCGCTACCATTCGTTTGTCAGAGCGGTTTGCGTAGCGAAGTAGCAAGCAGAGGCTTCCGAGTCTTATGGACACATTAGTTTAAAAATCAAAAGAATCACTATCTTTTTTAAAACTTTTCTTTACTTTAGAAGCGTGTAATTTTGAATTTTTCCTTCGACTTTTTTCAGGAATAGAATGGTAAGCATTATCTAATGATATTTTTGTAATTATGCTTCCGTTTTTGCGATCATAAAATGTCAGCCAAAATTTGCGGTGAAGATTATCAACTGCAAAAGAAACATTCGTAATTAACTTATCCCCGGGTTTAATTTGCTTAAATATTAAATTGGTATCTCCAAATATAGACGGACTAAAGCTTACGTTATAATCATTAACTAACGACATATCAAAACCTGAAATCGTCTTATCTGACATATTAGAAATCAATAGAGATAAAGTAATTGTATTTGCCTCCCCAAAGGGGTCTTTACCATGTTTAATATCGTTAATACTAATCTTCAACCCGTCATAAAAAACTTCTTCTTGTTTAAACGCATCTTCTTTGTAAACAGGCAAATCCACGCTCGTATTAACTTTAACCTTGATTTCATCACCCGGTGCAATTAATACATCATGCCCCTTTCGCATAAGCGCCATACCCAAGCCAATTGCTCCGCCAACAGCGGCTCCACCCGCAATCGTATATCCTTGAGAGGCAATAGCAGCCTCTATACCGAGCCAATTTAAAGCAACAAAACCTCCAACAGCGCCTCCCGCAACAGTATACCCTACATCTTGCGCAATAATTTTACCTGTTTCAGCAACAGGATGAAGTTTTGTCGTCATTTTACCTTCAATAGGAATTTCTCTCCCGTCCGGAGTAACAAGATAATCAAAATTCAAACTTATTGTAGCTGCGCGCCCTAATCTTTTTGCCTCGCTTGTACTTGAAATAACCCCGTGAGCAACTGTACCCCTCGGAATAATAATGCCTTTATTACCATATACATCATCTGTTACTTCTGCAAAAAACTCATCCCCTTCAATTGAAATTGATGAATCCAAAACCTGAGAAACTGTCATATTAATAACATCATGCCTGTCAAGAGTTTCAACTTTTCCCGTAAATAATTCCGTCATTTCTTGCTTAAAAACATCAGATTCACTAACCCCGCCTTTTAACGGTTCTTGTGAAAATACGGGTAAAGCATTCCAACTGAACATCAGACATATTAATATAAAGCTTATAAACTTCTTCATAACTAAATTATATACCTTCTGCAAGAATAAGTCTAATTATTAAAAAGTATTTATTTAGCCTCAATTTCTTTTACCATCTCTTCAATTATATTATTAACCTTTGACGGTTCAAAACAAGAACACGAATTCCAAATCAAAGTAGGACGAGGTTCCGTAATCAAAGGACTAGGGAATTCATTATGGCATCTTCCTTTTAACATATTCGTTGAGCCGTCAGCTTGAGAAGTAAATTTCGAACAGCAACTGCAAATCTTTAACCTAAGACCGTAATCATCCATTTTTGATCTTAATTGCTGAAGAGCATCAATCATACGCAAATGAGAATCAGTCGTATATTTTTTATTTTTATAAATAAACCTTATCTTTGCTAAACCACTCTCTGTCGAAATAAATTCAAGCTTGCAAGCCCTATCACCATGTTTGGTCATAACCATAACATCAACAGATAATTTGTCCGTCTCTCTATCCGTATTAGCACCAATATTCTTCAAAAATGCTCTCACAGGAGGGAAATTCTTTATAATATGAAATAAAGAATAAACAGGATGTAATATTAACAAGCCAATTTCGCTCTTACTAAGTTTTGAATTAACTAAACTCAAACAAAATACTGCAAGCAATAAACACGCACTTAATATTATAAGATTACTCTTAACAACAAAAGAATGACTGTATGAATACGCAATTAAAACAGCATAAGCACATAATAAAAACCAAAAATTAGGATTTAATAAAGAACATATATGCTCTACAAATGCAAAGTTCAATGTCCAAATATTTTTAAAATTATTCTTTATCAAACATAATCTTTTAGTCAAACGAGGAACTCTAAACATACAATCCTGACCGAGAATATAAGATTGAATATTAGGATTGTATACGCACTTATGCCCCGTTTGAGATAATAAAAGACTATACTCCAATTCAGAATTTTTATCAATAAAATCTATTTCGCCAATTTCATCAACTACATATTTTTTTACTATAAACAAACCTGAATCAATATTCGTAGACAAACCCAACAATGTTCTTGCCTGTTTAAAGAAATTTGCCAGATACTTTTTATGCACCGCTTTAATTTTATCAACTATATCCAAATTTTCGCGATTAATATTAACCTCTCCGGTAATCGCATCTTTTTCCTTAATACCTGCATTTGCAAGAGTCAAAAAATCGGAAGATATTTTTCTTGTTCCGTCAATAAAAACATAAGCATCAATAGAATTATCCTTTTTTAATTCAGACAAAAGCATTGAAATTGCTTTAGTCTTACCCAAAGTCCCAACATCTTGAATATTCATAACATGAACGAATTTATCATTTTCAAAAAGTTTTTCACTTCCGTCATTACAGTCATCAAGAATTAAATAGACACTAAAATTTCCAAGAGGATAATCCTGCATTTTTAACTCATCTATAAGCTCCTCCAAACAAGCTTTATGATTATGACTGTAAATTATAACCGCAAAATTATTTTTCTTTCCGTCATAACGTGAATATTTTTTTTCAATAGAAAAAGGTTTATCATTCAAATTTCTGAGAGCAAGAACAAACATATAAAATGTATAAATTAACACGTATATATACAACAGGCATAAAATAATTTTCATAATATTTTCCTCGTTTGATTAAATTTTAGTAAAAAATTAAATAAATATCAAATCAGTTATATATCTAAAACAATTTCACCCTGTCTGAATATTCTTAATTCGTTTTCCATAACACCTGCAACTGTTGATTCAAGGCCCTTTGCGCAGTATCCGTAATCTTCAATTATTGTGTCTGCCAGCCCTGTCATATTTTTTAATGCCTGTTCATAAGTTTTAGCTGAAGGTTGATGTGAAAGATTTGCACTTGTCGTTGCCAAAACATGACCCGGCACAATTTCACAAATCTCCTGAAAAATTTTATTATCCGGAACACGTATCCCGACTGTTTTCATGCCTGAAGTTATATAATCCGGAGTTTTATCACTTTTTTCCGTAACTATTGTTAATGCTCCCGGAAAATATTTTTTTATAAGCTGCTGACCAATTTTCGGAATTGGTTTAACATAATCTAACAAATTATAAATATCGTTAGACATAAGTATTAACGGTTTTTGTTTTTCACGTTTTTTAATTTCGTATATTTTATTTACAGCCTTTTCATTGTTAGGCAAACAGCCTAAGCCCCAAACGGTATCGGTAACATAAGCAATCACCCCGCCTGATTCTAATATTGATATAATTTCTTGTGAATTCTTTATCATATCTTATTCCCCGTTCATAATATCACAGAAATTGACATTTATTAAAACATTATTATTATATATATAGGTAGAAAATACAAAGGAATAAATTATGGCATCATCCGGTTCTTCAATTGTTACATCTATAACTTCAGGTTTGTCAAATACTTATGCGTATTTGGCATCATTATACCCGCAAGACGGCGTAACTATTAAAAATATTACAGCAGCAAGGAATGACAATAAAAATTACTTAACATTAAATCAATCATTTGCATCCTATATGCAAAATAATTTTAAATCTTTTGATAAAGACGGTGACGGGAAAATCAGCGCAGAAGAAATGAATAAATTTGCTTCAACTATCTCAACTGCGGGAGTGTCAAGAGAAGAATTATCCCAACTTGCTATGAGTGGCGCTTACCCTAAAGACATGGTTAGCAAAATAATAGAAAACTTTGAAGAAATTGACACAAATCACGACGGCCGTGTAACATCTGCTGAAATTTCAGCGTATACATATTCTTGCAGCAAACAAGAAATCATAGACGAAACAAACTACCGCAAAGCAACCAGCGATATGTCTATGTTCTATGGGGATGATTCATCCTCTACAGATGTTTCGAATTACAGCATTTTAAGTTACAGATACAAAAATTTTAATAAGTAACTCTTTATTTTCCGATACAAAAATGATCGAAAATATTGTTTAAAATTTCGTCTGTCACAACTTCGCCTGTTAATTCGTCCAAAGCTAGCAGCGCAGATTTTATGTCTATATAAATCATATCCTGCAATTCTTCTCTTTTTGCAGCATCAAGCGCTCTTCCAAGAGATTCTTTGCATCGGATCAAACATCCTTGTTGACGAGAATTTGTAATAAATTCCGTTTCCTCAGGAGAAAAATCACAAACGCGTTCTTTTATTAATTCTTTTAATTCCTCGGTTTTATCACCATCTAACACAGACAATTGGAATGTTTGAGAATATTTAGGCTCAAATATTCCTTCTACCAAATCAATTTTATTTGCAATTATAATATGAGGTTTTTCTTTTATAATTTCATAAATAACCTCATCTTGCGGCGTAAAACCCTTTGAAGCATCATACATAAAAAGAACTAAATCAGCTTCTGACGCAGATTGTTTTGAATATTCAATACCGATTTGTTCCACTTGATCTATAGTCGCATCCTCTCTTATTCCAGCCGTATCAATCAAAGTAACCGCAACACCAAGATCTATGTTTTCTTTTATGACATCTCTAGTCGTTCCCGCAATATCTGTTACAATCGCCCTATCTATATTCAATAACGCATTAAATAAAGAAGATTTCCCGACATTTGGACGACCAACAATCGCAACTTTTATTCCTTGTCTTAAAATATCTGAATTTTTTGCAAATGACAATATCTTATTAATTTGATTTAATTGATTTTCAAAATTTTCAATAAGATAAGAATACTCCGGCTCTGATACATCTTCCGGAAAATCAATCGCCGCAACTATACGAGAAGCTACATTAAAAAGATCTTCTCTTATTTCTTTTATTTTGAAAGCCAACGCACCCGATAAATTTTTAACAGATTGAAGCGCAAATTCAGAGGTTTTAGCATGAATTAAATCCCCAACAGCTTCTGCCTGAGATAAATCCATTTTTTTATTAAGAAAAGCTCTTTTTGTAAATTCTCCGCGTTCAGCCATTCTTGCGCCATTTTTTAACACTGTTTCAAGAATATTCTTAACGACATTTACTCCTCCGTGACATTGAATTTCAACAACATCCTCCCCTGTATAGCTATTTGGAGATTTAAATGGAAGAATTATAACTTCATCAACTTTAACCTCATTATCATAAATCCAGCCGTGACAAATTTTTCCGGCAGGTAAATTATTTTTTTTAGAAAGTTTTGCAACAATTTCAAAACTTTTATCTCCGGAAAGCCGAATAACCCCCACCCCGCCTGTTCCCAGCGGAGTAGATATTGCAGCTATAGTGTCAAATTCCTGCATAATATTCATATAAAAATTATACTATAAATATAAAAAGATAATCCTACCTCTTGCAAAATAAAATATTTTGTGTTAATTTAACTCCTGTCAGAAGTTTAAATAAAATACGGATTTCAAAAATGCCGAATATGGCTTTGTTTTTGGCGTATTTTAAAAAATAAATTGAAAGTACTTATTAAATTGAAAGGTAAAAATCAATGGAAAACAATGAAGAATTAAAAGTTGAGGAAGTTCAAGCTGTTGAAACAGAAACTTCCACAGCAGAAGAAACAGCACAAGCCCCTGTTGAAGAAGCAGAAACAACAGAAGCTCCGGCTGCAGAAGAAGCAAAACCTGCTCGCAGAGGACGCAATCGCGGAGCAAAGAGACAAAAAATTGAAACAACTGAAGAAAAACCTCAATCTGAATGGATTGAAAATGTTGTTCAAATCAGCCGCGTAACAAAAGTTGTTAAAGGTGGTAAAAAATTA
>CAYVSD010000001.1:28116-52304 GCA_964453315.1 uncultured Muribaculaceae bacterium | reverse complement strand
ATAGCAGTTATTAATTTACACAACTAATGAAAGGTAAAAATTAATGGAAAACAATGAAGAATTAAAAACTGAAGCGGTTGAAGAAACTGTAGAAGAAGTAGTTGAAACCGCACAAGTTGAAGAAGTTGCTCAAACAGCAGTAGCAGAAGAAGTTGTTGAGTCTGTTGAAGAAGTTTCAACAGAAGATGAACAACCAAAACGTGGCAGACGTCAAAGACGTCAAAAAATAGAAACATCACGTGAAGAAAAACCTGTTTCAGAGTGGACTGAACGTGTTGTTCAAATCAGCCGTGTAACAAAAGTTGTTAAAGGTGGTAAAAAATTAAGCTTCCGCGCAATCGTTATTGTAGGAAACAAAAAAGGTCAAGTAGGTATTGGTTGTGCAAAAGCATCTGAAGTTATAATTGCAATCCAAAAAGCAATTGCTGACGGAAGAAAAAATGTTATCAACGTTCCTATTTTCAAAACAACAATTCCTCACCCAATTACAGGAAAAGCAGGCGCAGGTGCTGTTATGTTAAGACCGGCTTCTCAAGGTACAGGTATTATCGCAGGCGGCGCTGTTCGTTCAGTATTAGAACTTGCAGGTATTGAAAATATCCTTGCTAAATCTTTAGGTTCTAAAGCTCCTTTAAACGCTGCTTATGCAACATTGGAAGCATTAAAATCATTGTCAACATTCAAAGATGCAGCTGCTAAACGCGGTTTGACAATGGCAGAATTTTTGAATTAGTAAAATGTAGATTTCAACAATAAAAATATAAGGAATAAAAAAATGGCAAATAAAAAATCAGCAGAAAAAGTACAAGTTAAACTTGTAGGGAGTTTAATCAGAACTCCGGAATCTCAACGCAAAGTTGTTAGAGCATTGGGATTAACTAAAAGAAACCAAGTTGTTGAACACTCAGCAACTCCAACTATCTTAGGTATGGTAAACAAAGTATCTCACCTTGTAGAGATTGTAAAATAATTACCATTAATTTTAGTATTAATAATAATTTATAAAGAAAGAGGAAATTAAATGTCAAACATAACATTAGAAGATTTAAGACCTGCAGCAGGTTCTACATATAAAACAAAAAGAGTCGGCAGAGGCAGAGCTTCTGGCAGAGGTAAAACATCTTGCCGTGGTCATAACGGTGAAGGCCAAAGATCAGGCAATTCAAGCAAAAGAGGTTTTGAAGGCGGACAAATGCCTGCTTACAGACGTTTGCCTAAATTAAAAGGTTTCCAAGTATATTCTAAAGTTAATTATGCTGAAATAAACGTTGGACGTCTTGATGCATTAAAACTTAAAGAAGTTTCTTTAGAAACTTTAAAAGAAAAAATGACTATTCATCCGTCTTGCGTTGGATTGAGAGTTTTAGGTAACGGAGAAATCAAATCAGCTGTTACTGTAAAAGCTGCTTATATCACACCAAGCGCAAAAGAAAAAATTGAAGCCGCAGGCGGAAAGGTTGAGTTAGTATAATGGCACAAGCTATTAAAGGACCTTCAACTGAAGATTTAATGTCGATGTGGAATGCATCAGGCCTTAAACAAAAAATATTGTTTACATTCTTGATGATTGCAGTATGGAGATTTGGTGTTCAAATGCCTTTATATGGTATTAACAACGCCGTATTTGCAAATATTGCAAACGGAAATAATATTATCGGATTTTTAGACCTGTTTGCAGGCGGAGCATTATCTAAAGTCTCAATTTTAGCATTAGGTATAGGACCGTTCATCACATCTTCCATTATCGTTCAGTTGATTTCTGTAGTAATACCATCTTTGGAAAGATTACAGAAAGAAGAAGGAGAGGACGGAAGAAGGAAATTATCGCAATACACTCGCTTATTTACGGTTGTTCTTGCGGTATTTCAAGCATTTGTATTCATGTTGTATTTACACCATTTACCGGGATCAATAATTTCAACTATTAATCCTATATTGTTCTATGTAAATTCAATATGTGTATTAACTGCAGGTGCTGTGCTTGTAATGTGGATTTCAGAATTAATTACAGAAAACGGAATAGGTAACGGCGGTTCGCTAGTTATTTTCTGCGGTATCTTATGCGGAATTCCATTATATGCTCGCAACACATTGCAACTTGTAAAATCAAGTTCGCAAATGCAATTAGGACTTGTTGTTTTACTTACAATATTTCTTGCAGCGACAGTACTTGTAGTAATTATGCAAGAAGCGGTAAGAAAGGTAGTTATTGTAAACCCTAAACGCCAAATTGGAAATAAAGTTTACGGTGGAATGAACTCATTTATTCCGTTTAAGCTAAATCCGGGCGGGGTTATGCCTATCATCTTTGCAATTGCAATATTATTATTCCCATCAACAGTTCTTGCAATTGCTGGACAAGCTAATTTACCGACAAATATAAAAACAATAGTAATGTCATTAAACCAATTCTTCAGCCCTGACGGATGGTTATATTACATACTGTATATTTCATTAATTATCGCATTAACATTTTTCTATGCATCAATTATGCCAAATATGCAGCCTAAAGATATTGCAGACAATCTAAAAAAATACGGTTCATCTATTCCTGGGGTAAAACCCGGCAGACCAACTGCAGATGCAATCGATTCAATACTTTCTAAAACAACCTTTATCGGTGCAGTTGCATTAGGTATAATTGCACTTGTTCCTTCATTTGCAAGTCACATTACACATATTCAAACAATGCAAGGTATTGGTGCAACATCAATAATCATCATGGTCGGTGTTGCTCTTGACTTGATTAATCAAGTAAGATCGCACCTATTAGCAAGAAATTACGAATCATTCTTAAAAGAATAATTTGTGAGAACAATCAAAAAAGCGCCCTTCTTGTTATTCAAGAAGGGCGCTTTTTTATTAATTATTTAAATAAAAAATCCCAACCATTGGGCACTTTATTTTCAACTTGTTTTAAAAGCTCAGAAGGTCTCATCCCCAGCCCCAGAGCCAATCTCCAAAAAGTCGTCAACTGCGGATCTTTAACCCCATCTAATATATAATGAACAACACTACGAGGCAAATCACTTTCGTATGCAAGAATAGATTTCTTTTTTCCTTTTGCCCTCTCTTTTACAACCGTACTTAAAGCACTGCAAATTATTTTATTCTCATCTTGTTTAAAATCAAGCACAAGCAGGCATAATTATGCTCGTAATGATTCGTACGTAAAGACGGTCTGTATTACAGATTAAGTCAAAAAATCGACTTTTTTCGAAACAATACATAAGATGAAAACACTATAAATTTAGCCCTCATAAAAAATACAAAAATCTATTAACCAAATATTACAATACACCTTTACAACGCAATATCTTTAAGTTAATATTTTCGTAAGCTAAGGGAGATATTTGAGTTAATGAAATATAAACGAATTTTACTAAAAATCAGCGGTGAAGCACTTTTAGGAAACCAACAATTCGGAATTGCACCGGAACCGGTTAAAATGATTGCCGAAGAAATAAAAAAAGCTGTTGATATGGGAGCTCAAGTTGCTGTTGTTGTCGGCGGAGGCAATATCTTCCGCGGGATGAAAAACAGCGCAAAACTCGGTATGGATCAAGCTTCAGGAGACTATGTCGGAATGCTTGCAACCGTTATGAACGCTATTACACTCCAAAGCGCATTAACTCAAATCGGTGTCCAAAGCCGTGTTCAAAGCGCATTAACTATTAAACAAGTGGCAGAATCTTATATAAGACTTCGTGCTATTCGCCACCTTGAAAAAGGCAGAGTTGTAATATTTGCAGCAGGAACAGGAAATCCGTTTTTCACAACCGATACTGCAGCTGCTCTAAGAGCCTCCGAAATAAACGCTCAAGCTATGCTTATGGCTAAAAACGGTGTTGACGGGGTTTACACAGATGACCCTCGCTCTAATCCTGATGCTAAAAAATTAGAAAATATATCATACGATGATATTATTAAAAATGAATTGAAAGTAATGGATACCGCCGCATGCTCTCTATGCAAACAAAATAATATTCCGATAATCGTTTTTGATTTCAAACAAGAAAACGGAATAAAACAAATTTTAAACGGTGAAAAATTAGGAACATACATAAATTAAACATAACGAAAGAGGTTAAAAATGTCAGAAGCTTTAGATGAATTATTTTTATTCGGTGAAGAAAAAATGGAAAAAACCGTGGCTCAATTACAAAAAGAATTTAGCCAAGTTCGTTCAGGACGCGCAAATCCCGGAATTTTAGATAAAGTCATTGTTGAATATTACGGAGCTCCGACTCCTTTAAGACAAATGTCTCAAGTATCTGTACAAGACGGTACAACACTTGTTATCACTCCGTATGACAAATCTATTATGAAAGAAATCGAAAAAGCTATTATTAAAGCTGAAATCGGGATTACTCCGAACTCTGACGGAACTTGCATAAGACTTCCTTTCCCTCCTTTAACGGAAGAAAGACGCCGCGAAATTGCAAAAGATGTTAAAAAACTCGGCGAAGATGCAAAAGTTGCAATAAGAAATATCCGCAGAGAAATGACAGATTCTCTTAAAAAACTTGAAAAAGAAGAAAATATGCCTGAAGACAGCGTAAAAGATAATCAAGATAAAATTCAAAAATTAACTGACAAATACACGACCAACATTGATAAAGCTGTTGAAATTAAAGAAAAAGAGGTTATGACTGTATAATGTTCGATATCGGCTTTAACAAAAATGCAAGACGAATGCTTACCGGCCTAATAATGGGAACAATCGTAATGGTCTGTATTATGTTCGGCGGGATAGCATTACTGATTATGCTGGCTACTGTTATTGCATTTGGTTCAAGAGAATATGTCAAAATACTCAATCATAAAGGTTTCTATCCGAGTTTAAAAGTAATTTATTTAACACAAGCAATACTTGCCGCTGTTGTATATTTTAAACGTTTTGACTTAGTAGCAATAACATTAACAATATGCTCGCTATGCTCATTTATGTGGGTGTTATTTGCAGGCAGACAACCTTATATTGCGAATGTCGCAACTACTTTACTCGGTATGGTATACTGCGGATGGTTCCCGCTGCATTTAATCTTTTTAAGAGATTTATCAAATGCAACATACGATAGTGGTTTAGGATTTGTTGTATTAATGTTTATGTCTATTATTCTAACCGATATCGGCTGTTACTATGCGGGTACAAAATGGGGAAAACATAAACTTGCTCCTGTTATCAGCCCAAATAAAACAATTGAAGGTTCGATTGGCGGAGCTATATGTTCTGTAATTAGTGCAGAAGTTATCGGTTTGTATTTAGGTGCAGGTTGGTTTATATCGTTATTAGCAGGACTTATTTGTACTATATTTGCTCAAATTGGAGACCTGTGTGAATCTATGCTTAAAAGAGATGCCGGTGTAAAAGATTCAGGAGACCTGCTTCCGGGACACGGTGGATTTTTAGACAGAACAGACAGCTTTGTATTCACAATTCCTATAATGTATTACTTCTTCAAATGCTTTGTATTTAAAACCGAATGGATACAAACTGTAGTTGACTACTTTAAAGGTTTATTTTAATGATTAATGAAATTGAAAGCATTTTCGGTATTAAAATTGAAACTCCGGAATTATATAAAATAGCCCTATCACATTCTTCTTACATACAGGAGCAAAATCTAGATTATACACAATGCTATGAAAGATTAGAATTTCTCGGAGATGCTGTTTTAAAATTGTCTGTATCAGACATTATTTTCAACAAGTACCCGCAAGATCACGAAGGTGAACTGTCTAAAATAAGAAGTTACATCGTTTCAGACCATACTTTATCTATAATTTCAAAAGAAAAAGGATTAAATAAACTCATATTACTTGCAAAACACGAAGAAAAACAAGGATGCAGAGAACTTGAATCTATATGCGCCTGCTCTTTTGAAGCTTTACTTGGCGCTTATTACTTGGACGGCAAATTTGCAGAAATAAAAGAATTTTTAAAGCAAATATTTACACCATTTATTATTGATGTAAAAAATCATTTTGAAAATTATAACGCAAAAGCAATTTTACAGGAATATACACAAAGCATTGATTCAAAACGTCCTGAGTACATTGTTTTAAACAGCCTGCAGCATAAAAATCACAAAGAATTTGAAATTGAAGTTCGCTATAATAATGAAATTTTAGCTGTAGAAAGAGGTTTTAGTAAAAAAGAAGCAGAGCAAAAATGTGCTTATAGTGCTTGCAAAAAATTAGGAATAATTTAAAATGTCAAAAATTATAGTTTCACCGTCAATATTATCCGCAGATTTTTCAAATCTTGAACACGACATAAAAAAAGTTGAACAATCCGGCGCTGATTGGATTCACGTTGATGTAATGGATGGGCACTTTGTTCCAAATATTACAATAGGTGTTCCTGTAGTTGCTTCATTAAAAAAAGTGACAAATTTACCTCTGGATGTTCATTTAATGATAGAAAACCCTGAAAAATACATTGAACCTTTTGCAAAAGCAGGCGCAGATATTTTGACATTTCATTACGAAACAGTTGATAACAAATCGATAAATGAAATTATAAACAAAATAAAATCTCATAAAATTAAAGCAGGAATTTCAATAAAACCAAAAACCGAACCGGAGGTATTACTCCCATACTTAGATAAAATTGATATGGTACTTATAATGACTGTAGAACCGGGTTTTGGCGGTCAAAAATTTATGCCTGATTGTGCGCAAAAAATTCCTTTTATTAAACAAAATTCTCCTAAAAATCTTATTATTCAAGTTGACGGTGGAATTAACGAAGAAACAGGAAAAATTTGCAAGAATTTAGGTGCTAATTCACTAGTTGCCGGAAGTTATATTTATAAATCAAATAATATTGAAGGCGCAATTAAATCGTTAAAATTATAATTCAATACCGCGCCGAATTTTTCGCTTTAATATCTCGTCAAGACTTGCTTTATTCGGATCTGACAATTTTGCTTCGGGAGAGTCATCTTCAACTTTGTATTCATTTAACACATTTTCATTTTCGAAATTTTCATTTTTTATTACATTATTCTCTTGCTGTCGATTTTCTACTTCAAAAGGATTTCTTTCTAAAGATTGATTTTCTAAATCATTATTCTTATCATTATTCATATTACCAAATTCAGTATCTTCTTTTTTATTAAAATCCAATAAACCGTTATTATCAAAATTCAAAAGACTAAATAATTGACTATCTAATTCAAAATTCAATCGCTCAAACTCTGATTGAAAATCAATTTGATTACTATTTTTAAATTGTTCTATTTGATTTCTTAGCTCAATTATCCTCTGAGAAAATGAATTATTTTCAAAATTTTTACTGAATTCATTTTGCGTATTATTATTCAAAACACCGGCATTTGACAAAATAATTCGCATTTGCTGTTCAAGTTCACTTATTTGAACATCATGTTGCACATTCTGATTAAACACAACATCAGTATTATTAATCGCATTTGATGTCTGTGATAGATAATTTTCATCTTCAATAACTGATTCTTCAGTATTTTCAACTTGAGTAAAAGGAATTTCCGTTTCTACAGGATTTTGAGAAATTTCTTCTTCATTTAATTTCGCTGAAGGCTGAACCGAATTAACCTCAGAATTATTATTTTCTTCAGACTTCCTAACCTGAAATGACTGAGCCATTTCATAAGTAACACTATCCTTATCTCCTTCGTAAACAGATTCAATAAACTCACTTGCCCAAGTTAAAAATTCATTTGGAACTTGCACCCCTAGATCACTAAAGCGCAAGATTTCTCTTGCAGTCAACGTTTGCCAATTAATCTTTATAGCAGGATTAAATCCTTCTATTCTAGAAACATTCATTATGCGCCTCAAATTGTAATATTACAATCAAAATATCGACATAATTAACTTAATCTTTAAACTTTTAGGCCTAATTTTAAGAAAAGTTACAATACTACACTTTGTAAACGATTGATTTTTTTTAAATAGGTATATAATAAAAAGACAGAAAAGAGGATTGATTATGAAATACGAAGAATTAATGCAAAAAGCCGTAGAAGTTTCAAAAAACTCATATTCTCCTTATTCTAAATTTCCTGTTGGGGCTTGCGTTCTGACAGAAACAGGAAAAGTTTACACCGGCTGCAACTTTGAAAATTCAAGCTTTGGTATGACAATCTGCGCAGAAAGAAACGCTATAGGATCGGCAATCGCAGACGGTGAAAAAAGAATTAAAGCTATCGCAATTTATTCACCGGTTCAAGATAATTGTGCCCCTTGCGGCGCTTGCAGGCAAGTAATTCATGAATTTTGTGACAATGATGAAAATGTTGATATAATTTTAAAAGACAAAGAAACGCTAAGAATAATTACTCTTGCATCTCTTTTACCTGAAAGTTTTAATCTGTAAATGTATATATTTGAATTATTAACAAAATTATTTAAAAAGTCCCCCATCGAAGAAAAAGACTTTACACCGGAAAATATTACAGAAAATTCTGAAGAATGCAGACATCTTTTTATGCCTTTAGATTCCTCCGAAGAATATTTTGCTTGTAAATATTGCGGTCTGGTAATAAAAAAAGGAGAAGATCAATAAATCTTCTCCTTTTTAATATTATAGTAAAATCTTAATTCTTTCTTTTGCGAGCAGCTTCAGATTTACGTTTTCTTTTTACGCTTGGCTTTTCATATCTTTCGCGTTTTTTAACTTCAGAAAGAATACCTGCTTTTTGAATTTTCTTTTTGAAACGTCTTAAAGCACTTTCAATTGATTCGTTTTCGCCAACTTTAACTTCTGCCATTTATATTTTCACCACCTTAACAGCAATTGTGTACTTAAACAGTATAAAACAAACAGTTTAAAAATCAAGCCTTACTTGCCAAAATAATCACAAATAAGTCTTTCTTTACGTGGCAGCAAATGTTTTATACGATTTATAACAGTATTTTCCTGTAAATCATCAAGCTGTTTCTTTAAAACTGCTTTCTCAATTAAAAGTCTGTTATAAATATCAGCACAAACATCACTTTTTTCAATATGAGCCTTTAATTTCGCCAGTTGTAATTCTTTTTGTTTTATTGCAGAAATAAGTTCTTTTTTCACTTTTACGGGGGACCTTTCTTTTTAACATGAAAAGAATAAACTCTTTAAGCAAATTTAAAATCAACTTTTTAGGTGATTTTGAACTAAACTTTTAATAAATCATACTCATAACCGAGTTTTAATGCTTCAATATTTTTAGCAATTAAATTACGACGATGAGGCGGAATTACGTTATCCAAGGCCTTTTCAAGAGTTCCAAGAGAAATTAATCCTGAAACTTTTGACAAAATACCTAGCGATAAAATATTTGCCATTTTTATATTTTGCAGTTTTTCCTCTGCCATTTTAGTAATCGGATAAAAAATATAATTAATATCTTCTCTTATCTTCTTTTCAATAGCTAAAGAAGTATTAACAATAATAGTTCCGCCTTTTTTCACTAATGACGTAAATTTGTCGAAAGATGCTTGATTTAAAACAATAATAAAATCTGCGCCGGATTTTTGAACAGCACTAACTTCTTCATCAGCCATAACTACTGAACAATTAACCGTTCCTCCGCGCATCTCTGCGCCATAAGACGGATACCAAGTAACATTTTTATCATCAAGCATAAATCCGTTAGCAAGAACTTCCCCTGCTAACAATACGCCCTGACCGCCAAAACCTGCAATTATAAAATCTTTTTCCATATCATTATACCTTAATTTTCTGTAACATCCTTATACACGCCCGGTTTAAATACAGGCATCATTTCTTCTCGAACTCTGTCATGAGCCTTATCCGGAGTCATTCTCCAATTTGTAGGGCAAGTAGAAAGAATTTCTACAAAACCAAAACCCAAACCTTTTAATTGAACTTCAAAAGCTTTTTTAATAGCCTGTTTAGCTTTTTTAATATTTGCAACGGTATCAAGAGAAACCCTTGCACTATATGCCGTTCCATCACAAAGAGCTATATGTTCTGCGATTTTAATAGGATAACCGTAATATTCAAGATTACGACCCGTTGGAGATGTTGTTGTAACCTGCCCCAATATTGTTGTAGGTCCCAATTGACCGCCTGTCATACCGAAAGTTGTATTATTGATACAAATTGCAGTAATTTTTTCTCCTCTCAAAGCAGCATGCGTACTTTCTGCCAAACCAATTGAAGCAAAATCACCATCGCCCTGATAAGTAAACACAATTTTATCAGGTCTTGCACGTTTTATTCCGGTAGCCTCAGCAATTGCTCTGCCATGAGGAGCTTCAAGTGCATCTACATTTAAAAAATCATAAATCGTAACCGAGCAACCAATAGCACAAGCTGCAATCGTATTTTGAGTCAGACCCAATTCATCCAAAACTTCTGCAACAAGTCTTACTGCAACACCATGGTCACATCCCGGACAAAAAGTATATTTAACATCTTCTCTTAAAGAAGAAGGTAATTTAAAAACTTGAGTTTCCATTATAATAATTCCTCCACTTTATTTGCAATTACATCCGGTGCAGGAGGTGCACCAACAGCTTTATTAACAAGTTCAACAGGAGCTTTTCCATTCACAGCCAACTTAACATCGTAAATCATTTGCCCCATGTTTACCTCTACAACAAAAAATTTTTTAACTTTTGAAGCCAATTCAAATAAACGCTTTGACGGGAACGGGAACAATGTAATAGGTCTTAAAATTCCCGCTTTTATACCTTTCTCGCGAAGAAGTTTCGCGGCTGTTTTCGCATTTCTTGCGGTAGACCCAAAACTTACCAACACAATATCAGCATCTTCCGTGCCAATTTCTTCCCATTCAGTTTCATTTTCTTCAATTAATTTATACTTATTGTATAGTTTATCCAAAAATACACATTGATCATCAGCTATCGGGGCATAAGAACGGATTACACGACCATTTCGCCCCTTAGCTCCTGACAATGCCCATGATGAATTATCAATTTCAGGATACGGATACGGTTTAAAAGTAGCCGGTTCCATCATTTGTCCCAAAAGCCCATCAGCTAACAAAACAGTCGGGTTACGATATTTCTGAGACAAATAAAATGCTTTATACGTCAAATCTACGCATTCCTGAACCGTTGAAGGTGCTAAAACAATAAGCTTGTAGTCACCGTTGCCGCCGCCTTTTGTAGCTTGAAAATAATCTCCCTGAGAAGGATAAATATTACCTAACCCCGGTCCGCCGCGCATAACGCTAACCAAAACCAACGGCAATTGATCAGATGTAGCGTAAGATAAACCTTCTTGCATTAAAGCAATCGCACAAGATGATGACGAGGACATAGCTTTAACACCTGTAGAGGCCGCCCCAATAGCCATGTTTATTGCAGCTAGTTCACTTTCTGCAGAAACATAAGCTCTGCCAAGCTCCTGCATTTTCCCGCTCATAAATTCGCCGATTTCACTTTGCGGAGTAATTGGATATCCAAAATAACATTGACATCCTGCAAGCACTGCAGCATTGGCTATTGCGTAATTCCCTTTTATTAAAACTTTTTTATCCGTTAAACATTCAACTGCCATTTTAATTAACCTCTGTAAACTTCTTTTATCGCCAAATCAGGACAACGATGCGCGCACATTGCACAACCTAAACACTCTTTATTCGGATCACAAAATTCGACTATTTTATTACCAAGATTATTCGTTTTTTCGCTGATTTTAATAAGCTTTTTAGGGCACTCATTAATGCATAAATAACATGCTTTACATTTTGTATCATCAATTACAATATGACTCATTTGTCCCCTCTTTCAAAGATAACTACATAAATATTCTAACACTAAAAGCTTTTTTAAACTCACAAATGAAAAATCTTCTTAACAATTGTAATAAAATTTATTAATAAAATTTACTAAAACAAATATAGTTGATAGAATTTAGATTAGGGATAGATTTTTAAGGATTATAAAATGGTTCAGGAATTAGATAATATTATCAGTTTAACAGAAGGTTTAAACTCTCAAGCTGTCGCATATACAAATAGCGTGGACGGCTTCATAACCTCTATTAATTCAAAAATAAGTTTATTAGAACAAAAAAGTGCCTCTCCTTTATCAGAAGCATACTATGAGGAGCTTTTAAAATCCTTACAATCCTTATATAGTAAAAGTTTAAACAACTTTTCAGATATTGAAAAATCTTTATTAGAAATTTGTATCCTTAGAAAAGAAACCTTAAACGAAGAATTAAAAGATGGATTTATTACTTCAAAAAATATCCATGACTTTTTCGAATTTGGAAATAATGCCAATAAAAGAATCAAAGAAATCCTTAAAAACAAAATCGATATATCTCAAACCAAAGACGAATTAAAGGAATTTAACCATGCTTTTAAATCTCTTTTAGAAGAGTCTATGAAAGATATCATATCAATACTTTCAGAATTAAATAATTTTGAATGGACTGATAAAAAAAGTATTGTAGACAAATATTGTGACATAATTGAGAAAGGGTTAGCATCTTTATACAAAAAGCTTCTCGCAGAAGGAGAGAAAAATGCGGTTTTAGAAAAACTTTTATCAAACACCGTTACTGATGAAAAATTAAAAATCACGTCAGCAATATTAGATTGTGTTATTGAAAAAACGAATGATATATACAAACAGCTTCAAAAAAATAATACAGAGCATGCTAATAATGAAACAATATTACATAAAACTATCACTGAATCTGAAAAATTAATTTCCTATACAAATAAAATTAAACAAACTCTTGGTAAAATAACTCGTAATATTGATTCATTACCTGATACAACATTTATTGATAAAACTTTACAAAATATTTATTCGATACTTTGCAATATTTCGGAAGAAATAATTTATAATAAAATACATGACGATTTTGAATTAAATTCGAAAATCACGTCTATTAAAGAAGACTTTTCAACAATAAAAAATATAATCACCGATCTTAATGAGGTTTTAATTTCAAAAATCAATTCTAATATTAAAGAAATAAAAATTAATTCGATTAAAGAATTGATTTCAAAAATGATATTAAATAAACCTCAAAAAGAAGACATTGAGTATATACTTAAAGAGAATTCTTCTAAATTAACCGAAGCTAACAACACAAATCAAAATATTGAACAATCGTTCAATATTGATTCTAAAAAGTCTTCAAATTATGAACAACAATTCACAAATTCCGAAAAGAATGCGGAAGATTTAATTTCAAAGTTATACAATCAACAAGATAATGACGGAAAAATCAACAAATTTGAGGAATTAAAAAATGATCTTATAGCTTCACAAAAAGGGTTGGAAGAAAATATTTTATTAAATCTAAGCAATATTAACGAAAAATTAAATAATGATATTAACATTGAAGGAATTAAAAATGAAATAATAAACGATCAATCCATAAATCAAAATGAGTTAATTAATAAATTATCAGAAATAACAACAATAATCGAGAACAATTTGCAAGCTGGCGATTTTGTAAACTTTACCGAAGATTTAAAAAATCAAATTAATGAAATCAGCATTCAAATAAATAAAAATATTGAAAATTCACTTAATAATAAAAAAGACATTACTGATTCAATAGAAAAATATTTTTCGGAAATCAAAGAATTTGTTACCGAATTAAAACCTGAAACAAGTACCGAATTAAAAGACTTAATAAGTAATATTGAAAACAAAATTGAAGAATGCCAAAACAAAAATCAAAATTATACAGAAAGAGCCTTTACATTAGAAAACAACTCCAACGAACAAAATTTTGATTTTTCTGAAAACATTAAGTCTTCTTTAAGAGAATTTACTGAAATCAAAAAACAAATTGAAGAACTTGGAAAAACATTTAAAAATATTAATACGAACAATATTTCCGAAGCAAATATAAAACAATTTATATTAAGCAAAATGCACGAAGTATGTTCAGATATAGAAAGAATAAACACAAATCTTAATGACACATCTGAAAATATTAAACAGGGATTTTTATATAGCACACAACTTTTTGAGCAAAAATACAATATTTTACTTGATTTGATCAAAGAATTACGTCATGCCAGCACAGATAATATTGAATTGTTTGAACGGTTGACTGTTGCTGATAACAAACTTATGGATTTCAAGCAAGAAATAGATCTTGTAAATACCGATATAACAAATATACTAAATTCAAAAACTGAAGAAATTATAGAAACAATTAAATCCATAAAAGAAACAGTAAAAGAAGCACCCGTTTCAGTACAAACCGAAAATGACAATTTCAAATCAATACTTGAAGAAATACATAATCTTTCTAAAAAGATTTCCTTAATAAATCAAGATGGTGAATATAGCGTAAATATAGAAAATAATGGAAATTATTTTGACGATCTGTATGAAGATATTTCTCAAAAATTAGATGATACAAAAGATAATATTCGCGATTTCATACTTGGAGATATTGATTCGGTAATTATAAAAGTTGATAATATCAAAGATTATTTGACGGATAAATTAGAATCTATTGTTCCTCCAAACCCTGAAGAAATGAAGGAATTAAATCAATTTGTATCTCAAATTGCAGATTTTAAACAAGAAAATGAAGCCTATTTAAAACGAATTGAAAATTCAATCAATGAAAAACATGATGAATTAAAATCAATGCTTACAGTTGCATTGAACAATAAAGAAATTTTAAACGCCATTAAAAATCTAAAAGAATACTTCAACTCGAAAATAAATGATTTTGAAATTACAGAAGACGATAACATTTTCGAAGAAGAAGATAGTCAATTCGAAAATAACCAAGAAGTTGTAACCGATTTAAAAGAAAATTTTGGACGTATTGCAAATCAAATAGATTCATTATCCGGACAAAATTCAGATATAGAATACATTTTAAATAATATTTATGATAAAATTGATTCTATTAAACTCGACAATAATTCAGACGATAAAAAACTCGTAGGCGAAAACAATTTTGATTTTATAAAAGCATTTGATTTATTGTCTGATGATATAAAAACTTTAAAAAACTCTGTCAACAAAGTTATACAAGAAGGAGACAAGAAATACTCTCTTGGTGCAGAAACAGCTTATTCAAAAATCAGTTCAAAACTTGAAGATATTTTAAAATCTGCAAAAAACGAATGGCTGGAAGAAATAAAAAATTATCTTACAAATAATGAACTGAAAACTCTCATAAGTGAAATAAATAATAAAATTGACATAATAGCATTAACGAATAATTCCGAAGATGAAAATAATAGTGATGTAAAAAATTTATTGGATGTTCTTAATGCAAAAGTTGATATTTTAGCAGAAAACGATAATATATCCGAATTTGAAGAGTTAAAAGACTCAATAGAATCATTAATACAAAAACTTGAACCAAATAATTCAATAACAAAAAATGACGATGATAAGAATACTTCAAAATCAGAAGCTCAAATTATATCAATGCTTGAAGCTTTGAATTCAAAAATTGATATAATTGTGCAATCAGATAATTATGAACAAATTGAAGAACTATCTGATTCTGATGCTCAAATCACATCCATGCTTGAAACCTTAAATCACAAAATTGACATACTTGCACAAACAGATACAAGTATTGACACTGAAGACAATTTTGAAGATATTAAACAACTTATTCTGGATCAAAAAGATTATATCGATAAACTTGAACCGAGTGAAAAATTAGATACCTTTAAAAAATGCTTAGATAAACTATCATTAGAAATAAATAACATACCCGGTGACGAAATTCATAAAACTCTTAAAGATATGAAAGAGTCCATTATGGAAACAGTTGTAACGATATTTAATCAAATTTCTTTTGTGGAAGAATCCGAAGATATTAAAGATTTTGTAGAAGAAAAAACCGAAAAAATTGCTAAAAATCTTGAAGAAGTTACTCGTCAAATTAAACAAATAGCATTCTCTGACGATTCAGAAGATTACAATTATTCTATGCAAGATATTGAAACAGATCTTGCAAAATTAAGAATAGCCTTAAATGATCTCAGCAACAATGCGCACTTAAACCAAACAAATGACGAATTAACAAATATTGCAGATACATTAAATCGCATTACATACGCTGTAGATACCTTATCACAAGACGAAATTCAAGATTTGAAAACCGATATTACAAATCTTAAAGAGCAAACCCGACAATTACTTATGTCATCTGATGCATCATTCTCGACTATAAACAATGATATTGTATATAAAGTAGATAATGTAGCTCAATTGTTAGAAAAATCACACGATTCCGATAAAGTTATGCGCCAAGCTCTAATTTATATGGGCGAGTGGATTGATTCAGCAAGCGAAAGTATGAATAAAATTTCGTCTAATTCAGATGAAATTATAAATATTAAATCAACTCTTGAAGAAAGATTTGACGATCAACAAAAACATTTAAACCATGTTGAAAAACAAATTACTAAAATAGAAAATCTCGAAGCGAAATTTGAACAACAAGAAGCACGAATTGACAGATTAGAAGAAAATCTTGACAAAATCCTTTCTGTCGTTGAAGATATTGATAACAGCGGGCTTATGAGAAAAGTTGACAAGATTGAAAAACAACTTACAAAACTAAGTTCAAATATTGAGAAATTAACATCTTATGTTGACGGATAATTTAAAAAAAGAATTAAATAAAACATTTCCCTCTGCACTCTCAAGTATAGAAGAAAGATACGCATATTCTGTTGATGCGCTAAATAGAGAAGTACTAGGGAATTTGGCAGATGCTGTAATTTTTGTGGAAACAATAGAAGATGTACAAAAAGCCGTAAAAATTGCAAATAAAACTCTTACCCCTATTATATGCAGAGGAGCAGGCACAAATACTGTAGGAGCTTGTGTTCCCGTTCATGGCGGCATAATTCTGAATTTTTCCAAAATGAACAAAATTTTAGAAATTAACCCTGTAAACATGACTGCCAGAGTCCAACCTGGGGTCATTATTGGAGATTTAGAAAAAGAAATAGAAAAAAGAGGATTATTCTATCCTCCGGATCCGTCAAATTTAAAAGTTTCAACAATAGGAGGAAGTATTGCACTAAATTCTGCAGGTGCAAGATGTTTTAAATACGGAGCTACAAAAGATTATATTTTAGATATGCTTGTGGTTACCGCTTCAGGAGAACTTATTCGCACAGGTTCAAATACAATTAAAAATTCAACAGGATACAATTTAGGCAGTATTTTTATTGGTTCGGAAGGAACTTTAGGTATTGTTGTAGAAGCAACGTTAAAACTTATACCGAAACCACAAAATTCACAAGTAATTATGGCATATTTTGATAATATAGAAGCCTGCGTTGATGTGGTTAATAAAGTGGTAGAACATAGATTGACACCATCAACTATTGATTTTATGGATAAAAACGCTCTCACAACCGTTGAGGCATTTTATCCGACCGGTCTTTTATGCGATAAAGAAGCAGCGCTTATCATTGAAGTTGACGGAATAGACACAGCTGTGACTCAACAGCGCGGAGAAATTTGTACAATACTACGGGAAAATAATGCTTCATACATTCAATACTCAAAAAACAAAGAAGAAGCCGAAAATATTTGGGCTGCAAGACGCCTATCAATGGCAGCTTGTACAAAATTAAAACCGAACGTTACAACTGATGACATTATTGTACCAAGATGTAATTTAGCTAAACTTGTTAAAGGAGTTCAAGAAATTTGCAAAAAATATAAACTTACGTCTTGTTTAGTCGGACACGTTGGTGACGGAAGTATTCATCCGCAAATTCCGATTGATTTTAACGATAAAGAAGAATATAGAGCGTATAAAATTGCAAAATCAGAGATTTATAAACTAACATCAAACTTAGGCGGCACCATTTCGGGAGAACACGGAATCGGATTAGAAAAAAAACCTTATATTTCTGAAGTTGTTGAAGCCGGCGCACTTGATTATATGCGCCAAATTAAGAAAATTTTTGACCCTAAAAATATACTAAACCCTTATAAAATTTTTTAACTTGAAAAACATTTATCCCCGTGATAGTATTTGAGTGCTGAAATATAATATGGAATTTGGGTTTTTAACCCACAAACAATAACAGAAAGAAGGAAAGATGTCAGAAGTAAGAGTTAGAATTGCGCCGTCACCAAGCGGAAATCTTCATATCGGAACAGCAAGAACGGCTTTGTTTAATTATTTATTCGCAAAGAAAAATAATGGAAAATTTATATTAAGAATTGAAGACACCGATGCTGAAAGAACATCTCAAGAATATATTGATAATATTTTCGACAGTTTAAAAGCTCTCGGATTAAACTGGGATGAAGGTCCTGATGTTGGCGGTCCTTACGGTCCATACACTCAATCAGAACGTTTTGATATTTATCCGAAATACGTTCAAAAACTTTTAGACTCAGGGTTTGCGTATGAATGCTTCTGCACTCCGGAAGAACTTGAACAAGAGAAAAAGGAAGCAACTGAAGCTAAAAGAGCCTATGTTTATTCTAAAAAATGTGAAAATTTAACAGAAGAAGAAAAAGCAAAATTAAGAGCAGAAGGCAGAAAACCTGCTATCAGATTCAATGTTGCAAAAGCTCAAAGAGCATTCCACGATTCTTCAATACTGGAATTTGATGACCTTGTAAAAGGTAAACTCCACATGGATACAGATTTAATCGGAGATTTTGTAATCCAAAAATCAAACGGTGCACCTACTTACAACTTTGCGGTTGTAATTGATGATGCTCTAATGAAGATTTCACATGTAATTCGAGGCGAAGATCATATTTCAAACACTTATAAACAAATTTTAATCTTTGAAGCATTAGGCTTAGAAGTTCCAAGATTTGGACATTTGGGTATGATTTTAGCTCCAGATAGAAGTAAACTTTCAAAACGTCACGGTGCAACAGCGGTTTCAGACTTCGTAAAAGAAGGTTATTTAACAGAAGCTTTAATTAACTTTGTTGCATTGTTAGGCTGGGCGCCTTCTGATGGCGAAGAAATAAAACCGGTTGATGAAATTGCACAAGATTTTAGAATCGGCGAAATTTCCTCATCAAATTCAATTTTTGAATACGACAAACTTAAATGGATGAACAGCCATTATATAAAAATGCTTCCAATAGAAACATTAAAAGAAATGCTTAAACCATATTTGACGAAATATCCGCTTAATGAGTTAACAGATGAACAGTATACCAAAATGATAGAAATTACTCGCGAACCGTTAACGTTATTATCGGATATAACAGATGCCGTACCGTATTTCTTTGGCAAAGATGTTGAAATAGAGCCGGAAACACAAGAAAAAACACTTGATACAGATACAGCTCAACAAGTACTTGTTGATTTTATAAATAAAGCTCAAGCTTGGGATTGGAGCGAAGAGAATCTTCACGAAAAACTTGCGGATTTCAGAGCATACTGGAAAGAATCAGCAGGCATTAAACCAAAAGTAACAATGTGGGCAATCAGAGCAGCAATTACAGGAAGAACATGCGGTGCTGATATGGTTGGTATCCTTGTTATATTAGGAAAAGAAACAAGCTTATACAGAGCAAAAAAAGCAATTAAAACTGCCGTATAAAATTTAAAAATAATATAAAACAAAAAAAGCGCTAAATATTTATATTTGGCGCTTTTTATTGAAATCTTAAAAGATCATTTATATCAGTTTCTAAAGCATTTGCGAGATTATTAATTTTTAAAATTGACATATTTTCCTGACCGCGCTCAATCCTACTTATATATTCACGTGTAAACCCAATTTTTTCAGCAAAAAATTCTTGCGTATAACCGCGTCTTATACGCTCAGCCTTAACATTTCTCCCGAGTTGTATTAATAGTTCTTTATCAGTATACATATAGTTTAATTTTACTATATTGACATATTATTTGTGGTAGTATAGGTCGGCGGAGCAAAGCTCCGCCGACATTCTTTCCCTCTCCTTGGGACACAAGTTCGAGCAGACGAGGAACGAGTCTTGCGAGATTGCGTGCATGCGAGCGTAGCGAGTCGCAGAGGGAGTAAGGGTGAGGGTTGTTCCCCACAAGGGGCTATTGTTGGGCAAGAATGCCCAACTTACAATTAAATGCTATTGGGCGGGGATGAAATCCCCGCCATTTGTTTTAGTTATAACTCTGCGTATACAATTCCATTTTCATATTTGGTTAATTTGACTTTTTGCAGGGTATTGAATATATCTTCCTGCTTTGAAGGAATTTGTACTGTTATATAATTGCGCGTAACCCCTTTTAAATTTCTGCTGTGCTTATCTCGATGTTTTTCTATTAAAACTTCTATTTCGCGCCCGAGATTTTTCTTTATAAAATCCTCATATTTTCTGCTGGAAATTTCTTTTATAATAGTCGCGCGACGCTCTTTTTCGTCGTCAGATACCTGATTTTCCATAGCTTCTCCGACTGTTCCTTTGCGGATTGAATAAGGAAATGTATGAATTTGAGTAAGTCCTGATTTTTCAAGATTTGAACGTGTTATTTCAAAATCTTCATCAGTTTCACCAGCAAAACCTGCTATAACATCGCTTCCTATAAATGGAAGTTCAAACATATTATTAATTTGTTCAATTTGTGCAAGGTAATCTTCTGTTTTATAAAATCTGTTCATTGAGCGCAAAGTCTTATCGCAAGCCGATTGTAAAGACAAATGGAAATGCGGGCAAAATTTCTTGGATTTTTGTAAAAATTCAAGCAATTCGTCATTAATTTCTGTCGGATTTAGCGAACCGAGCCGATATCTTTCAATTGTTGTCTGGTCTTCTATTGCTTTGCATAAATCTATTAATTCAAAGCCCAGATCTTTTCCCCATTGACCAATATGTATGCCTGTTAATACAGCTTCTTTAAAGCCTTCATGCGAAAAATGATTTATTTGATTAATTATAAAATCCAATTTTGCACTGCGGCTTTTACCGCGAGCTTTCCAAATTATACAGTAAGCGCATCTGTTATCGCATCCGTCTTGAATTTTTAGACTTGCACGGGTTTTTGTGGTGTCAGTAAGTTCTACATGAGTGAAATCAGTTTGAGTCATAACATCGTGAGCTTGAAATTTCTCGGAATCCTCAAGGCATTCAAACAGATGTAATTTTTCATCATTACCAATTACGTAATCTATATATTCATTTTCTAATAGTTTTTCTTTTTCGATTTGAGCAATACATCCTGTTAAAACAGTTGTTATTTGCGGGTTTTTATGTTTTGCATTACGTAAAAGATAAAATGCTTCATTATCACTTTTATGTGTTACAGAGCAGGAATTTAGTATATAAATATCCGCTTTTTTAATCTCACTAACTTTTTGCAGGCCGTTTTTTTGAAGGTTTTGATCAATTATTGCTCCTTCAAATTGATTGGATTTACACCCCATCGTGTGAATATAATAACTTTTCATTTTTTTATAGTATTAAAAAGATAACATATTGTAAATATTTGTGTATTTATTTTTTTTTAGTAGCAAATAAATTTACTTTTGTTTTTTGTAATAGTATAATACAAGTGTGAAAGTTAGGTGTGATAGATGCAAGTAAATGCTGTTTCTTTAAAAAATCAATCTTTTGGAATGTCGAATGAAGAGATATTAAATGGTATCGCAAATCTTAATGAAAGAGATATAAGATATTTGGCAAAGGCTAAAACTTTAGAAGATATAAATGCCAAGAAACATCGCAGATTGAATAATGCATTAACTTTATCAATACCTGTTGCAGGCGGTATTGCAGCTGCTGCAACAATGAAAGCCACAAGGCTCGGACGAATTGCAAATTTTGCTTCAGGATTTGGAGCATGGGCTATGCCATTGTTAGTAGGTTTTGGTGTAGTTAAAGCAGTAAATGCCTTAGGAAGAAATAGTGAAACATTTGCGAATTTTGATCGTAAACATCCAATTTTATCTAATATCGCATGTGTAGCAGGGGCTTATGCAGGTTTGCGCGGAATTGAAAAATTGGGATCTTCGTTGGTTAGTAAATATGGTGCGAAAGTATTGGATAAATTTGCGCCTCAAATTTCGAAAATTTCAAAAAAATTGGATAAAAGCGCATTATTAAATAAAGCTTCAAAATCTTTAAAGGCTTTACATCCTTCTATGAAAGAAGTTGCTAAAACAGGATTGAAGATAGCCCCTTGGGCGTTGTTAGTTACAGGTTTTTTACATTGGATTAAATATAGCGCTGTTAAAGCAAATCAATATGTAAATAATTATTATCAAATTAAAGCAGCACAGACTCAGGCACAGGGTTATCTTGAAGGACAAGCTAAGTGCGCTGAAGAAATTTAAAAATAATATATATTATTAAAAAAGGTTCTGAATTTGATTTCAGAACCTTTTTTAGTTTATAATCATGAAACATGAGGGTTGTTGTTTTAGGTAAAGGTTTAATGCTTGCAAATATCGTACTCGGAGTGCTGGATTCTGGTGCAGAATTGGTCGGAGTATTACGTTATGAACAGACAGAAAAATCTTATCTGCGTTTGATGTTTGAAGATTTTTTTAAACCAGCTCCGGAAGTCACATTGTTGAAAAAGTATAAAATAAATCAAGTTATGATGAAATCTACAAATGATGAGAGGTTTCGACAATTTTTAAGACATTGTAATGTTGATTTACTAATTGTAGGTACTTGGAAAGAAAAAATTGAAAAAGAAACATTCAACACCCCAAGAATTGCGACATTGAATGTTCATCCTTCTCTTTTGCCGAAATATCGAGGTCCAAATCCTTATATGCAAACGATTTTGCACGGAGAAGAATATTCCGGAGTTACGGTTCATCTTATGAACGAAAAATTTGATTCCGGCGCAATTTTAAAACAGGCAAAAGTTGATATTTTGCCAAATGATACATCTTTAGAACTCAGAGAAAGGTCTGTTTCTGCTGCTCGCAATCTAATTCATGATGTGATAAATGATTTAAATAATAAAATGTTAGAACCAATCAAACAAGATGAAAAATATGCAACATATTATCCGAATATATCAGGAGAAGAAAGAATGTTGGATTTTGAAATTCAGTCTTCAGAAGAAGTTTCTCGGACTATTCGCGCTCTCCATCCTTTTTTACCCTGTTACATAACGCATAATGACAAGTTTTTTGTTGTTAATCCGTATCAATTTCTTGTTTTGCGTGGGCTTAGTGACAAACCCGCGGGAACTATTATTGCAAAAAATCCTCAAAAAAATTCTGTTACTATTGTTTGCAAAGACGGAAAAGCAATAAGATTTTCTGGTTTGAAGCTTTACAAATCCAGAAATATTAAAAAATATATTGAAAAAGAAATTAAAATTAATTAATCTTGTGTTTATCCAGCAAAACCATTAAAATCGATATATCTGCAGGTTTTATTCCTCCAATACGCGATGCCTGCGCAAGAGTTTTAGGACGAATTTTGGATAATTTATCTTTGGTTTCTGAAGAAATTTGTTCAATTTTTGAGTAATCAATTTCGTCAGGGATTTTAAATTTTTCAAGTTTATCTGCCTGCAAAACCTGCTCTTGCTGACGTTTTATATAACCCTCGTACTCTGTTTTAATTTCAATTTGTTCGTAGATTTCTTTTGGAATATTTAGTTCACGCGTAGTTTCATCAAGTTCTTGAATAATTTTATAACTTATTGCGGGACGTTTAAGAAGTTCGATTGCTCGCATTCCATTATCAATGTGTTCATTGTATTTTGCAAGAATTTCGTTAACAGTCTCGGTTGCCGGAATTTTCAGTCCTTCAAGACGTTTAATTTCTTCTTTTATTAATCTTTGTTTTTCTTCAAAACGTTTAAACTGTTCGTCATCAATTAGGCCTATTTTATGTCCGATTGGAGTTAAACGTTCATCAGCATTGTCTTGGCGCAATAATAAGCGATATTCTGAACGAGATGTAAGCATTCTATAAGGATCTTGAATGTCTTTTGTTACAAGATCGTCTATTAGTGTTCCTGTGTATGAGGAGCTCCTTGATAATTCTAACATTTCGCTATTGTTTAAATAATTAAAGGCATTTATGCCGGCAATAAGGCCTTGCGCTGCGGCTTCTTCATATCCGCTTGTACCGTTAATTTGTCCGCCGAAGAAAAGACCTTTGATAGCTTTAGACATTAGTGAATGAGTCGTTTGAACGGCAGGAACGTAATCGTATTCAACAGCATAAGCGGGTTTTATAATATGTGCTTTTTCTAACCCCGGAAGACTACGTATCATTTTTACTTGAACATCTGCAGGTAAACTTGTTGAAAATCC
>CAYVSD010000001.1:0-28106 GCA_964453315.1 uncultured Muribaculaceae bacterium | reverse complement strand
GCAGCTTCTTCATAACCCGATGTACCGTTTATTTGCCCTGCCATAAAAAGACCTTTTATTTTTTTGGTCATCAAACCATAATCAAGTTCAAGTGCGCAAACGCTATCATATTCAACAGCATAAGCGGGTTTTATTACTGAAACATTTTCAAGCCCCGGCAGGGAATGAATCATATCAAACTGAGCTTCTATCGGCAAACTCGTTGAAAAGCCCTGAATATACATTTCATAAGTATCTCTGCCTTCAGGTTCAATAAATATATGATGAGAAGGATTTTGGGCAAATCTTACGATTTTATCTTCTATAGACGGACAATAACGAGGTCCTATCCCTTGAATTAATCCTTGGTACATCGGGGATTTATCAAGATTGTCACGTATAATTTTATGGGTTAATTCGTTTGTTTTGGTCAAATAGCAAGGATAAGTTTTTCTGATTGGACGATTTGGCTTAAATGAAAAGAAATTTAGTTCATCATCCCCGGGTTGAATAATCATTTTTGAATAATCAATAGTTCGCTTATCAATTCTGGCAGGAGTTCCTGTTTTTAATTTTTTTGTTTGAATACCTAATTTATGCAAACTGTCAGAAAGTCCTATAGCGGCTTTCTCTCCCAGTCTGCCTGCGCTGTATGAACGTAAGCCTACAAAAATTCGGCCCTCAAGAGAAGTTCCGGTTGTTAATACTACTGCTCGAGCGCTGTATTCTATGCCAAATTCGTCAATTGCGCCGACAATTATATTATTTTCAACGATTAAATCTGTAATACAGCATTGTTTAATAAAAATATTTTCGTTGTTTTCTAAAATATTGCGCATATAACGAGAATATTCTGCTTTATCTGATTGCGCTCTTAGTGCTCTGACTGCAGGCCCTTTGGAGGAATTTAATGTTTTCATTTGCAAGTATGTCGCATCTGCAACTTCTCCCATAATTCCGCCAAGAGCATCTATTTCTCGAACTAATGTTGACTTTGCAGGGCCACCGATTGCAGGATTGCAAGGTTGAAGCGCGATATTGTCAACGTTTAAGGTGCACAAAAGTACCTGTACTCCCAATTTTGCGCACGCTAATGCGGCTTCACATCCGGCATGACCTGCGCCAACAACGATTATGTCAAATTTATTATTCAAATATCCGCTATTCACAGCTTTATTATAAGCCAAAAATTGCCAAATTTAAACATACGTTTCTTTGTAAATAAACGTACAATTAACACTAAAAATTTCTCATACAACACCTGATTGGCAAAAATTTACAGATAAAATTTTACTTTTTAGCCCTCTGTTGTTAGTTCTTCCCAGATGCTTGGAACTACAATCAATGCAGTATAAACGATAAAACCAAATAGGATCAAGTTAATAGCCATGATGAACCTCCTTCGGGTACTTCTTGCTATTTACCCATGTATATTAATCCCGATTTTTAAGAAATTTAACGCAAAATAGTTCAAAAAGTTGATAAATTTACAAAACTTCATATAAAATATTGATATGAAATTATCAAATAATAAAGATTTTTCACTGTTATTTTCTAATCTTTGCTGCTCAAGATGTAGAAATGATTTTACATGGGATAGTATAAATATATTAGAGCAAAATGGTAATCTTTTAATTTGCAATTTAGTATGCAGCGCTTGCGGTAAGGATTTTGGCAAAATTGTTTTAAATTTCGATAAAAAATCAAAACATCATAATCCTTTAGTTGTAATTGACGGCCCGCCGCCAATCAGTACTGATGACGTAATTAATGCTCATAAATTTATAAAAAACAACTTAAAATAAGAGCCGGATTATACCCGGCTCTTATTTTTTATTTACCTAAATTTGCGGTACTTTTTATATGAAGTTCTCTTAATTGCTGTATCGATGCAATTCCCGGAGCTCCTGACATCAAACATTTTGCACCTGCGTTTTTCGGAAATGCGATAACGTCACGAATGGAGTCTGTCCTTGCCAACAATGCAACTAATCTGTCTAAACCTATTGCAAGTCCTGCATGAGGTGGAGTTCCGTATTGAAGAGCGTTCACCATAAATCCGAATTTTTCTTCGGCTTCTTCTTGAGTTAATCCAAGAGCTTTGAATATTTCTGATTGAACTTCGGAAGAGTGAATTCTGACTGAACCGCCGCCTAATTCTGTTCCATTATAAACAATATCATAAGCGATAGATTTAACGTTACCCAAATCTCCTGATTTTAATTTGTCTAAATCTTCAAGATTTGGAGATGTGAATGGGTGGTGCATAGCCATATATCTTTGTTCTTCATCAGACCATTCAAACATTGGGAAGTCTACAACCCATAATAAATTATGTTTATTTTCATCAATTAGATTAAGCATTTTACCAAAATGTAATCTTAATCTTCCCATAATATCGTAAACCAATTTCGGTTTATCTGCTAGGAAGAAAATTATGTCTCCTGCTTGAGCGCCGGCTCTGTTTTGAATAGCTTTTGCTTGTTCATCAGTTACAAATTTCAATACAGGGGATTTTGGAGTGCCGTCTTCTTGATAAATAATATTTGCAAGAGCTTTTGCACCAAATGATACGGCGATTTTTGTAATATCATCAATTTCTTTTCTTGAGAATTTTGCGCCGCCCGGTATTCTAATACCGCGAACAATACCGCCTTGTTGTAATGTATTTTTAACAATTTGGAATTCTGATTGCATAATAATATCACCTAAATCAAACAATTCCAAACCAAATCTTGTATCAGGTTTATCCGAACCAAATCTGTCCATTGCTTCTTGCCATGAAATTTGTTCAAACGGAGGATTTACCTCTACTCCGGCAGCTTTAAACGCATCAACAATCAAGCCTTCGACAACTTTTATAACGTCTTTTTGTTCTACAAAAGACATTTCCAAGTCAACTTGAGTAAATTCAGGTTGTCTGTCCGCTCTTAAATCTTCATCGCGGAAGCATTTTGCTATTTGATAATATCTTTCAATACCGCCAACCATTAACAATTGTTTAAAAATTTGCGGTGATTGAGGAAGAGCAAAGAATTTACCTTCTTGAACTCTTGAAGGTACTAAATAATCTCTTGCACCTTCAGGGGTTGTTTTAATTAATATTGGAGTTTCCACTTCCAAAAAGTCTAAATTATTGAGATAATTTCTGATTGCCTGAACAATATTGTGGCGTAAAACAAGTTTTGACAACATCGGTTCACGTCTTAAATCAAGATATCTGTATTTTAAACGAATATCCTCTGATACGTTTTCATCATCAAGTACGAAAGGTAAAACTTTTGCCTCGGATAAAACTTCAACAGAATCAGGATACATTTCAACCTGACCTGTAGGATATTTTTCATTATATGTTTCCGGCGGACGTTTTGTCACTTTACCTGAAACTTTTATTACATATTCGCTTCTAACCTGACCGAAAACTTTATGTACATCAGGATTTATTTGAGGGTTTGCAACGAGTTGGAAAACTCCGCTTCTATCTCTCAATTCGATAAATAATATTCCGCCTAAATCTCTAACTGTTGAAACCCAACCTGAAAGAGTAACGGTTTGATCAATATTTTCTAAGTTAAGTTTACCGCATTCGTGGTCTTTAAATTCTGTCTTAATCATTCTCTTAAATTCCTTTTTTATCTATTTATATTTGCTGAAATAATTTTATCACAAAAAAAATCAATAGACAAAAATATTCATTTTTGATAAGTTTTTTGTATGTTAAGTTTTGACAATATAATGTTAAAAGCTTTTGTTTCAGAGCAATCCGGCTTTATTTCGGGTGCAAGAGTCAGTAAAATTCAGCAGCCGACAAGGCGCGAATTGATTTTGTATTTGAGAAATAATGCTCAGACAAAACGTTTATACATAAATATTGATCCTAAATTTTATCATATATGTTTTGCTTCTGATGAAAACATTGAAAAACGATTGATAAATTTACCTGCAAAGCCGCCAATGTTTTGTATGCTTTTGCGAAAATATTTAAATAATGCACGAATAGCAAAAGTTATTCAGCCGGATTCAGAAAGAATTTTAGAATTGTATTTTGAGACTTATAACGAAATTGGCGACAAAATATATTTATGTCTTGCTATTGAGTTAATGGGTAAATATTCCAATGTAATTTTATATAATTACGATACAAACATAATATTGGGATGCGCGCATAATGTAGGTGCTGAAAAGAGTTCTGTAAGAGAAGTTTATGGAACAATTCCTTATACATATCCGCCAAAACAATCTGTAAATAATTTTGAATTTAAGCGTTACGGCTTTTTGGAATATTGCAATAAATTCAATATTTATGAAGGCAGAAATGTCAATTCTGTAATTGATAATTATTATTCTTATTTAATAGGGAAAAATAAATTTAAAGAATTGAAAAACAGGTATATTACTGAAATTCAGCATCGTTTGAAAAAATGTGAAAAATCTTTAAATGAGATGTCTATTCAAATTAAAAAGAATTCAGATGCTGATAAATACAGATTATACGGCGATTTAGTGATGTCGAATTTATATACTTTAAAGGATTTTTCTGATTCGGTCGAAGTTTATGATTATGAAAATAATAAGTATATTTCGATAAAATTAGATAATTTGAAAACATTAAAAGAAAATGCAAATAAGTTTTATAAAAAATATAACAAACTAAAAACTTCAAATATAAAGTTAATGCAGTTGACAGAAGAAGCAAGATTGAAAAAGGATTATTTGGAGAATCTTTTATATTCAATTTATTCGTCTGATAAAATATCTGATTTGAAAGAACTGTCCGACGAAATTGAAAGTGATAAACCTATTGAAAAATACGATAAAAGTTCTGTTTCTCCATTAAAAATAAAATTGGAAAATGAAACGATAATTTATATAGGTAAAAACAATAAACAAAATGATTATATTGTTTCAAAATTAGCATCAGATGAAGATTTATGGTTTCATACAAAAGATTGTCCGGGCTCTCACGTTCTTTTAAAAACCCAAAATGTTACGAATAAATTAATTTTAGAATGCGCAAATTTGGCAAAAAAATATTCAAGCGCGTCAAATTCTTCAAAAATTGGGGTTATATATACTAAAGCTAAATATTTACGTAAACCACCAAAGGCAAATTTAGGGTATGTAACGTATAAAAATGAAAAAGAAATTATAATTGATTAAGTTATAGTAAACAATTCATTTAAAGAACAGTCAAGAGCTTTACATAATGCTTCGAGAGTATGCAAACTGACAGTATTTGTCTGCTCGTAATACAATCTTGTAATTGTACTACGGCTTAAACCTGATATTTTTTGTAATTCATATATCTTTATTCTCCTTGCTCCCATCAGCATAGACAAATTGTTCCTAATCATTTGTAAATTTTATCATTCTTAAATAAAATTGACATTATAATTCACTTGTGATACATGATTATTCTATAGTGATTTATAATATGAAAAATATTGTTACAGGAGCGTGAATTTGGATAAAAAAGTAGAGATTGTATCATTAGGTGTGAACTGTTTACCAAGGACAATTCTTACCAGACATGGGATTAAACCAAGTAAAGCGCAAGGAGAGCTATCATGCCCGTTTGATCTTGTTTATCATCCATTACCAACTATTATTTATAATTTAAAAACTGAATTTAGAGATTATTTATCAGATTTATATTTTGTAGTTCGTAAAAGACACATATTTGATTTCAGAGGCAAAGGAATTTGGGGTAAAAAAGATGGAACGAAATTTTATCATGATAAGGATTGCAAAAAAAAGATAAAGATAAACTAGAAGAAAGAATAACGCGTAGGATTAAAAATTTTTATGACATAATTAATTCAAAAACACCAATTTTATTTGTATTAAATATCAATAGTAATCCTGAATTAATACCTGATTTATTAAAAATTCTAGAAAAAATTTGCGCACATAAAAACTTTAAAATTGCAATATTAGATTTTAATAATATTGTGAATTATAAAAATGCCAGAATTGAAACATTAAAAATACCGAATCCAAATGAAACCTTTTTTACTACTTGGAATATGCGAAAATATCGTAACTCTAAATTAGGGAAATATGTTGAAAAATGTATTTGTCAGTTTATTGAAAACATTCTCAATCAAGATTTTAATCAATAAAAACTGCTGATTCCATGGTATAATTTGTATGAAAAGAGAAATTATATTATGCCGCATTTTTTTATTAATTCAAATCAAATAGAAAATAATAAAATAATAATTTCGGATAAAGAAAATTATATTCATATAGCGCGCTCGCTGCGCTCGCGCGCCGGCGAAAACCTTTTGCTTATTGATGAAAATCAAATTCAATACGAAACGGTTATTGAAAGTATCTCAAATTCTGAACTTGTAGCTGAAATTATTAAATCTTATCCGTCAAAAAGGTTTTTGGATTTCAATTTATATTTGGCACAAAGTCCTTTGAGAAGTGATGCACAAAATTTATTAGTTGAAAAAGCAACAGAACTTGGTGTTTATGGAATTTATCCTGTTAAAACAGATAATTGTGCACTAAATTCTGAAATGATAGACAAAAAAATTCCTAAGTGGCAAAAAATAATGAATGAAGCTTCAAAACAATGTGAGCGTGCATTTATTCCAAAATGTTATGAACAAATATCTTTAGAAAAATTGTTTGAAAGTGGTAATTTTGACAAAATATTCGTATTTTGTGAAAGAATAGCCGACAAAACAATTCGTCAGGCCTTTAATTCGCGCCCTGTAAATAAAGGAGACAATGTCCTTGTTGTTATTGGACCTGAAGGAGGGTTTTCTAAGAGAGAATTTGATTATTTTGAGAAAAAACAAGTAGAAATGCTTACTTTAGGTGATTTGATTTTAAAGGCGGATACGGCTGTTATTGTCGGATTAGGAAATGTTATTTATGAATACTCAAACAGTTGTTCAAAGAATTAAAAATGATAAAATTTTAAATAATATTGCTGCTTTTTTTGATAATGAAGTTTATCTTGTTGGCGGAGCGGTAAGAGACCTTTTGCTGGGTAAAGATGAAATATTAGACAGGGATTTGATAGTAGCAGATGAAGATGCTCGGAATTTTTCTCTAAAAATAGCAGAATTTTTTAACGCAAAGTTTATACCTTTAGATGAAGAAAATAAAATTTATCGCGTGGTAATGGAAGATAAAAAGAATTTTCTTGATATAACAAATCCTGTTGAAGGTTCTTTAGACAAAGATATTTTACGTCGGGATCTGAGCATAAATACTCTTGCTGTTGATATTAGAAGCGGCGAATTTATTGATTTTGCAGGTGGGTTGTCTGATATTGAACAGAAAATTTTAAATGGTGTGAGAGAAGAAAATTTTACGGATGATCCATTAAGATTGTTGCGAATTTTCCGTTTTCACTCTGTTTTAGGTTTTGAAATTTCTACGGAATTAATGGAAATTGCAAAAAAATATTCTTATTTGATAGATAAACCTGCTCGCGAAAGAGTAGAATACGAATTGATGAAACTATTTGCAGGTGAACACGCGCATAGTGCTCTTTTAAAAATGGATGATGCTGGAATTTTGAATAGAATTTTTCCATTTGTGACAGAATTAAAACAAGTTCCGCCAAATGCTCATCATCATCTTGATTTGTTTAGCCATAGCATTGAAACAGTAAAGCAAATTGGGATTTTGTATAATCAATCTTCGCCAAAAGTAAAAGAACATTTGAATCGAGTCGATTTTGGAGGCTTTTCAAGAATTGCTCATTTAAGATTGGCGTGTTTTATGCATGATATCGGTAAATTTTCTACCTGGACGATTGAGGAAAATACAGGACGTCACAGATTTATAAAACATGATGATGTCGGGTCAAAAATGTGTCCTTCTATACTAAAAAAATTGGCTTTTTCAAATAAGCAAATTGAATATATAAAATTTATTATAAAAAATCATATGTATGCAACCATGGTTGTTTCGGCACCTGAATTGAGTGAAAAAGTGATGATGCGCTATATTCGCAAAACGGGGATGAATGCAATTGATGCTATTATGATTGCAAAAGCAGACAGGCTTGCTGCTCAAGGACCGGAAATTACACCGCAAATCGTTAAAGAAAATTTGACACTTTTAGATAATCTTCTTGATTTTTATCTTAAAAAACAAAAAGAAATTAAGCCTTTGCCTAAATTGTTAGACGGCAATGAAGTTATGAAAATTTTAAAAATTAAGCCGTCAGCTAAACTCGGAGAAATTATGGATAAATTGCATGAAGCGCAGATTTCCGGAGATATTTTAACTAAGCAAGAAGCGATAGATTTTATAAAAAAAATCTAGGATGTCTTACCATAAATTTCGTGCTAAAATATTTTTATTGAAAAGGTAAGGGATATGAAGTTTAATCATATAAGATTTGAAAAATTTTTTGTTGTAATAGTTAGCGTTATATTAGGATTGTACGCCTTGTTTTTATTATTGCCGTTTATAGTTTCGCCAATAATAAATTCTTATAGTGATGAAATTTCCGATGTAATAAAAGAGTCTACAGGTTATGAAGCAAAGATAGAGGGTCTTGGGGTTTCAACTTCCGTAAATTTTTCAGCGGGACTTAAAGTTAAAGAATTATCTTTGTATACTCCTGATGATACCCAAAAAGCTTTTTTTAAAATCAATAATGCTCGTATCAGACTAGCTCTTCTTCCGTTATTGACCAGAAAAATTCAATTGCAAGATGCGATAGTTGATGATCTTGATGTGTCGTTAAAAGTTAAAGATGGCGGGGCTTTGACAATATTTGATTTCTTAAAGCAAAATCAAAAACAGAATGGAGAAATTCCTGAAATGATTTCTTTACCTTGGGGTTTTGAATTGTCAAACACGCTGCCTAATGTGAAAATTAATGATTATAAATTTGAATTTATCGATATAAAAACTTCAAAATCTTATTATCTGGAAGGTGAAGATTTATATATAAGAGATTTTGTTTTAGATAAGCATGTAAAGGTTTCTACGAAAGGAAAAATAGTCTTTGATGAAGATAAAATTTCAGATTTCGACATAAAAATTTATAATAAAATAATGCCGGATATAAAGCTTCAAGATATAGTTTTTCCAAAAAATGACGATAAAGTAACTCAGAAAAATAATACGGCACAATCTTTTGATATGCCGTTTAATATTATAGAAATTTTTAATAAAGTAAAACAAAACGGCTTAAGAGCAAATATAATAATGGACGTAAAAACGTCAGGCTCTTTTAAAAATCCCTCTCAGCGCGGGCATTTTAAAATTGAAAATTTGAGCGTTAAAGTTAACGGCAAGCAATTACCGGAAAGTTATGCGGATTTGAATTTTAAAGGAGATAAAACCGACATTGATTCAATAATTTTTACTTCTGAAGATGAAAAAGAAAATACTCAGGTAATTGGGAATATTCATTCGGGAAAGAAAAAGTCAATTGATTTGACTCTGAGAACAAATGCTAAAATTAACAATATTATCAGATTAATTGATAGTATTGCACAATCTGTAGGGATAAATGATTTTAAAACATTGTCCGCAACAGGTTCAATCAATGCCGATTTTAATATAAATTCTGACATGAAAAAAGTTCTTTCTAACGGTTATTTAAAAATTAATCCTTCAAGTATTAAATATGGTTTGTATAACATAAATATTGACAATATAACTGCAGATGTAAACCTTGATAATAACTATATAAATATTAAGAAATCAGGTTTTAGTGTTTTTTCTCATCCTTTAAGGCTTTCCGGCTCAATCACACCTGAAGCTTATGTCGATTTAAAACTTAACGCGGATAATATTGATTTAAGAGCGTTATTGACAACCGCAGGCCAAAGTGCTCTACTAAAAGGATATAATTTATCGCCCGGAGTTTTGTCGGCAATTGCAAATGTTAAAGGAAAACTTGATGCAATTAATTTTGATTTGAATGTTAACGGTAATCTAAAAACCTCTTGGATAATGAATTTTATACCTTCTGATGTTAGAAATTTATTTCCTTACGCGGGAGCTTTACCTTTTAAATTATTTTTGAAAGGCGATGTAAAAACTCAGAATATTATTTTTGAAATGAATGCTGACAATGCAAATTATATAAAATTTGCGGATATAAATCTTTTAAAAGGCAAAACGACAAAAATATATTCTAATATGAAATATAATGCGGATGTTTTGACTTTTAATAATGCTGAAATATCAACTGTAGACGGTAAAATAGCGACTATGTCCGGTAATATTGCTAAATTATTATCATCTCCTAAATTAAATTTAAATATAAATGTACCAAAACAAATTTCCTTTCCTGTTTGGGGTATGGGAAATTCAAATATTACCGCTTCCGGCTCTGTTTTAGTGTCCGGTAATGTTGAAAACCCAAATATTAAAGGGCAAGTTAAAATTTCTGATTTATCTGTTAAAGATTTAGATTTTGGAATAACAAATTTATATGCTGATATAAACGGTAAAGTCTTAACAGGAAAGGCGAAAGCGGATAAATTTTACCTCGGTAATATTGTCGGTACAAATTTAAGTTCTGATTTTTCTTTAAAAAATTATACGGATTTTTATCTTGATAATCTTATGGGAGATGCTTTCGATGGTAAAATTAACGGCAAAATTTCATATAATATTCCGACAACTTCCATTGGTTTTAAGATGTCAGGTAAGGATTTAAACTCCACAAAAGCTATTTATGGTGCTGTTGGGATAAAAAATGCATTAACAGGAATTTTAAATTTTAATACGAATTTAAAGATGAGGGGTATTACCGATAAAGAAATTATTAAATCAATGACTGGAAATTTTGATTTCAATATCGATGATGGAAGATTTATGAGTATCGGACGTTTTGAAAATCTTGTTGCGGCACAAAATATAGAATCTATTTCAATATTAAAATCTGCGATATCCGCACTTTCTACGCTTTCTATAATACAACAGACAGACAGTTTTAAAAATATTAACGGCAGCATGAATTTTTCAAACGGAAGTGCTGATATTACAAAAATAAATGTGTCAGGGCCTTTAATGTCATATTATGTAAAAGGTATTTATAATATTCTCCCAAATACGGCAAATCTTGTTATACTCGGACGTTTGGATTCAAAAGTTGTTTCTGTATTGGGTGTTGTAGGAGAATTATCGGCAGAAAAGCTGCTTTCGTATATTCCGAAAATAGGCGCAGCAACAGCACAATTTTTACAAATAATTACTCAAGATCCTTTAAATGAAAATACAGCATTAATTCCTGCTTTATCTACAGGAAGCACGTCTTATAAAGATTTCAAGGTTATTTTTAACGGTTCTGTTGAAAGTTCAAGGTCTGTAAAAACTTTTAAATGGCTTTCAAAATGCGATACATCAAAAATTAATATAAAACAGGATTTGCAGGAAGCAAAGAAAAATATTAAAAATAATATTAATAATCAAATAAACGCCGAAAAGGCAAAGGCTCAAAATATAAAAAATAATGTAAATAAAATTGTTGAAACCAAAAAACAAGCCGTTCAAGAACAAAAACAGGCTTTAGAGCAAACAAAATCCGATCTGGAAAAAATAAAAACGAACGCGCCGCAAAGTGCAATTAATTTGGGTAAATTGTTTTTGAATGCAGCGCAAAATGCTTCAAAACCTATAAATACAACAAATAAAGAAGAAATCAAAGAATAGTTCATTATAATATGCAGGCTAAAACCATTAAAATTAACGTCCCAATTTGAAAGGCTGTTGCCATGTTTTGACTAAAACGATTACTGTCATAGCGTTTAGCTGTTTTTTGTGCAGCTAATGCACTTGATATTCTTGAAATTCGTTCGTTTTCATTATCTGACGGAAAGCTTGTTCCAAAAATATTTGTTTCTATTCTGGTTAATCTTTGTGAAGTCGGTTCGTTTTCAAACTTTTGTTTAAATAATTTTTTTTCAATACTTGAAACGCTCATGTTTTTTGTCGGACGCTGAGGACGAGTGGAACCAAGAAAATCATTATCGTCATCAAAGCTGTCATAGCTTGGAATTTTGCTGTGTGATTCGTAATCGTAAGGCGGTATGCCGTATTCATCAAGATGGTAATTTTGTGCAAATTTGTTTATTGGACCGTCATAAAAAGAATTGTCTTGCTGCATCATTCCGTTTGCCATAAAGCTTTGAGGTTTTATTTCAGCTTTTAAACGGTCTGTGCGTGTCGATAAATCTTCTTTGTCGTAAGTTTTATTAAATACTTTTTTTTCTAAATTTGAAAGACGTGTTTTTATATTTTGTCCTTTAAATTCTTTTTGAAAAATTTGTTTTTCAAGTTCATTTATCACAGGATAATCCATTGTTGCCGCTTCTGCAGGTTCTTTTTCGTAAACAATTGCATCATCTTCTTCTCTGAAAGTATCTTCTTTAGGTTGTATTTCTTGTCCCATTTGATCGACAGAAAGATCTTTTTTTAATTTTGCAATTCTTTGTTGTGTTTGGCCGGAAGATTTTTTCCCGTAAACTTGTTCTTCTATACGATTTAGTCTTGTTACGTCGTTTTCATTTGTGTATGTAAAACCGTATAGAGAATTTTCTATTTTATCAAGTGAAGGATTTACACCAAAGGCGCATTGGCAGCTTAAAATAAGACTCAATAGGACAATAAATTTTTTCATATAACTTTCTCCTTGGGCACAAGGATAAAAGATTTTAGGCGTAAATTTTATTCTATATCGTACCGGTTTTATTTTTTACAATAAAAATGCTTTTGTCATAGGACAAAAGCATTGAATTTTTTTATACATTATCTTAAATAATTAGCAAGTTTGGTTCATTCTCATTTCTTTTAGAGTTTTAAGTTCGTTTTGATATGGTGAAATTGAAGTAATTTCATTAATAATAGAAGGAAGTTTTTGAATAACATAATCAATTTCTTCTTCAGTTGTAAATCGGCTAAGACTCCATCTTATACTGCCATGGATAGAAGTAAACGGAACATTCATGGCTCTTAAAACATGACTTGGTTCTAATGAACCAGATGTGCAGGCCGAACCTGAAGATGCGCAAATTCCAATATCAGAAAGATGAAGTAAAATTAATTCTCCTTCGATATATTCAAAGCCGATGTTAGTAGTGTTAGGAACTCTGTTTGCAAGTCCTGTATTTACTCTTGCGTTATAGATGTTTTGTATAATACCTTTTTCGAGTTTATCGCGCAAACGTTTAACTTCTGTCATTTCGTATTCAAGATTGTCAATAGCGAGTTCCGCTGCTTTACCAATCCCTGCGATATAAGGAGTATTTTCTGTTCCTGCACGCTTACCGCGTTCTTGGTGCCCGCCAATAATTAACGGTGTAATCATTGTTTTTGAATTAACGTATAGTGCGCCGATGCCTTTTGGTGCGTGGAATTTATGTCCTGAAATACCTAACATGTCAATTCCGGCACTTTGAACGTCAATAGGAATTTTACCTGCGACTTGAACAGCATCTACAAAAAATTTTGTATCTTTATTTTTAAATTTAATTATTTGAGAAATTTTTTCTATCGGATTTATTACACCTGTTTCGTTGTTTGCCCACATAACAGACACTAACGCAGTATCATTTTTTACAGCTTGCGTAAGTTCATCTAAATTTAATTCTCCGTTAGAATTTACTCCGATGTAATCAACTTTATAACCTTGTTTTTCAAGGTTTTTATATACATTAAGTACGCACGGGTGTTCGATTTTTGTTGTTATAATGTGACGTTTTGATTTGTCATAATTTAAGACCCCGCGAATGGCCGTATTTGCACTTTCTGTACCACAGGAAGTAAATATTATTTCTTTTTCATCGGCAGCATTTAGTAAATCTTTTATTTTTGCTCGCGCTTCTTTTATTGCTCTTGAAGATTTTTTACTAAAATCGTACATACTTGACGGATTTGCGTATTCTTCTTTAAAATACGGCAGCATTTCTTCAAGGACTCTTTCGTCAACTTTTGTAGTTGCATTGTTATCTAAATATATAAGTTTTTCTGACATATTAATTTACCTCAACAACAGTAATATCATCACCAAGTGCATTTTTTAACGTTGATTCTACAAATAATTTTAGTGTCATTGTAGAATTTTTGCATCCTGAACATTGACCGTGAAGTTTTACATAAATTGTTTTATCTTTAATATCAACAAGCTCGATATCTCCTCCGTCTTTCATTAATTCCGGAGAAATTTGAGTATCAATTATTTTGTTTACTTTTAAAATCCATTGAGTTGGAGTCAATTCTTTTTCAGGTTCAGACTCGGAAATTCCGTTATAATATTCATCAATAACTTTTTTAATATCTTCTTTGCATCTTCCGCAAGCTCCGCCTGCCTTGGTATAATTTGTTACTTCTTCAACAGTTTTCAAATTGTTTGTTTTAATTGCATCAATAATTGTTTTTTTAGAAACTTGGAAGCAAGTACAAATAATTTTATTATCTTGATCTTCGTTTTGAATTTCGTCAAGCGCAACATAACCTTCAGACTTGTAATTTTTTAAAGCGTCTTCAAGAGCTTCGTATCCCATAACGGAACAATGCATTTTTTCAGGAGGAAGCCCTCCGAGTTCATCTGCAATGTCTTTATTTGTAATTTTGCGAACTTCATCTACTGTTTTACCGATAATCATTTCGGTGAGAATGCTGGAGCTGGCAACAGCCGAGCCGCAGCCGAAAGTTTGAAATTTCGCATCTTTAACAATGTTATTTTCTATTTTTAAATATATTTTTAATTGATCGCCGCAAACTAAAGAACCTGCAGTTCCGACAGCATCGGCATTTTCAATAGAGCCGACATTACGCGGGTGTCTGTAATGCTCCATTACTTTTTCGGTGTATTCCCACATAATTATTTCCCTTTCTAAACTGTATTTACAAATATATTATAGCGCAAAAAATATATATGCAGGATAAGTTAATGATTATTTAATTATTTTTATTCTGTTGTTCGATTTTTAAATGTTTTTTCGCGCAAAGCTTGTAGTTCTTCTCTTAATTCTTCTGTGCGACAAGATAATTTGTTATAAACTTGGGAGTTTATTTCTCCTCCGATTAGCAAAACAATTGAGGTGTAGTAAAGCCATACCATTAAGATGAAAAAGGCCCCAATTGTGCCGTATACAATGTTATATGTACTTAAATGACTTACATATATTGAAAATCCCCAAGAACCTATTAACCAAAATATTGTAAAAAATGCTGTTCCCGGCAGCGCACTTTTGCGTTTATAACTGTCGTTTCCTTTTAAATCCGGCAGAATATAGTAACTTAAAAATGCAAGTAAATATAATGCTAAAAATGCAACAGGCCAGCGTAATGTCAATATTGCAACTGCTGTTGCTGCTGACATGTTAAATTGTGTTAGTAAAAACATTATGATTATTTTTCCGAAAATAATAATGTTTATTGATAAAAATAAAATTAAAATATTAACAAAAACCATTAAAAATGAGAGTATTCGTGTATATATAAAACTTCTTGTTTCTTCAACTTTGTATGCGCGATTTAAACCTTTTAAAATAACAGCAACACCATTTGTAGAAAGGACTAAACTAACAATAATACCGATAGTTGCAAGTAATGTTCCATGGTCAAAAATCATTGTTTCAGTTAATACGGAATTTAATAATCCCAATGCTTGCGGCGGCATAAAATTTGATAAAATCTTTAAAATCGGATCCATATATGCCTTATTTCCCATCCAGCCAAAAACTGCCATTAAAAACAGCATAAACGGGAAAAAACCTGCAATTAGCATAAAACTCATTTCTGCCGCCATTCCAAAAAAATCATTTTTTATAATTGAGCGGACTAGATGAATAATCGTTTTTATATATTTATTTTTTAAAAGTTTTTTTAGCATAAATTTCGTTTATTTATTTCTTCAATTATCTGTAAAACCACTTGTTTGGGATTTCCTTTAACAACAGCCCCCGCTGCAAGCTTATGACCTCCGCCGCCGAATGTGCTGCAAATTTTTGCAATATCAACATTGCGGCTGCGCATAGAAACTTTTGAAGATGTTGGAGTTAATTCTTTTACGACAAAAGCGATTTCAGTTGTCTTTATTGCCCTTAATTTTTCGGTTAAACCATCCGTAAAATCTTCTCCGTTATAATTAAATTTTTCTAAATCTTTTTTATAAACTATTGTATAAGATATTTTGTCATTTTTTAAAAAATCAGCTTTATTTACGCAATAACTCTGGAATAAAACCATATTTTTCGAATTTGATTCATAACATTTTTGATAAATATCTGCGTTATTAATTCCGTATGACAATAATTCACTTGCAAATTTCATCGTGCGCGGTGTTACGTTTGAAAATTTAAAATTTCCCGTATCCGTAACAATTCCTGTATATAAGCAGGTAGCAGTATCTTTTGTAATTTCCCAATTTAAATTTTGTGAAACATCAACTAATACTTCTGCTGTTGCGGAAGCCTCCGGCTGAATAATATTAATATCTGCATATCCGTTATTAGTTTCATGATGATCTATATTTACAGTCTTTTTTGCTCGTTTTAATAAGATTTGCGCATCCGCACACCTGTCAACAGATGCAACATCAACACATATAGCAAGATCAAACTCTCTTGATAAATCCATATCTTCAATATAAACTGCTTTTTCAATGTATGGTAAAAATTCATAAGTTGACGGAACTTTTGAAACAACTATCATTGTACATTTTTTCTTATAATTATCCTTTATTAAAGAATAAAGAGCACACATTGAACCTAATGTATCCCCATCAGGATTTATATGGGAGATTAACAATATATTTTTAGAACATTTTATGCTATTATTTAGTGACTCCATTTCAAAATTCTAACACAAAAAATTTGAGATAAATCAAATGAAGAAAATTCTTTATACAAAATTCAAATACATAGATGATATAATCGAAAAACTTGCACAAAAAGCAGAGGTAAAAAAAGCAATTACTCGCAGTAATTTGTATAAATTTTGGTCGAAAGTTGCAGGTGAAAAATTTGCTCAAAATTCAAAACCTTATTCTATGATAAAAGGCTCAATTATGGTAATAGCTTGCAAAACGCCAATTGTAGCTCAAGAACTTATGCTAAAAAAAACACAACTTCTTGTTAAATTCCAACCCTATGCGCAGTCTTTACATATTAAAGTTAAAGATTTAAAATTTGACCCTAAAAAATGGGTTGATGAGAATAATTCTACTTTAAAATAATATTATTTATCTCCCAAATTCAAAATTTTCCAAAAACTTTTGAAAAAGCCTTTAATTCCTTTTTTGTGAAGTATAGGCGCACTTTCATAAAATTTTTTATAATTATCAATAATGTTTTGCGGCAAATCTTCTCCCTTTTCGAGTATGGTTGCTACAAATTCCAAATAATCATCCTGTTCTTCCTTGAATAAAGGGTCTCGCAAACGTATGTCTTCATCCGCCTCATAATGAATAAGAGCGTGATAAGCTGCAATCAAGCTCTCGTCTTCAATATCTCGCGGATATGACAAAACAGCCTGACGCGTTGAAATTTGTCCGATACGAACTAATCTCAACAAATTCGCAACCTTTTGGCGATCATTAAAATTTTTAGTCATTATTTAACTAAAAGCTCAACTGTTTCACGTTCAACAAATCTGACCATAGCAGCGATATCGCCGTCAAAGAAATTATTTGTAAACTCTTTCATCATATCAAGAGCCATTTCACGTTTATCCATTGTTGTTTTATAGAAAAACTTTTTACCAGATTTGTAACGTACAAGAATACTTTTCGAAACAAGTCTGTCCATAACTGTTTTAATAGTTGTATAAGCTCGTTCTAAACCGTTTTTTGATAATTCATCAACGATATCTTGAATAGATATGTCTCGGTCTTCATTTTCAGAAGTAAGAGCCCAAAATGTATTTAAAATTTCAATTTCTAAAGATCCGCAAACCATAATAATCTCCTATAAAACTTTAACTACTATAATTGTAATACAAATTATTTTTTTTACAAGTAATGTAAATAAAATTTTACAATTTTGAGTTAAATACGCAAAAAACCCCTAATAAACATTAATTAGAGGCTTTTTGTTAATAAATAAATTTAACTATTATTTTTTCTTTAATGTCGGGAACGCAATAACATCACGAATTGACGGTGAATCTGTTAAAAGCATTACAAGTCGGTCAATGCCCATTCCAAGACCACCCATTGGAGGAACACCGTGTTCAAGAGCACAAATATAATCTTCATCAATCGGCATTGCTTCGTCATCACCTTGTGCTTTTGCCTGCATTTGAGCTTCAAACCTTGATCTTTGATCAATAGGATCTGTCAATTCTGAAAAGGCATTATCTATTTCCCAACCGTTAATTCTTGTTTCAAATCTTTCGGTCAATCTTGGATTTTCTCTGTGAACTTTGGCAAGTGGAGATATGTCTCTTGGGTAATCATAAATATGAATAGGCTGTATTAAATTCGGCTCAACTTTTTCTTCAAATACAGCTTCAACAACCTGCCCCCAATTTGAACATTCGTCTGTATTAACATGAACCGATTTTGCCGCTTCTACAGCTTCTTCAAAAGTCATAATTTTGTTAAAATCAATTCCTGTAGCCTCTTCAACCGCTCCGAGCATAGTTTTTCTATCCCACGGAGGAGTTAAATCTATTTCATTTTCGCCATACTTGATTTTTGTTGTACCGAGAACTTCTTTTGCTACGTAAGCTACAAGTTCTTCTATTAAATCCATCATATCGTAATAATCTACATAAGCTTGATATAATTCAATCATAGTAAATTCAGGGTTATGGCGGGTATCAATGCCTTCGTTTCTGAATGAACGGTTAATTTCGAAAATCTTTTCACTCATTCCGCCGACCATTAAACGTTTTAGGTACAATTCCGGCGCAATCCTTAAATACATATCCATATCTAGAGTATTGTGGTGAGTGATAAAAGGTTTTGCATTCGCACCACCCGCCTGCGGATGAAGCATAGGAGTTTCAACCTCCATAAATCCTTTGTTAATTAAAAATTCACGAATTTTTTGGATAATTAAGCAGCGTTTTTGGAATGTTTTACGCACTTCTTCGTTTGTTATCATATCCACATATCTTTGGCGATATTTTGTTTCGACATCTGTTAACCCGTGGAATTTTTCAGGTAACGGTAACAAAGATTTTGAAAGAATTTCGATAGAAGTTGATTTAATAGAAAGTTCTCCTCTCGGAGTCCTTCTTACAGAACCGTAAAAACCGACGATATCGCCAATATCAACGCTTTTTAAAGTTTTCATATCTTCTTCGTTTAAATTTTCTTTATGAGAAAAAACTTGAATTTTGCCTGAAGCATCTACAAGATCAATAAACATACCGCTGTTTCTAACCGCCATAACACGTCCTGCAACGTGATAACAATCTTGAGTCTCTTCGCCTGTTGCAAGATCTTTATACTTATCTTGCAAGTCCTGCGCCATAATCTCTTTTTCATATTTGTATGGATAAGGATTTAATCCTCTTTCCCTCAAATTTTCCATTTTTTGAATACGGATTTGACGTATTCTGTCTTGTGAAGAACCCGCGTCTTGTGCTATTTCTTTGATTTCAGCCATAATTTATTCCTTTATGTTTTGTAATTTTCAAATGGTCGGGATGACAGGATTTTGCTTTAGCTGTTGGCGAACATTGTGAGCCATACAGATAAAGTATGCCTTGGCTAACCGTAGGTTCACCCTGGAAACCGATTTTTTAAATCGGGATGACAGGATTTGAACCTGCGACCCCCACGTCCCGAACGTGGTGCGCTACCAAGCTGCGCTACATCCCGTTATTAAATTTTCAACGTTGGAACTTGCGTTCCAACCGGTGCGCTACCCCTCTCGCAAAAACGTGCCACAGGCACCTTTTTGCTCGGCAGAGTGCTACATCCCGTTATTAAATTTTCAACGTTGGAACTTGCGTTCCAACCGGTGCGCTACCCCTCTCACAAAAACAATTCACAGGATTGTTTTTGTTCGGCAGAGTGCTACATCCCGAGGGTAAATATTACCGGTTGGTTGGTAATATTTACTAAATTATTCTTTTGTCAATGTTGGAACTTACGTTCCAACCGGTGCGCTACCCCTCTCACAAAAACAATTCACAGGATTGTTTTTGCTCGGCAGAGTGCTACATCCCGGGGGTAAATATTACCGGTTGGTTGGTAATATTTACTAGATTATTCTTTTGTCAATGTTGGAACTTACGTTCTAACCGGTGCGCTACCCTTTTGATAAAAAAATTATAATATAAAAAAATAAAATTATACAAATGATTTGATAATTTTGTGTAAAATTTTTATTTACTAATGTTGTAAAAATATTTATTATGTAAAGTTTTGTAAACCCAGAAAACCTTATGGTATCAGTTCTTTATATACTTTTTATATAATTAATTTATTTTAATAGCAATTTTCCTGTATCAAAAAATTTTATATATAAGTAAGTGATGTGCATGTGAACAGAATTGAATATTAAGAGTAAGGAGACTATTTATGACAGAAATTAAACCAATTAAATTGCCGGAGCAAAATATTACTGCTTCAAAGCCTGCTATTCTTTCAGATAGTATTAATTTTAATTTTGCAAATGCAGTCAAGGATTTGAATAATAATACAAATTTAAATGCGGTTAATGCCGAGGGGCTGTTAAAAGCTGATAAAGCCGTAAAAGATGAAGCAGATAAGGTTGATGATAAAAAAACTGATTCGTATGCGCATGAGCAGCAGAGCGCAGTAAAGGGCGAAGATTTTAAAGCAGGAACAAAAGTAGTTGTTCAAGATGAAGTCGGTCATACAAAAAATATAGAAGGTAAAATTAAAATTGATGAACAAGCCGGTAAAGATGAAAAAACAGGTTTTCCTAAAAAAATAACTATTAATGGTTACAGTTATGAATTTATTAAAGTTGACGAAGATGGAAAAGCTATTTATAAGTCTTTGCAGGGTAAAGGTCAAACATATAAAGCAGAATGGCAAAATGATCAGGTTGTTTTGACACAGCGTAAAGGCTTAGAAGGAACGACTCAAGATGGTACCGCAGATATTTCATCAAAATCTGCTTCTCATTCTAATGCTGATGCATCAAAGGCAAAAAATGATGCTAAAGCACAAGATACAGGCAAAACACAAGGTGCTGACAAAACAAAAGGTGCTAATAAAACACAAGGTGCTGACAAAACACAAGGTGCTAATAAAACACAAGGTGCTGGCAAAACACAAGGTGCTAATAAAACACAAGGTGCTAATAAAACACAAGGTGCTGACAAATCAAAAGGTGCTGATAAATCAAATACAAGGAAAAAAGCAGATGTTGTATGCAAAAGCGGAAGATATGCCATAAAAAAGAGTGACGAATCTTATGATTATTATGCTAAAGACGGAACAAAATTGAATCCTACTTATGCCAGATTAGTTGATCCTGAATTCAAAAAATTAAATGATCCAAGATTTGACAAAGACGGTAACATGAAATCTGAATATAAAAAGCAGGATGAATTAGCAAAAAAATGTAATGGCAGAACAACATGGCAGCCAGGAATATATTATGATGAAAAAAATAAAGTGCATTTTAAATTTATCAAACAATTAAAAAACGGTAAGATTTATACAATCAAAGTAACGTTACCAAATGTAAGAACTGTCGCAAATGATTATTGGATAGACCAAAAAGGAAATGTACATCACGGCAGACCATAAAAAACGCCCTTACGGGCGTTTTTTATTTTGAACAATCACATAATAATTTTTTAACTTCTTTTCTTTTAATTTTACTTGTTGCCGTTCTTGGCAAAGATTCTTGTCTTACAACAATATTAATTGGTCGTTTATATGGTGCAAGCTGCATAGATAATTTTTTAACTTCGGATTTTACGGCATTTTCTAACGAAGCAAAATCTTCATAGTCGCGCGCATAGTCTTCTGTTGGAACTATGATTGCAACAATTTCTTCGCAGCCGTCTTTTTCTCCGCCTGCTTTTGGCATACCAACAACACAAACTTCTGCGAAATTATCGCTTTGCTGCATTACGGTTTCAACTTCTTCAGGGAATACTTTTTTACCGCCTGAAAGTACAATCATATTTTTAATTCTGCCTGTGATATATAATAATCCCTTTTTAATACAGCCGATATCTCCTGTGTGCAGCCATCCGTCTGATTCCATAACTTCTGATGTCAAATCATCACGGCCATAATAACCTTTCATAACCGAAGGACCCTTTACTAAAAGTTCACCGGTTTCTTCATCAATTTTTGCTTCGTAAGAATCTAAAATTGGTCCAACGGACTTGATATCTTGGTTTGGTTTGTTGCACATTGATACAACAGGACTTGTTTCAGAAAGACCGTAACCTTGGAAAATTCTTACCCCGATTCGTTTGAAAAAATCGCCGACAATCGGATCTAACGGAGCTCCACCTGATATATAGCCATAAAAATGTTTGCCATATAATCTGTGAATTGTCCTAAACATTAAACGTCTTATACATGTCGGAAGATATTGCGCTAAATGGAATTTAATATGAAACATTATTTGGTATATTTTTGATTTTTTACTTATTTCTGATTCAAAATAAGATTTTAATAATTTGATAAACGCAGGAACTACAACCATAAATCTGATTTTCTTTTCTTGCAGAATATCAAGAGTGTCTTTTGGTTTCAAACTACTAGTATAGTATATTGAATAACCGTGATTTAACATAGTGAAAAATCCTACGGTTAATTCAAATAAATGGTTCATCGGCAAGATTGACAAAAGCCTCATTTCACCGTTTTTAGGCATCATGTCTTTGAGAACTTTTCTCATATCATACATTTGAGCCATCATATTTTTATAAGTTGTTTGAACTCCTTTTGGAGAACCTGTTGTACCCGATGTATAAATAATTAATGCTGTATCATTCAGCGGCCGTCTTCTCCATTTTGCGCTGTAATTTGCAGGAATTGAATATAGACTTGGAGTTTGTTCGCATTCATGTTCAGATGCTTCCATTAATATAATATGTTTAATTGAGGATATTTTTTCTTTCAATTCTAAGGCTTTGTTATAATTTTTGCTTGAAGTCATTAAAACTGTCGGTTGGCAGTTTGATAATATTGAAGTTAATTCAAAAATTGTTAATTTGTTATCAAGCGGAACTATAGTAAGTCCTGCCAATACTGAACCAAATACGCAAACCCCGTACTCAGGCAAAGATTCAGATAAAATAGCCAACTTTTCTCCTTTTGGAATTTGCAAGTCGTTAATTAAATAAGCTCCAAGTCTTTCTGCTAAAAGACTCAAACCTTTATATGTAAATTCTGTCCAACCCCACATATTTTTCATCCCAAGGGCAACTTTTTTCTGGTTTACAGTTGTTGTGTGTTCTAATAGTGAAAATATACTCTCATACTTCATGGCTAATCCTCATTGTTATAATTAAAAGGGCAACGATATTAAATCGTCACCCCTATTTTATTATAAAATTTTTTGTCATGCAAGTTAAAAATTTTTAATGCAAGCTGTCGATTAGTTGTTTTAAGACTTTTGCAGTTAAATTTTGTGCGTCCTCTGCCAAAGGTCTTATTTTTTCAATTGTATTGAAAATATACTCATTCGCATCTAATACATCATGCGAACTATAACCTTGAGCTCCAAGTACTCTTCCTTTCTTCATTTGAAAAACGTTTACTCTGCCGTTCATATTGTCAAGAATTTTTACTGTTGAACCGTCTTTAAGCGGGATATTGGCAATACCATAACCGTGTTGTTGGGCAAATCTGCTCGGACTAAATGTTAATTTCATAAAAATAATCTCCTTTTCTATTAATTAGAAAGTCCGTAAAAAAAATAATTGCTAGTTGTTATAAATTTTTATGAATTTACTATTTGTAATAGTGCGTTTATAACGTCAGAGTCCCATTTTTTGCCCGCTTCTTCACTCAAAATAGATAGAGCTTTTTCGCTTGTCATCGCTTCTCTGTATGGCCTGTCTGATGTCATGGCACAATATGCATCACTAACGGCAATAATTCTTGAACCCAGCGGTATTGATTGTCCTTTTAGACCTTCAGGACTTCCCGAACCGTCAATACGCTCTGTTTGGTAGGTTATATAAGGCACAACCTCTGATAAAAAGTTTATGTTCATTAACAAATTAACGCCGACATTTGTGTGATTTTTTATTTTGTTTAATTCTTCAGGAGACAGTTTTCCGTTTGTTGCAAAGATTTTTTCCGGTAATGTTATTTTTCCGATATTTTGCAACAATCCGGCATAATAAATCAAATCGGTTGTTTTTTCGTTTAATCCCAGTTTGTTGCAAATATTGCGAGCTAATTTTGCGCTGTTTCTTGAATGTGAAACTTTGTATTGACCTTTTTTATCAACCGCATTTGCAAGATTTTCTACAAAATTTTGCTGATAATCACATAAATCTCCGATTAATGCTGTTAATTCTCCTCGCAGTTCCTTGAGTTCAAACTCTTGAGAGTCAGGGGATTCGATAATTTTATTTGTTTTATCTATTACTTTTTGTAATGTAATTGTTGTTCCAAGCAGATTTGCAATACTAATTACAAGCTCTGCAAAATTTTCTTCTAGAGGTTTTAATAATGTTATTTCAATTGTTCCTACAGGAATTGCAGAATTTCTCATAGGTATGCAGATAAAATTATCTTTTTCAATAATTTCGTTGTGAGAAATTTCTTCTATAGAAAAATGGCTTTCGATTTTTTCACTATCAGAATTTCCAGCTAAAGTCAATTCATTATTTTTTATAAAAAATAGACGGCAGCTTTTTGCTTCCACCATTTGAACAATAGACTTTGCAACAGAAGTATAGATAGCCTGTTCTTCGTTTTCGTTAAAATTCAAAACACACAGAGTATTTTTTGATGAATAAATGTCTATTAATTCCTTTAACTGGTTAATAAGGCGGTCTTTTTTATTTGACTTAATACTTATTTTCTTTGCCAAATCATCTGAAATAAGGTTTTCTGTTAAGAAATCCCCAAGATTAAGTGCAAACATTTCTTCTATAGGGTCGGAATCTACAAGATAATCAGATTGGCTGAAAAGTGAAACTCCTGTTTGCTTTTTCTCTTTTTTATCCATAATTTTTCCTTCTATCCATGAGCTCTCTGTTTATAGAGTCGGCAGAAATTTGAAAAACTTTAATTACTTAATAAAAATCATACAAATGGAGGAGAGAAGGTAAATTATTAATTCGGCGGAGCTTCGCTCCGCCGAACGTTAGGAACTTATTGCCTTATTGCCTTTAAAAATTGTAAGTTGGGCTTTCAGCCCAACACGACACTTGCAAACCCTCTCCTGTCGCTTCGCGACATCTTTCCCCAAGAGAGGTTGATTCTTTTCTCTCCTAGGGAGAGAAAAGAATTTCTTAGCGAAGGATGCGCTTAGAAATTCAAGTGAGGGGTGAATTTTATGCTACGCGCCCCTTGCGGGGAACAACCCTCACCCTAACTCCCTCTCCATAGGAGAGGGAAACTATATAAAGTCTGCGGAGCTTCGCTCCGCCGAACGTTAGGAACTTATCGCCTTATTTACTTATTGCGATTTGGTTCTCGTAGCTCGCGTTAAACGACTTCCGAGCCTGCGGCCTTGTCCTGCGAACAGCTTGATATCGCCGCAGGCTCGGAAGCCTCTGCTCGCTACTTCGCTACGCAAATCGCCCAGAAAGCCGGATTGCTGCGGAGGAGGTAGTCCCTGTCCGTACCCCAACTGACGAAGCCCCTGTGGTACGCGATGTTAGCGCTGTACTCTGAACTGGACCACAAGTCGTACGAGGAGGAGGCTAAGCCGGAAAGAGCAGGTGGAATCTTAGTTGTATCTAAGGTTGCATTTGTTTGTCCTGATGCTGTATAGAAAAAAATCACAATACAAATTCGCAACTGCTTAAAATGATTTTATCTGCGCCTAAAAAAGAATCTGATGCTTATTACAAAATTTTAAATGTTATAAATGATGTAGTAATAGGCTATAAAGGTTAGTATCCGATTGCCCAATTTACGTTGTCATTAGATGAAATTTTTTGAGGGGCAATATTTGTTTCTTTTGCGCTTAATGCATTAACTTCAATTACTTTATCCGCTTTTTGCAAAAGATTAAATTTTCCTATTTTATTATCAACATTATTAAATGAGCGAAATCTGTCTAATTCTGATTGTAAATCTTGATTTTCAGCATTAATTCTAACTATTTCATTATCAAGAGCGTTCAATTTTGCTTCATAAATCATTGAAATATAATAACTAACAAAGGTTACAGCTATTGTAACAAGTAAAAAACCACAGAGGGATTTATTTATTTTCCGGGTAAGCATTTCGCGTACCGTCATAGGTTTGGCTTGATAAAAAGAGCCTTCTATAACTTGTGTAGAGTAATCATCATTTGGTTTGACAGGATTATTAACATATTTGTTACGAGATAATAAATCCTGCTGCTGAGTTGTTATAGAATTTGTTGTTAAAATCATCGCCACTCGGAGAACTCTACTTTCTAATACATTTTGCAATTCTTAGTTTCGCACTTCTTGAAGGAGGATTTTCCAATATTTCTTTGTCAGATGCCATTATTGGTTTTTTATTCACTAATTCCAAAATAGGAGGCGGACAATGACAAATCATTTGGGTTTTATCGCAGTGACACTTTGTTGAATAATATTTAAATGTCTGTTTTACTATGCGGTCCTCAAGAGAATGAAAACTTAACACACTTATTATAGCACCATATCCTAATAAATCCAATACATCGTTTAATGTGTTTTTAACATTTTTTAACTCTTGGTTTACTTCAATTCTGATAGCCTGAAAAACCCTTGTAGCAGGGTGAACCTTAGATTTTATATGCGGAGTTGATTGAATAATTAAGTCAGAAAGTTCTGTAGTTGTGTTAATTTTTTTTAACTTTCTCTGTTTTACAATCTCTTTTGCGATTCTTTTTGAAAATCTTTCTTCACCGTATTGCGAGAAAATTCTTACTAAATCATCTTCGCTGTAGTCATTTACAACGTCAAAAGCGCTAAATGATGCGTCTTTGTCAAATCTCATATCAAGCGGCGCTTCTTTTGTAAAGGAAAATCCTCTTTCTTGTTTGGTTAATTGGTTGTATGAAGCTCCTAAATCAAATAAAACACCACCTGTAATTTTTTCTATTCCTAATTCGGAAAGCACTTCTTTTATTCTGGTATAAGAACTTTTTACAATAGTCAGATTTTTGTATTGCGAAAGCCGTTTGGTTGAAGCTTCAATAGCATCTTCATCTACGTCAAAAGAAATTAATCTTCCGTTTGGCAAAATTCTTTGCAATATTAATTCGCTGTGTCCACCCCCACCTAAGGTGCAATCAACATAAATTTTGTTATCCTGACATTCAAGTGCATCAACGGCTTCGTATTTCATTACCGTGTAATGATTGTATTCGCTCATAAATTGATTTTAACACAAAACAAAACGGAGATACATTTAAGTATCTCCGTTAAATTCTATTATATATGTTTATGCCGCAAAACCGGATAGGCCTTGATTATCAAAAATTTCAATAAATTTATCTAATGTAAAATTGGTTTCGTGACCGGCTTCGTCAATAATTTGTATCATATCTTCTGGTTTCACTTGAGCCTCTCTTGTGATTATCACAAAAGAGCCTTGTCCAGTTGCGCGAATTTCGGAATCATTAAATTTAAAATCCATAATGTACCTCATTTCTTCTTGGTTCATCAAGGTATATATCGACTTTTTATAATGAAATCTTTAATTTTTTCAAAATTGTGTTAAGAAAAATTTACAATTTAAAAGGTGCGTCAAACGACGCACCTTACCACCTTTAATTAATCTTCTCGAGCTATTCCACGCAAACCGCACTGACAGGCGAAGTGTTGCGGAGGTCGTAGCCCCTGTACGTATTCGAACTGTCGAAGTTCCGGTAGTACGCGCGGCTAGCGTTGAGCTCTGAACTGGACCACAAGAGGCACCATGAGGAGCCTAAGCCGGAAAGAGCTTGAGGTATTGCCTCACCGGAACCGATTGAACCTGCGGCGTTTATACATATACCTGTTGAGGCGCTTGCGCTGAAGCTTCCGCCTCCTCGTTTACCGCCGTATAATGCTGTTGCCATGTCTGCTAATTGTTGTTCGGTTGGAAG